>NZ_BSDC01000003.1:0-300000 GCF_030268045.1 Geothrix edaphica
CCCCCTCGGGCCAATGTTCTGGTCGAAAAATTGTTCTGAATCCCATGCACCGTCCTTAGACGACACACGGAACCCTCAAAGGCTTCCTATCTTCTATCCGGTTTTCAAAGACGCCCACCACGCTTCCGCATGGTCCGAAGTTGCCTTCCGGCACCCTCCAGCACCTCGCAGCCTCAACTGCGCAGGAAATTCAGACTACCACCGCGCAGCCCGCATGCAAGGGAAAATTTCAGGGGATGTCCGGAAACAGAATGGTCCAGCCCGTCCGGAGCCCTGCCGGGGTCTCGAACCCCGAGGGTCCCAGGAGGCCCTGACGTAGAATCAACCTCTCGGGGAGGATGCGTGATCCACATCATCGGGGCGGGTCTCGCCGGCTCGGAAGCCGCATGGCAGTTGGCCTCGCGGGGCCACGAAGTCCGGATCTCAGAGATGCGGCCGACCTGGACGACCCCGGCCCACACCACGGCGCGGGCCGCGGAGATGGTCTGCTCCAACTCCTTCAAGAGCGACGACCCGGATTCCGCGACCGGAATCCTCAAGGCCGAGATGCGCCGAATGGACTCCCTGATCCTGCGCTGTGCCGAGGCCGCCCGGGTACCCGCCGGGAACAGTCTCGCTGTGGACCGCGACGCCTTTTCAGAGGCCGTCACCTCCACCCTGAAGGGGCACCCGCGGATCCACTGGGATGTCACCCGCATCGAATCACCGGAACCCGGGATCCCGACCATCCTCGCCACGGGCCCGCTCACCGCCGAGCCACTGGCGGAGTGGCTTGCCGACATCACGGGCAGCGATCGGCTCCACTTCTACGATGCCATCGCCCCGATCGTGGAGCGCGACAGCGTGGACATGGACATCGCCTGGATGGCCGCGCGTTACGACAAAGGTGGCGCCGACTTCATCAACTGCCCCATGGACCAGCCGCAGTACGAGCGGTTCCTGGACGCGCTGCTCACGGCAGAGCGCGTACCCCTCCACGAGGTGGACACGCCCTACTTCGAGGCCTGCCTGCCCATCGAGGTGATGGCGGACCGCGGCCGCGAGACCCTCCGCCACGGGCCCATGAAGCCCATGGGTCTGGACAACCCGCGCACCGGACGATGGGCCCACGCGGTGGTCCAGCTTCGCCAGGACACACTCGCGGGCGACCTCTTCAACCTGGTGGGCTTCCAGACCCGCCTGAAGTGGGGAGCCCAGAAGGAGGTCTTCCGCCTGATCCCCGGCCTGGAAAAGGCCGAATTCGCCCGCCTCGGCAGCATCCACCGGAACACATACATCCAGGCGCCGAAGGTGCTCGATGCGACACTCGCTGTCAAATCCGTTCCGGGGCTCTGGATCGCGGGACAGCTCTCAGGCGTGGAGGGCTACCTCGAATCCGCCGCAGGAGGCCTGGCCGCGGGCTTCGCCGTGGATCGCGCCATGCGGAGCCTCGCGCCGCTGCCCTTCCCGGCGGACACGGTGCTGGGCAGCCTCCTTCACTATCTGGCCCATGCGGCCAGCGCCGATTTCGGCCCGACCAACGCCATGCTGGGACTGCTGCCGCCCCTGCCGGAGGGTCTCCTGGACCTGCGCGGCCTCAAGCGCGCCGGGGGAACCCGGGCCGTGAAGTCCGCCAAGGGGCGTGCCCACCGGGAGAGGGCCCTCCAGTCACTGGAGGAGCACTTGAGACTCGCAGGAGACCTGCCATGACCCGCCCCACCGCCTTCCTGGGCGTCGCTGTCCTGACCCTCGCCCTCGGATCCGGGGGCTGGTGGCTGTCCCGCCGGAACCCGGGAGCTCCTCCCCAGGAGGAGCTCCTCGAGCCCTTCCGGGCCTCGGCTTCGGGAGCGGGTCAGCTCATCGAGCTCCAGCCCCCGCCCGTGCCGCTGAGGGGGGTCCGGTGGACACTCCCGCTGCCTGGCGGCGCGGCGGTGGCCCAGATCCTGACGCAGACCGGTCGGCAGCAGGTGGTCCTCTTCCTCCAAGGCGTACCTGGCCCTGCCTTCTCCCTGCCCAAGCCCGGGGGTGTTCCCGATGCGTTCTTCCAGTTCGCGGATCTGGTGGACGCGGCTCTGGTCCCTGACGACACCCTGGTCCTGCTCTATCGGAACTCGGATGGCGCCGCCACGCCGGGACTGGTCCTGGCCTGGGATCTGCACGGCCAGCAGCTCCGCTGGTCCCACCGGGCACCTGGGGAGCATCTGGCCCTGGCCCCGGATCGGCACAGCGTGTTCCTCTTCGGCCTGGGAACGCCCGTCAGCATCCTTGATCTGGCGGATCGTTCCGGAACCCAGAAGGCCAAGACGACGACCGTGGAACTCCCCCCAGAGATCAAGGGTGGTTGCAGCCTGCTGCCGCTCGGCTCGCGTGCCTTCCTGCTGGCGCATGATTCGGGGTTGTCGACCTGGCGCAACGGCGGGTGGTCCCATGTGCAGGCCCCGCCCCCGTCGCCCCTGGGCTTCGCCCGCGGGCTCGTTCAGGTCGGCGGCCGAGCAAAGGCAGCCTGGTGGCAGCCCGAACCAGGCGTCCTGATCCCGCTCGGCCCGGATGGGAAGCCCGGCACCCCCCGCGACCTGAAGGTGCTCTTTCCCGAGGCGGACAGCCTGGATGCGAGCCTGCTCCGTCTGATCGGCGAGGAGGCGGACGGACGCCTGTGGTTCGGGCTGGCGCGGCCGACCCTGCCGGCGCCCACGCCGGCAGCGGGCCCAGCACCCGTCCCAGCAGCCGTCCCGGGGGCAACTCCGGCTCCGGAGGCCTCGGATCCCAACCTGCCGGAGGCCGCGGCCCTTCCTCCTCCCCCTGCGATCCTGCCCTCCCGGGAGGCCTGGGAAGCCCACCTCGGCAAGGGACTGGAGCGCCTCTATTGCTGGAAACCCGGCGAGGATCGCATGAAGGCGGTCTCCCTGCGGGAGGCCTGGAAGCGGCTGGCTCCGCCCCCGGGAATCCCCGGCCCTCCGGCCGAGGGGAACCTGCACCCGGAAGCTGGGGCGCTCTTCTGCGGCGGCCCGGATCGGGTGTGGTGGCTCCCCCTGAAAGCCCTTCAGCCCTGATCGTCCTGCCGATCAGTCTTCGACAGGTATTCGCGGATCACGCCTTCAGCGACCGCCCCTTCGTCGGGATGGTAGGTGCCGGCCTCCAGCTGGCGCTTGAGGGCCTTGAGCTTCTCGGTCCGGATGTCGGGTGTTTCGGCCAGCACCTCGTGCGCCACGGCCACGAGATGGTCGGCCGCGGACTCTTTCAACGCCATGGCCTTCCTGAGGTCACCACCACTGTGTGATTTGCCGCCGCCACTCATCTCCACCTCGACAACACCCTATCGGCAGTCCCCCGGGAACTCTCAAGCCCCAGGGGGCCACATTTTCACCAGGGCCCTGGGGGGACGGATCCGCCCGCTGCCGACGACTCAGGCCAGAGCCACGAGGATTCGATCGTGGCCCGCAAAATCCTGATGCACCATGGCCTTCCCCCAGCCCGCCCCGTGGGCCCGGCGACACAGCTCGCCCCCCTGGCCGGCCCCGATCTCCAACAGACAGGCCGGCGCCCGGCGCGCCTTGGCGGAGGTCAGCAGCTCCGCCGACAGGGCCAGTCCCCGGTCGGGAGCGAAGAGGGCCGAAGCCGGCTCGAAGGCCAGTTCCCTCTGCAGCCCCGGCTCGTCCGCGGGGTCGACATAGGGCAGGTTGGCCACCACCAGGCCCAGGGGATCCGGGACAGAATCCAGCAAGTGCCCCTCGAAAAAGGCCACCCTGGCGCCCAGGGCCCTGGCGTTCTCTCTGGCGACGGCCAGGGCACCCGGGCTCAGGTCCGTGGCCGATACCTGCCAGTCCGTCTCCAGCGCCAGGCTCGTGGCGATGATGCCGCTGCCCGTGCCCACATCCACACAGCGATCCACGCCCAACCGCCCCCCCACCTCCAGGGCCGCCTCCACCAGAAGATCCGTTTCCGGACGGGGGATCAGCGTATCGACCGTGACCCGGAAGCGGCGGTCGCGGAACAGGCTCCAACCCAGGATGTAGGCCCAGGGCTCGCCCGTCTTCCTCCGGCGCGTCCAGGCTCCTACCTGCCGCCGGACGGATTCCGGGGCCAGGTCACCCCCGTGGGCCGCCATCCAGCTGCGCGACAGGTCGAGTCCCTCCTCGAACCAGCGGACACTCTCCGCGTGGGCCTCGGAGGGATCGAGGAACCCGGCAAGGGCCGCGCCCAGATCGAGGCGGAGCTGTCGGTACGTCTGGACCATCTCTCCAGCCTAGCAAGGGAGGGCCGATTCCAGAACGCCGGGCGGCTCAGGCCATCAGGGCCTTGGCGCGCTCCTGGCTTTGCTGGGCGACGATCTCGTGGAGGCTGCCGCCGTGGCTGTCCATGGTGACGACCAGGGGGAAATCCTCCACCTCGATGATCCAGAAGGCCTCGGGGCTGCCGAACTCCTCCAGCATCTTGACGTCCACCACGCGCTTGCAGCGCTCGGCCAGCAGGCTGCCGGCGCCGCCCGTGGCGTGGAGGTAGACGGCCCCGGTCTTCTGGAGGCCCTCGCTGGTCTTCTTGCCCATGCCGCCCTTGCCGATGACGCCGCGAACCTTGTAGGTCTCGATGACATCGGCCTGATAGGGCTCCTCGCGGATGGAGGTGGTGGGGCCCGCGGCCACGAAGCTGTAGTGGCCGTCCTCGTGCTTCTTCACGACTGGGCCGCAGTGGTAGATGACCATGTTCTCGAGGATGGGCTTCAGCCACTCGGGCTTCTGCTCTTTCATGTACTTGTGGCCCATGTCACGGCTGAGGACGACGCGGCCGTTGAGCAGCACTTCGTCGCCGACCTTGAGCTGGCGGATCTGGTCTTCGGTGATGGGGGTGGTGAGACGGATCATGTTGAGCCTCGTCGTCGCGGATCAGTCGAAGGACACTTCGCCGTTGGTCTTGAGCGTGATCGAGCCCCGGCGGCTGCTCCAGCACATGTAGCTGATGGAGACATAGAAGCTGGCGGGGTGGCGATACATCTCCTCCGCCATGACGCCCAGCACGGTGGTGTTGCCGCCGTAGCCCATGGGGCCGATGCCCAGGGTGTTGAGATCGTTCGTGATCTCCTTCTCGAAGGCGTCCATCTTCGGGTCGGGGTTCGGGGTGCCGAGCTTGCGGAGGATCAGCTCCTTGCTCTTCTCGTAGCTGGAGACGCGATCCCCGCCGATGGCCACGCCGAGGATGCCCGGGCTGCAGCCCTGGCCCTGGGCCTTCACGACGGCGTCGATGATGCACTTGCGCACCCCCTTGATGTCACGGCCCGCACCGATGGCGGCGTCCGGCAGGCGGTACTGGGCCCCCACGTTCTCACAGCCCCCGCCTTTCTGCATGACGGCGATCTCGACTTCCGGCTTGTCCCACTCCTCGAAGTGGACGGCCGGGTGACCCTCATGGAAGGGATCCATGTTGGTGCCCGTGTTCTTGCCGCTGAGGGCCTCGACGCAGTTGGGGCGCAGCCAGGACCGCTTGGTGGCCTCGGCCACCGCCGCCCGGATCTGCTGCTTGGCGGCGCGCTGGCTCAGCCCGAAGGGATGGCGCACCCAGACGATGATGGTGCCCGTGTCCTGGCAGAGGGGCGAGACGTTGCCATCCGCGAGGATGATGTTCCGCACCATGTCGTTGAGCGTGTTGAAGGCCCGGCTGCCTTCCTCCTCGGCGTCGCGGCCCTTCACCAGGGCGTCGATCACATCCTGGGGCAGGCGGCTGGTGGACCGGCGTAGCAGCTCCAGCATGGGCAGGGTGAGGTCCAGGGACTTGAGGTCCTTGAGATTGGGTTTCCATCCGGCGGGCAACACGGACTTGGACGCCACCACCTCATTGGAGGTCAGGGTGGGAATGACGCACTCAGACATGGGCCCTCCGGAATCCAGACCCCCATCATCCGCCCGCCGAAGCTCACGCTCAAGTGATCAATGCCCGCTTCTGCTGCCATCGGCCTGGAACACGCGCCAAGCCAGCCTGGAGGTTCTTCAGCGAGGCTTCCGTCAGTCCCATCCTGGAGAGCCTGCGGGCCGAATGGGAGGCCACCGGCCGCCTGGGGGAGGTGGTGAAGGCCGCGCAGGTGATCAGGGAATCTACCGCCCCCAGGCCCGGCAAAGCGAAAGCGTGAGATCCAGCAGGGGCGCCTCGCTGCGGGACAGGGCCATGCCCTTGAGGTCCCGTTCGCACTGGTTCAGGCGCCCCAGGAGGCCCTTCACGCCCTTCGGCTTCAGCTTCTCGTAGGCATTGCGGTAGCCGTCCAGCAGGAAGGCCTGCTTGGGGGACAGGCCCAGGGCGGACGTCAGCTCAGCCCCTTTCAGTCCGGCCGCCTGGGCTTCGGCGTAGCGCAGGAGCCGGTCCACCTCACGGCGGGCCTGGCCGAGCATCATCAGAGGCTCGTCACCATCTTCCAGGGCCCCGCGAAGGGCCTTGAGGGCGCTCGCGGCATCCCCCTTCTGCCAGGCCCCGGACCAGGCAAAGGCCTTCTGCTCCGCCAGCCGGAAGGTCACCTGGTCCACCATGTCCTCGGTGACACGCCGATCCTCCGCCAGCAGGTCCAGCACCTCCAGAGCCCGCTTGAGCAGCCCGGGGTTCCCGCCCTGCCGCTGGGCCAGCAGGGTGCTGGCGGCGCCCTGGAGCGACAGCCCGAGCCGCCGGGCTTCGGCCTCGATGAATCCGGGGATCTCGAGGGCCTCCAAGGCCCCCACCTTGAGAATCCGGCCGGCCTTGGTCCAGTCTGTCCAGGGCTTGGCGCCCAGGGCCTTCCCCGGTGCCGCCGGCAGCGTGTTCCAGGCCACCAGCAGCAGGTTCACGCCCTGGGGCGGCTTCTCCAGCAGCGCCTTCACGGCGCCCGGCAGTTCCTTGGCGCGGGTGAACAGGTTGTCCGCCACGGGCACGATCACCGTGCGGGCCTCGGCGCCCAAGGGTGCCGCTTCCTGCAGGGCGGCCATCACCTCGGGCCAGGGACAACCCTCCGCGCAGACGGTCAGGCTGAAGTCCGCCCATTCCGGATCCACATGGCGCCGAGTCCATTCCGCCACGGCCTTCCGGCGGCCATCGCCGTCTTCGCCGTGGACCAGTGCGAAGGTATGGTCCAGCCAGACCTGGGCTGCGGCCATCAGTCCGTGCCTTCCAGCAGCTGGGTGAGGAAGCTTTCCGCGAAATCATCCGCGAGGCTCTCCAGCACCTGGAGCTCCCGGCTGTCAAAGCTGGCGAAGTTCTGGTCCACCCGGTACTGGTTGGAGAAGGTCAGACCCCGCCGGGACAGCACCACGGCGCCGGTCTGCCCATCCAGCAACTCCACGCTGGCCACCACGGCCACCTCGACCCGGGAGGCGGATCCGGCGCTGGCCTTCAGCCGGTCGTTGCCCAGGGACAACCCCAGGGGACGGGAGGTGTAGCCCTCCAGCGTGCCCTGGAGCACCCAGCGGGAGGGCTCGCCCGTCCCCACCAGGCGCCAGGGGCTGGCCGCGACGATGCGGTTCTCGAGGGCCTTGGTGAAGCGGTCCTCCAGCCCCAGCCGGGGGGTCAGGTTGCGGAACCGTGCCAGGCGGATCGTCTCGCCCTGCTTGGCCCACGCCGCCGACCGCGGCTGCCGGTCCAGGCGGTGGTACCCGCAGCCGGCACAGACCGCAACCATGATGGCGACAAGGGACAAGCGCAGGGCAGCAGGCACGAAGATCCTACGGATGATAAACACCGACATAAGGCAGGTTGCGGAGCTTGCCGTCGAAGTCGAGGCCGTAGCCCACCACGAAGTGGTCCTCAATGGTGAAGCCGATGTAGTCCACGGACACCTCCACCTTGCGGCGGCTGGGCTTGTCCAGCAGGGTGCAGATCTTCAGGCTCAGGGGCTCCCGGTCCTGGAGCAGGTTGCGGACCTTGAACAGGGTGAGCCCGGTGTCCACGATGTCCTCGACCACCAGGGCGTGCCTCCCCTGGATGGAGCGGTCGAGGTCCTTGAGGATGTGCACTTCCCCCGTGCTTTCGGTGCCTGCGCCGTAACTGGAGACCTGCATGAAGCTCACGTCGATGTCCAGGTCCATGGCCCGCACCAGATCCGCGAAGAAGGGGAACACGCCGTTCAGGAGGCCGATCACCACCACGTCCTGCCCCGCATAGTCCCGGGTCAGCTGGGCGCCCAGCTCCTGGACCCGGGTCCGGATCTGGGCCTCCGTGAGCAGCGGGGTGATGCGGTCGCGCATGGAAACTCCTGAGGGCTGAAGACTGAGGACTTGCACCATTTCCATTCAACCCCAGAAGGGCTTCCCGGGTCCATCCATGGACGGCGTTTCTCCTCCACTGTCCCCGGCGCCGGAGCCTAACATGATGGCGGAAGCCACCTTGAACGAACCCCTGATGCCCCAGACGGCGCTCCGCGCCTCCGATCGGATCCCCGATCCGGCTTCGCCGTACCACACGCCCGAAGTGCTGGGATGGGTCGAGTCTGCCCAGGAAGGCGACCAGGCGGCCTTTGCCAACCTGGTCCGCCTGTTCTCCCGGGACGTCTACGGCAAGGCCTATTCCATCGTCAGGAACCATCAGGACGCCGACGATGTGGTACAGGAGACCTTCATCCGCGTCTTCCGGGCCCTGCCCGGCTTCCGCTTCGAGTCCTCCTTCCGCACCTGGCTGATCACCATCGCCACCCGCCAGGCTTTGAATTTCCGCGAGCGCATGGCCCGGGAACACGAGAGCCTCGAAGGACCGGAGGGCACGCTGGAGCATCCGGCCCTGCGGGTGGAGGAGACCCAGGTGTCCTCCTTGTTGGATCAGGAGGCCAGGCGGCTCCTGCATGAGGCGCTCCCGAAGCTGCCCCGCCGCCAGAAGGAAGCCCTCACCCTGAAGCTGCAGCACGACTGGAAATACGAGCAGATCGCCCAGCAGATGGGCACCTCCGTGGGCAGCGTGAAGGCCCACATCTTCCACGCCATCCAGAACCTCACCCGCCACGTCAAAGGAGGCCGCCCATGAACCCCGGGCCCCTTCCCCTCCCAGCAGCCTGTGCCGCCGCCCTTGCGGACATCGAGACCGATCCCCTGGATCCCGGTCCCGCCGCCGAGGCCCACCTGAAGGTCTGCACCGCCTGTTCCGAGGCCCGGGTGGTCTTCCTGGCCCAGGAGGACAGCCCGGACGCGCTGGCGCCGGTGGGCTATTTCGACCACCTCCCGGGCCGGATCCTCCGGAAGCTGCCTGCCCGCCCCACCCTGCGCCGCCACCTGGGTCCCCTGGGCTGGGCCGCCGCGGCGGTGGTGCTCATGGCCGTGGGCACCGGCGCCTTCCTGGCCGGCCGCGCGAACCGGACGCCCTACGTGGAGGCCACCCTGCCGCGACAGCCCGACATTCTCGAGGTATCCACCTCCGACACCCCCTTCCACAACCGCGAGGAGGAGGCCGCCCAGATCCAGGCCCTCAGCCCCGAGGAAATGAAGGCACTCTTGAAGCGCCTGGATGCGGCTCCGGCCCCGACGAGGTGATCCCCATGTTCCGCCACCCCCTGATGATGTCTCTCCTCCTGCTGCTCGTCGGCTTGCCGGTCCGCGCCCAGATGGAAGACGAACGCCCCCTGGTCCGATTCCGCATGGAGCAGCTCCAGCAGACGGTGGGCCTGCCCGAGGACCAGGCCCGCACGGTGGTGGAGCGCTGGTCGCGCTATGACCGGGAACAGTTCGAAAAGACCCGGCAGATCCAGCAAATCCGGCGCCGCTTCAACGACATCCTGATGGGTCCGGGCTCGGAGGAGGAGAAGAACGCCAAGGTCCGCCCCCTGCTGGAGCAGTTCGTGGAGCTGCGCCGCCAGCAGGCGGAGCTCAAGTTCAAGTTCGAGGAGGACATCCGCGCCCGGCTGAGTCCCGCCCAGCAGGTGCGCCTCATCACCCATGTCGAGGAAATGCAGCGGCGCATGGTGGAGGCCATCCGGCAAGGCCTTGGCAATCGGGCCGAACCCGGCCTTCGTCCCGGAGCAGCCATCCGTCGCGGCCGTCGATAACCGCTAGGACTGGGGCGCCTCCAGGATCACCGGAATGACCAGGGGACGGGTCTGGGTGGTCTTGCGGATGACCCGCCGCAGGGCCAGGCGCAGGGTGTCCCGCAGGGCCTCGCCATCCTTGCGGACCGACGGCGGTGCCTCGTCGTAGGTCTTGCGGGCCACGCCTGCCAGCAGCTCGGCGTAGGCCTCGTCATCGGACAGCACCACGAATCCTCGGCTGAGGATGGTGGGCTCCGCCGCGAGCTCGCCGGTCTGCGGATCCACCAGCAGCGTGGCGAACACCACGCCATCTTCCTGGAGGATGAGGCGATCCTTCACCACGCGGGCATCCACCATGTGGTCCACGCCCTCGCTCACGAAGCACTTGCCCACGGGCACCGCGCCCGGCATGTCCACCCGGCCGTCCAGGAACAGGCGCAGGCAGAGCCCGCCATCCAGCAGGGAGATGCGCTCCGGCGTCCAGCCCAGCGACGCGGCCAGCTTGCCGTGGGCCCGCAGGTTCCGATAGGTCCCGTGTACGGGCACCATCTGGGCCGGCCGCACCGCCCGGATGAGGTCTGCCAGTTCATCGCGGCTGCCGTGGCCCGAAGCGTGGACGGGCCCCAACCCCTCCAGCGAGGTCTCCGCGCCCAGGCGCTCGGCCTCATCCAGCATCCGCGAGATGGCCACCTCATTGCCGGGAATGGAGCGCGCGCTCACCACCAGGCGATCGCCCGGTTCGATGCGGAGGCCCTTCACCTCCCGGCGCAGCAGTCGCGCCAGGCCGCTCATGGGCTCTCCCTGGCTGCCGGTGCAGAGGATGAGCAGATCCTCGGGATCGAAGAGCTGCGCGTCTTTGACATCGATGAGGATGTCGTCGGGCAGCGACAGCCGCTTCAGAGACCGGGCCAGTGTGAGGTTGCGGTCGAGGCTCCGCCCCAGGAGCACCACGCGACGGCGGAACTCGTAGGCCAGGTCGATCAAGGTCTGGAGGCGGTGGATGTTGGAGCTGAAGGTGGTGACGAAGAGCCGCCCCTTGGTCTGCTCGAAGGCGGCCTCCAGTCCCTCGCGGCAGGCTGATTCCGAAGGGGACCGGCCCGGGCGGCCCACGTTGGTGGAGTCTGCCATGAGCAGCCGGACGCCGGCATCGCCCAGGGCCGTCAGTCGCTCCATGCCCGTGAGCCGACCGTCCAGGGGCTCGGGATCGATCTTGAAGTCGCCGGAATGCACCAGCACACCCTGCGGGGTGTGGAGCGCCAACGCACAGGCGTCCGGAAGGCTGTGGGTGACCGGGATCCACTCGGCCTCGATCTCCCCGTCACCCACCTTCACGCGGCCGTAGTCCCGCACCACATGGAGCAGGCCCGGATCCAGGCCGTGCTCACGCAGCTTGCCTTCCACCAGGCCCAAGGTGAAGGCCGTGCCATAGACGGGCACCGGCCAGCGGCGCAGGAAATAAGGCAGCGCGCCGATGTGGTCCTCGTGGCCGTGCGTGAGCAGCACGGCTTGGAGGCGGTCTGCGAAGGGCTCCAGGTAGGCGAAGTCCGGCACGATGGAATCGATGCCCGGCTGGTCATCCGAAGGGAAGAGCTGGCCGCAATCCACCAGGAAGAGACTGCGGGCGCTGTGCACCACCAGCGCGTTCATGCCGAACTCGCCGAGCCCGCCGATGGGGATCAGCCGGAGTTCACCGGCAGCGGGGACCTCCGTCCAGGTTTCAAATTCGGGAGCGACGGGCATTACGATGGGAACACCTCCGGGTGGTGGATCAACAAGTGGCGCGTGGCCGAGAGCCAGTCGGATGGCGTGATCACTTCGGCGCGCAGCATCGGGGCCAGCCCCGCCTCAGCCAGTGCCTCGGCCGGCAGGCAGCCCTGCCAGTTGTTGGCCAGGGTCTTGCGGCGATGAGCGAAGGAACGGTGCAGCACGCTGAGCAGCGCCCTGCGCTCGGCGAGGCTGGGCGCATCTGGTCGGGGTTCAAACTGAACCACCGCCGAATCCACCTTGGGGGCGGGCCGGAAGGAACCGGGCCCGAGCTTCACCAGGCGGGTCAGGCGGGCGCAGAGCTGGGCCAGCACCGACAGCGGCCCATAAGCCTTGGTGCCGGGCTCACCCATGAGCTTCTGGGCCACTTCCAGCTGGAACATCAGGGCCATGCGGTTCCAGGGAATGCCTTCCGTGAGCAGCCGCGCCAGGATGGGGGTGGCGGCGTTGTAGGGCAGGTTGCCCACCACCGACCAGGGCTCGCCCTCAGGAAGGCGGATGCGCACCGCATCGCCTTCCTCCAGGTGGAAGTGGGGCGTGGTGGCGAAGCGCTCCCTTAGCAGCACACAAGCTTCGGGATCCAGGTCCACCGCCCACAGCGGGCGTCCATCCGCCAGCAGGCGCTCTGTCAGCACGCCAGGACCCGGACCGATCTCCAGAAGCCGGGGTGCCGTCGAACCCAGCGCCGCGCCCACGATGGTGGCGATGGCCCCCTCGTTCACCAGGAAGTTCTGGCCGAGCCGCTTTTTTGCCCGGAGTCTGGGAAGCTGGGCGGAATCGGACACGCTTCAGGTTAGCACGTGCATTCCCGGGCGCAGGTCTCCGTTGAAGGTGTGTGTATACTTTTTATACACTCTTTTTGCCAGCCCGGTTTTTTCACCACAGGTCTTCTCTCTACCAATTCATTCGATTCAACTTAAAATTTCCGCCGGCCACCGCATTCCCTTCCTACCATTTCCTACCGAGGCGCCTATGGAACCCATGCCGCACGACACCTCTCCCAGTCGGGGGTACACCTTGATTGAACTGCTGGTGGTGCTGGTCATCATAGCGGTGCTCGCCGTGGTGGGAGCAAGCACTCTCCAGCCGAAATCCCCTAGAGCGACTCAGAACGGCCTCACCGAAATTCGCGGTGTCTTCATTCATGCCAGAAACTTGGCCATGAGTTCAGGCAGGACCGTGGTCATCACGGGCGACTGGTCAACGGGCCCCCTGCAATTCCGCCAAATGGCCGATGACCTCACACTTATCACCCCTCCGATGGGTCAAATGGCCTTCGAAAGCACTTGGCAGCGCTACGCCCAGATGAAAACCACCGCTGATGGAACTGGGCTGGTAACTGGTGAAATTTCGAAGCCTACCCTCGTCGCTGGAATCACGACCGTATTTAAGAGTGCTGGATGGTCGTCACCCGTGCAGAGTGCCAATGGCAGCTATGGATTCAGCCCTTCGGGGGTCCCGCTGCTACTTGCTAACGGTGGTGCTGGAACAACGCTTACGACCCTTACCAATGGCGCTTGGTTGGGAGTTGTAGGCAAAACCCCCAAGGACAGCGGCCCCCCTTATGGGGTCGTGATTATCACTCCCCAGGGAAACGTCCTGGCTTTCTACAAACCCGATTCGAAACTCGACACACCCGCGGAGAACCAATGGAGACGCCTCGATTGAAGCTCACAAGACGACCATCGCCCATTCAAGGTGGCTTCAGCATGATCGAGTTGCTGATAGCAGCCTTCATCCTGTCCATAGGCTTACTTGGCCTGCTTTCACTTCAACTTGCGGCCACCGCCCAATCTGGCAATAGTCGCGAGCGTGGAACCGCGGTTTTGCTGGCCCACAATCTGCTGGATCGAATTGCCGCTGAAGGTGCTTTGAGTGCGGGAGAGCGGATGGATAGCTCGACCGGAACGGTAACTTCCAGCGGGTTCACTTACATTGATCCAGATTTGTCAGAAAAATCTGATGGCAGCAATCTCTACTTCGACATTGGTGGAATTCCCGTCATCGCCACTGCTCCCAACAAAATCTTCACCGTGGGTTGGATCCGAAAGCAGGGGTCACTAGCCGGACCGTACAACGCAACGGCAGAATTCATTGTAAATATCCAATGGGACGAATCGGTCTCAAAGACGAACGTAAAACAAACAAGGTATTTCTCGGTAAGCCGCAATGTCCGACTCTAATCGCACCCTTTTATCACGTCGCTGTCGCGGCTTCTCCCTAGTCGAAATGCTGGTGGCAGTGGTGTTCACCTCCATTCTAATGGCGGGGATGTTCCGCGTCTTCGCGTCGTCCACAGCCTCTTTTGCGGCATCGACGGAAACCCTTTCTGTACAAAGGAAGGCTCGCTGGGGCCTTACCCTTCTTCAGGATGAAGTACTCGAAGCGGGGCATCTTTTTTTCAAGCGAGTCGTCGGCGAACTCATTCCCAATAGCGATACAGCTCAGCCCCCCATCCTAATGCGCACCACAGACTTCACGCCACCAGGTGGTGTCAGTCCCGTCGATGAGTTGCAATTCGTCATGGATCTTCCCTTGAATGTCCAAGGGACTCTCAGAACTGCCCCCGTGATTGGAGACTCTAAGCTGTCGGTCAATGTGCTTTATGGGGGCGACTCCTTAAAGAAGGATGACTTGATCTTCATCCAGGATTCCAACTGGGAGGTTTACCGAATAAGCGCAGATCCATCCACCTCAGGTAATACGAATTTCGATATTGATATTGTGGGGACGCAATCCGCGCTTGTGGATCAATACGGCAACGAAACAAGCAGCATCGTTCACGCCCTTGTACAAAAAACTCACCGAGCAAAGGCACAATTTACGGCATTCAGGCCTCTTCAAGTGGTCCGATACGCTGTAGTCCCAAGGAAACTGGATCCAGCTAGCCCCACAGCAACTGTCCCCTGTTTGGTGCGACAGACCCAGCCCTTGGCCGGCAACGCGAACGTCATCTTTTCGCCTGCCCAAGCTACCGAAGTCAACGGAGAGCAGATCCTTTTGGAGAACGTCTCCGGATTCTACGTGAACTGGAGCCTCGACGGCGGAAATACGTGGCTTCGAACCAGTGCGACTGCGGGGAGTACAGAACCCCCCTGGGCCGCAAGCACCGATTGGGGAACCCTTCGTGCCGCCTTGAACGCCAAGCTTGCATCGAGTTCGAGCCCACTTACCCAGCAAGCGCTCGGGGGCACAAGCACTGAGGATCCGTTCTGGATGAACTACACCCCCGTGCTGATTCGGATCGACATCGAAACCCGTTCTGAAATCCAAAGGACGGAATTCAATGCGTCTTCTTCAGCGACCAATCCTCAACTCGCCTTCCGTAAGAGACGGGAAACCCTTTACTTGTCTCCCAGGAATTTTTCCCTGGGCCGTCCTTAGAGAAACCTATGATCCAGCATCGAGCCAACCACCAGCGCGAATCAGGGGGCATCACCATCATCCTTGCCCTTATTTTGCTCACCACGGTCACCGTGGCGGCTTTCGGCTTAGGCCGTACCTCCCTGCGGGAAATCATGATCACCGGCAACGAGTCCACCGGACGTAAGGCATTTGAAACGGCGGACTCCGGGCTCGACTGGGTGATCACCTGGGGCAGCCCTTACGCCACCACCACCACAGGGTCCGCTGCAGCTACCCTCCATGCCCAGATGTCTGGCCTCATCAGCGCCATTGATACCGTCGATGCACGCACTGCCAGCTACATGGATCCAGATACTGGAACCATGCGCGTTCATCTCGACTCGGCCACGATTGGCGACGCCCTTACCCCTTCCCGTGCAGATTGGCTCCAGTTCACAAAGGGTGCCACCGAAGTTGTCCCTGCCTTCGACTTGGAAGTGCGCTACCTCGGTCCCAATGAACTTGCAAACACGGGTCGCGGGGCGCTCATCAAGAGCAATCGCAGCCTGTGGCTCGTCCGATCCACCGGGCGCGCCAACATCGGCACCACGGGGCAAAGCTTTGTTTCCCGCCGCGAAGCAATTGTCGAATACATCAACTAACTGGAGAATCCGCCATGAACATGCGCTCCGCTCTCCATCGCGGCCTCCGAGGCATCTTGGTCGCCTTCCTGTTTGTCCCGTTTGCCCAGGCTCAAATCGAGCCTCAGCTCATGACCAAGACCGATCTGCTCGATGTCTATCAGGCAGATGCCGGCCATCCCCAGTTGGTCACCGTGCTCGACTTCACCACGGGAAGCCGGGCCGTCTTCGAACCTGGGAAATACCTTACCCAACCCACCCGCACCGGTTGGTTGGGGGGGGTCCAGTCCTTTGGTGATCCCATCGGCCTAGGTGCGGCAGGCATTACGGACGGCAAGGATTACGGGTTCATTTTTGTCATGAAGTCCGGCACTCACGAGGTCTACCTCCAACGTTGGCCTAATTCGAAGCAAATTTACGGCACCACCGCGGGTGTTCCCTACGTGGGTGTTCCCTACGATTTCCGGTCCTCCTTCGTCGGGACCCCCGTCACGGACACAGATCCCGCTGTGGCCATCCCGAAGATCACTCATGTCCGCTTCACCATTAACGGCCGCAGCGTGGACCTTCCCTGCCCAAGCCGACTGTTCGACAGCCCCTACACCTTCACCTCGAAGGATGCCTACACCCTCGGCACCTCCACCAATGTTTCGAAACACGCGAATGGCACGGTCATCTACGACAAATGGTCAGATTCCCACCCGACCCTCACGGACGATGACCCCGCCCTGGCCCTTGCCCTTAACGGAACAGTCCTTACTGGTTACACCGCCATCGGGAATTTTTTCTACACTTACGACTACCTCAGCTGGATCTTTGGAGCAACACAGGTCCGGAATGCCGATGGCACAGGCGTGGTTAACGCCCCCACAAGTGGGGTCTACGCCTCTCCAAGGGGATATGCCGTCCCGGACACAACTGAAAATGTCAGCTACCCGACAGGACTGGCATTGACTTATGACACAAATGGAAAAGTCGTCAGCGGCACTGTTCAGACCTCTGTTGGTAGCGCAGAAGGTTGGAAGAATGGCCTACCTGTCATGACCCGCTACCAATCGGAAAAAGTGGCGGGGATCAACGTATTCCTCAACATCGGGTCAGACAGCAATGTCGATTGGATCTACCGTTTCCTTGATCCCTATGTGGACAATGCTTTGGGTTCCGAAGAAGGCGGCTCTTCCAACTCCGCCGGCATCCCGGCCAATCCGAACCAGAGCGCCATCTGGAATGACGCGACCAGGGGCAACCGGAAATTCGTCCGCAAATTGCTGAGCGCCGACCTCGCCAGCAATGACACGGCCCTCCAGAAAATGGGGCCCAGCGGATGGTTCAGCATCGGAACAACGGTCAAGGTTAGGGGAGTAGATGTAACCACCTACGACGCCATGGACCTCTTCAACTTTGGAGGTCGCAGCAACCCTGACCCCCGCACACCCCAGCCTTGGGCTTATGCCTTGGCCAACACTTACTACCGGGCCACCGTCGAGAAGAACAGCAGCATCTTTACTGCGGGCTCTAACGCTTGCCCTGGAAAAGCCTATGTTCTTATATTCCCGACGTTGGGGGTCACGGATTCCTACGGGACCGCGAGTGTTCCCCTCACTACGACGAATGTTAACCAAGCCGCAGCGGCGGCTTACATCACCTACACGGAGCACGGCAACAAGTATCTGATGGGCGGGTCTTACCTGGCGATGCCCACCGCCTCCTCCCTCCTCCCAGGGACGGAGTTTTTCCATCCGCAAGCCCTCGCCAGCGTCGCTGCCTACCAGGATGGTTCCGCTAACAGCGGGCCTTGGGGTGCAGCCTGGGAAGTGAACCCGGCCACCACTCGTGGGCCTTCCAATCCAGGCACACAAACGATGGTGATCAGCCTAGGCATCCCAGGGTCCTACAAGCTGAAAGCTGGAAACAATGCCCGCAACCCTGAGGAGGCCTATTTCCGCATCGCCCAGGCCTCTGACCCTTCCAGAACGGATCTGGGTTATGGAAAATGGCAGAGTGCAAACGGCAGACCTGATGATGCTTCCGTCCTGGACGGAGGGAAGGTCTACTACTACTACTCCACGGATCCCGCTGCCCTGGAAAAGAATTGGGATGACGTGCTCCAAAAGATCGTGGCTGGTTCAGCTTCCCTGTCCGCCCCTGCCACCCCATCAACTGGCGCCCGTACTACCACCCAGGCTTACTTTGGGATTTTTAAAACCAGCCGCACCCCTGTCTGGTCGGGCAACCTCTATTCGGTCGGCATCAAACGCGTCATCGACCCAACGACCAAGAAGGAAGTCTTTTCCTTCTATGGAAACACGGGTGAGAGCACCATTGGTTGCGTCCCCCTATTTGACACCGACGGCAATCCAATCCTGGATGCAAGCGGCAAACCTGTGACTCAATGTGGCCTCAATAATTTTGATGATCACCATCTCTGGTCCGCATTCGACATCTTTGGCAATTACCTGGCGACCGAACTCCCCGCAGGCACCACAGTCCATACTGAAAACGTCCTTGGATCTCCCAAACTTTGGAGCAACCGAACGATCTTCACCCTGCTGCCAGGTTCCACCCCCACCAAGGTATCGTTCGAGTCGAATTACACCAGCCCAGACAGTGATCCCTTGATCAGTGCACTCCGAACAACCTTTGCGGGCCTCTTCCCGGCTGGTACCTCGGACACGGACAAGAACACGGCCATCAATGGATTCATCGACTTCTATAGGGGCAAAAACATCACCGACCCGTCGAAGAATCGTATTGGCATCTTCGGAGACATCATCAACTCGGCACCTCTGGCGGTGGAGCTCAGTAGTGACAACCTTCCTTCCGGCGTTGCTTGGCCATCCACGGCGATCATTAATAGCAGCCCGGTCTCAACGAAAGACCCACACGTTCGCCTCCTTCTGGTGGGCACGAATGGGGGAATGCTTCATTGCTTCGTCGAGCAAGCCTATGCCCTTCCCACCGCAGACCCGACGTTCGATCAGGTCACGGCCAAAGCAAATGAATTATGGGCCTTTGTGCCCCCAGACATGCTCAGCACCATGTTCAGCATCTACTTGAACCGCGGTGTAAAGGACGCCTTCAAACATCGCTACTTGGTGGACGGAGATCCCTCCCTCTTCCACGAGGATAAAGCTCCCACGGGACAAATCCTGGGCGACACCCGAGTCAGCGCCAACGAGGACGCCATCGTTGTCTTCGGAATGCGGAAGGGCGCCCGGAGCTACTACGCGTTGGGATTGACGTCTTCTTCTGATAGCGCCGTCCAACCCGATGCGCCAAAAATCCTCTGGATCCTGGATCCCCAAAAGGCCTCGTCTTCGGATCAGGTCAAAAAAATGGGTATGAGTACTGCTGTCCCAACTTTCGCCTACGTCAGCACGGACGGCACGGTGGCAACCAGAAAAGCCGCTGTTTTCCTGTCTGGTGGCTATGCCAACGCCCAGGTGAACAGCGGTTACCTCGCCAGTGGCACAATCACCAATGGTGAAGGCATGGGTCGCTCCATCATTGCCCTCCAGGTAAAGGATGGCAGTGTTCTCAAGTCGTGGGACTGGTCTAGCAGCGCGTCTGTTGGTGCTATTCCTGCCGGCGTGACGCCAGTCGCCATTTTCCAGAACTCCGATCTCATTCAGAGAATATATTTTGCTGACATGAACGGTAATGTCATGGCCCTGAATGGAGACCCAACCCAGACCAACATCGTTGCTGGAACTGGTGTCACCAACGCCACGGCCCCTGGGTTCAGGGTAGATTCCAGCGACATAACCAAGTGGCTCTCAGGAACAAATTCGCCGCGTTTCATCTACAAGAACTCCGCATTCCGCTTTACAACCCGCCCCGATGCTTTCCGGCTTAGTGGAAATTATCCCGTGCCCATCGTGGATCCGACTGGGGGGACTAATCCGACCATCAAACCAATCACTGTGATGGTTTCCATTGGATCTGGCGATTGGAACAACCCAGCTGATATGAGCGAGACCTATACTGGAAATACTACCGTCCAGCCACCCTCAACCAACCGCATGTTCGTCTTCGCTGATCGCCAGGACAGCGCCAACCTCGACGGGGGGAACCGGGATACAAACGGCATCCTAGATTCGAATCTCCAAGAAATCACCGACAACACGAAAAACCTCCCATCTCCTCCAGGAGTAAACAACTCCACCAACTGGGTCACCACCTATAGTTCAAGCAAGGTTACGCCCGGCAGCAGCGACTATATTTTTAAGTTAAAATCCGGTTATTACTACTCACTACTTGATGGCACGCTTCCTAAGGCCGTCGGAGGCAAAACCCACGATAAGTTGTTGGTCAGTCCGCTCACCAAGGAAGGGACCATTTTCTTCTCCCTTTTCAACATCAATGGAAATAGTGGATTTGGTTGTGCCTCCAATGCCTTCACTCGTACCTTCCGCGAGTGCGACATTCTTCGCCCCCTTGCCATTGCAACCGAAGTAAATGCGCCTTCGACGGTGAGCGACATCAGCTCTGTGGATAAGGGACAAGACAGTTGCACCGGACTTGCCTTCTTCTTCAACTCTTTGAGCAGCCAACTGGCAGATGCAGGCGATCGGGTCGTACAGGGTGGAGCGGTCAGTTCCAAAACTGGTTCCTTCGACCAACAGACGGGTGCCAACACTCCTGATATTAAGTTCGTCAAGGACTCTGATATCAACCGCGGATTCAAATTGCGCACTTGGCGCGTCATTCGCTGAAGCACCTGATTTGTCATAGAAAGGGCCCCTTCGGGGGCCCTTTTTTCATCCGAACTGGATGGGGTCCCGGTCCAGGCTGATGGGACCGGCGGGAGCCAGCGGGTGGCGGGCGAGGACTTCGCCGAGGGCTCCCCGGGGTCCCTTGAGCAGCAGGTGCATGCGCCAGCGGTCCCGCACGCGGGGCACGGGCGCCTCCAGGGGACCGAGCACCCGCAGACCCGGGACGGACAGGCGCTGCCGGAACCCCTCCAGGGCCTCCCGGGCCTCCTTCAGCGTGTCGGCCTCGGCACGGTAGAGGGTGAGGGCCGTGAACGGCGGATAGCCCAGGCCCTCGCGGAAGGGCAGCTCCGAGGCCGCGAAGCCTTCGAAGTCCTGGGCCAGGGCAAAGGTGATGGCGGGGTGCTCCGGTGAGTAGGTCTGGAGGATCACGCGACCCGGCAGCTCCGCACGCCCGGCCCGGCCCGCCACCTGGGTGAGCAGCTGGAAGGTGCGCTCCGAGGCCCGGAAATCGGCCACCTTCAGGCCCTGGTCCGCGTTGAGCACACCCACGAGGGTGAGCTTCGGGAAGGTGTGGCCCTTGGCCAGCATCTGGGTGCCCACCAGGATGTCCACTTCCCCGGCCTCGGCGGCCAGCAGGCCGGCTTCAAAGGAGCCGCGGCGACGGGTGGTGTCCCGATCCAGGCGCAGGATGCGGGCGCTGGGGAAGACCTGCTTCAAGTGCTCCTCCACTTGCTCCGTGCCTTCGCCGACCCCCCGCAGGTGCTCGGCTCCGCAGTCGGGGCAGGCTTCCGGCGGCACAGTCTCGTGGCCGCAGAGGTGGCAGCGCAGGCGGAAGTCACCCCGGTGGTAGGTGAGCGAGATGGCACAGTGCGGGCAGCCCAGCGTCTTGCCGCAGGCCCGGCACATCCAGAAGTTCTCGTAGCCCCGGCGGTTCAACAGCAGGAGCGACTGCTCCCCCTTCTCCAGCACGTCCACCAGGGCCTGCATCAGCGGCGGCGCCAGGATCACCTTCCGGCGCAACTGCCGGTAGGCGTCCCGGAGATCCACGATCTCCACAGTGGGCAGGGTGATCCCCGCGGGGCGCTGCTTCAGCTGGAGCAGCTGGTAGCGGCCGGCCTGGGCCGCCTGCCAGCTCTCCAGGCTGGGCGTCGCGCTGCCCAGGAGGATGGGGCAGCCTTCAAGCTGGGCCCGCTTGATGGCCAGGTCCCGGGCGTGGATGCGGGGATGTTCCTCGGACTTGTACGAGCCCTCGTGCTCCTCGTCCACGATGATGAGGCCGATGTCGCGCAGCGGGGCCAGCACGGCATTCCGGACGCCCACGAAAAGATCCGCGCCATTGAAGAGCAGGCGTACGACATCACCATGCTTCTCGCCGGCGTTGAGACCCGCGTGACCCACGGCGATGCGGCCGGGGAAGCGGGCCTCCAAGCGGTCCAGGAGCCGCGCGGTGAGGCCGATTTCCGGCACCAGCCACAGCACGCGCCGCCCCTGGGCCAGCACCCGCTCCGCCAGGGCGAGGTAGACCTCCGTTTTCCCGGACCCCGTCACGCCGTGCAGCAGGTGGACACCGAAGGTCCCGAGCGCCACGGCCTCCAGGGCGGTCCGCTGCTCCTCGTTGAGGACCACCGTGCGGTCCAGGCCGGCCTCCCGCCGCTGACCCAGCAGGTCCACCCGCTTCATCCGCTCGATGAGCCCCCGCTTCTCCAGAGTGCCCAGCACCGAGGCCCCGACGCCCGCCGCCTCCAGGAGCTCCGGCTCCATCATGGCCCCGCCCCCATCCTCCAGGGCCAGCAGCACCTTGGCCTGGGAGGGTGTCACCCGGGGGGGATGGGGCGCGCCGGTGAGCCGGACCTCCGTAAAGCCGGCGCCACGAAGGAGGGGCCGGTGGAGGAGCGTGGGGAGGAGGGAGGGATCCCGGTGCCAGGCCTCGCCCAGGTCCGCGAGAACTCCCCAGGCCCCGCGCTCGCGGTGGAAGGACAGCCGCTGCCCGTCCTCGTCCGCCTCCCAGTGGGGCAGCAGGGCCTGGGGCAGGCTCAAGGGCAGCAGGTGGGCCTCCAGACAGCCGTAGTAGCGGGCCGCGAAGGCCTGCAGCTCCCGCAGCTTCGGCGGCAGCAGAGGGAAGGGATCCAGCACCGCCTCGATGGGCCGGAGCTTGGCCGCGGGCGGGGCTGGGTCGGGCCCCATGGCCAGTCCCACCGCCAGGCTGTTCCGCACCTTCACCCGCACCCGCACCCCCGCGGGCAGGCCCTCCGGCGCCAGGTAGGTGAGCGGCGGAAGCGGGCGGTTGAGCTGGATGCGGGTGGGGACGAGGCTCATCGGCCCTTCACGGCGAGAGCGCCCCAGCGGGCCGCGAGATCGGGGCGGTTCAGCCGCGTGGCAAGGTCCCGGGCCTTTCCCGGAAGGCCAGGCCAACCCACCACCTCAGCCGCTTCGCTCAGCATCTGATCGGCGGCCCCGATGTCTCCCTGGGAAACCTGGGCCTCCAGCAAGGGATCCAGCCAATCCCAGGACAAGGCGTTGCTGCCCCATTCCATCTGCCCGTCCATGACGGCATCCCGGAGGCCGCTCCAACGGGGTTCCAGCACCTCCCGGACCGTCGTCCAGTCGCTCCGGGATTTCGCGTCCTTCAGGTATTCCTCGAAAATGCCCTGTGGCGGCCATAACCCCGGCGGCGTTCCGGGCAAGACTGGAATGGTCGCGAGCAGGGGCTGGAGAGGCCACCCGCCGCACTTCTGGGAGGCGGCAATCCAGAGCTGCCAGGTCGTGAAGCTCTCCGGCGACCGGCGAAGCGTCTCCTCCAGGGTCGCTTTGTGGCGCACCAGCACCGCGATCATGGACGGAGACTGCTCCGCCGCGGAACTCCGCAGCCGCGGGCTGAACAGAAATCCCAGGGACCCATCGGGAGAGCCGATGGCCTCCCGAAGGATGAGGTCCAGCTGCTGGGCCGCCGCAGCCCAGATTTTCAGGTCCACCTCGGGATCCAGCGGCTTCACGGGGGCCGGCTCGGATGGCGCCGGTTTGGATCCGGGGAGGCTCAGGGCCTTCTGCGTCCGCCGGGTTGCCACAACCAGGT
The DNA here is from genome assembly GCF_030268045.1 of Geothrix edaphica. Classification (NCBI taxonomy): domain Bacteria; kingdom Pseudomonadati; phylum Acidobacteriota; class Holophagae; order Holophagales; family Holophagaceae; genus Geothrix; species Geothrix edaphica. Next base: position 23,473 of record NZ_BSDC01000003.1, read on the forward strand.
ATTCCCGGCACAGCGCCGCCCGCGCGTCCAGGCGGTCCGGGTTCTGCCGGAGGAAAGCCTCCAGTTCCTGCGCCCGGGAAGAGGGTCCAGCCTGCTCCACGGCCCGGCCCAGAGCCCCCGGCATGGGAGTCTCGGCCCCCTCGGCCTTCACGCGGCCCTTCGCGTCCACCAGGGCCCAGTGGGCTCCCTTCGCCCAGCCGAAGCGCTCCCGGAGGACCGGGGCCAGGGCATCGGCCTTCTTGCCCCCCGCCACCACCTTCAGCGGCAGGTTCAGCAGGATCATTGGCTCCTCGTCCAGGCCGGACCGCATGGCCGCGCCCCAGGCTGCGCCCTCGTCCTCCAGCACCAGCCAGGTGCCGAACCGGTTGCGCTTCAGTTCCCGGTTGAAGGCATCGGCGGGGGAGGCTGGTGGGCGCTGGGCCATCAGAATGGCCGGCAGCAGCAACAGCATCAGACTGCGCATGAGGTAGGCTCCAGGTGCCAAGTTACACTATCCGGATGCTGGTCCTGGGCCTGGAATCCTCCTGCGACGACTGCTCCGCCGCCGTGGTGGAGGAAACGCCCTCTGGACCGGTGCTCAGGTCCCTGGTGCGCGAGAGCCAGGACGCCATCCACGGCCCCTTTGGAGGCGTGGTGCCCGAGCTGGCGGCCCGGGAGCACCTCCTCCAGGTGCGCTCGGTCATGGCCGGGGCCCTGGCCCAGGCCGGAGTCGGGCTGGACGAGCTCGACCGCCTCGCCGTCACCCGCGGCCCCGGGCTGGTGGGCAGCCTGCTGGCCACCTTCAGCGCCAGCAAGGCCGTGGCTTGGCGGGAAGGCCTGCCCTGGGTGGGTGTCCACCATCTGCTCGGCCACCTGAACGCCGCCCGGTTCGCCGCGCCGGACCTGCCCTTCCCGGCCCTGGTGCTGCTGGTCTCCGGAGGACACACCCATCTCTACCTGGCCAGGGACTGGACCTCGCTCCAGCTGCTGCAGAAGACCCGAGACGATGCGGCGGGCGAGGCCTTCGACAAGACCGCCCGCATGCTCAACCTGGGCTACCCCGGCGGCCCGGTCGTGGACACCTGCGCCCAGGCCGCGCCCCGCGCCGCGGAGCCCTTCACGCCGCCGAAGTTCCGCGACGGCAAGGCCTCCTGGAGTTTCTCCGGCCTGAAGACCGGTGTGAAACTGCGGGTGGAGCGGAACCCCCGCCTGGCCGGGGCGGGGGCCGCGGATCCTGAGGTGCAGGCCCTCTGCCGCAGCCTGCAGGAAGCCATCTCCACCTGGCTGCTGAAACCGGTTCCGGACCTGGCCCGGGAACACGGGGCGCGAAGCCTGGTGATCAGTGGCGGCGTGGCCTGCAACTCGCGGTTGCGGAGCGACGCCGCGGCCCTGGCAGCCCGGGAGGGCCTCACCCTGGCCATCCCCGAGCCGCGCCTCTGCACCGACAACGGCGCCATGATCGCCGCGGCGGGCGCCCTGCTGCCGACGGATGCGGAGCCCTGGATCCAGAACGCCGACGCGGACCTCAAACTCGGAGCCTGACATGGACGTGACCCGCGAGGATGTGCTGCGTTGTGCCGCCCTGGCCCACCTGAGCCTGCGGGAGGACGAGGTCGAGCCCATGCGCCTGGCCATGGCGCGCATGCTCACCCACGCGGCCAGCCTGGACGGACTGGCCCTGGACCAGGTGGAACCCATGCTCACGGGTCTGGATCGCCCTCTGCCCCGCCGGGAGGATGAGCCGCATGACACCTTCACCCAGGCCCAGGCTCTGGCCAATGCGCCAGAGCAGGACCGGGGCCACTTCGTCGTCCCCAAAGTGCTATGACCAACAGGGTAAGCGGCCCCTGCAGGGGCCGCTTACCGTTGAACCACAACTGAGGTCAGAAACTATAGCGAACTCCCAAGCGGACGGACCGCGGAGCCTGGAAAGAGAAGGGACTCTTGTAGTTCTCGTTCGTCTGGCCCACATCGGCTTGGGCGAAGTTGTAACGTTGGTCGATGACCGTAGCGGTCTGGGAGTCCAGCAGGTTGGTGATCTCCGCCACGAAGCGCAGGCGCTGCTTGTTCGGTAGTTGCATGGTGTAGGCCACGTTCACGTCGAGGCGCGTATTGTCGGGAGTGCGGCCTTCGGTGCCCCGAGGGACGAGGAACAGTTCATAGCGTCCGTAGCCGTCGTGGTAGCCCAGCCGGCTGATGGGGGTGCCCGTCTGGTAGGTGATGGAGGCGCCGGCGGTGAGCCCGAAATCCCATTCGTAGGAACCGTTCGCCTTGACCTGGTGGGTACGGTCGCCGCTGAGGCGGCCGTAGCTATTGGTGATGAACTCGGGCAGGTCGAAGGCGCTGTTGATGTTGGGATCCAGCTGGCCCGTGCCGTCCACGCCGCCGATGCCCTGGTAGGCGCCCTCGTAGTTGCCCTTGAGCTGACTCCAGAGGTAGCTGAACTGCCAGGTGTAGTGGTCCGCGAGCTTACGCTGGGCCGTCAGTTCCACGCCCGTGAAGTCGCGCACGGCCTTGGGGTAGGTCACGCCCGCCGGGGAGCTGACGCCGGGGTTCATGATGAAGTAGTCCCCCAGGGGGGAGTTCACGTCCAGGCCGTCCTCGATGGCCCGGCCCAGGTAGCGGCGGATGTATTTGGCCCCCAGGACGTAGAGGTTCCGGAATGTGGACTCCGCGCCGAGGATGATCTCGTCCGTGTACGAGCCCTTGAGGTTGCCGTCCACAGGCTCGACGTAGGAACCAACGATCGACGAGGTCGATCCGGCGGCGGCCTCAGCGGCGGGATCCGGCGCGTAGCTGGTGGGGCTGTAGTTGTAGGTGGTGGGATTCCGCTCCACGCTGAAGGAGCGGATCACCAGATCCAGGGGCAGCTGCTCGAAGTAGCGAGAGAAGCTGGCGTAGACCTTGTCCTGGCCCTTCCCTCGGAAGTCGTAGATGATCCCCAGACGCGGCGCCCACTCGTTCTTGAGCGAGATCACCTTGGCGCCGAACTGGTCCTTGATGTCCGTCTGGTCCGTGCGAACGCCCAGGTTCACGGTCAGCGTGGGCATCACGGTCCACTTGTCCTGGATGAAAAAAGCCTGGCTCTCGTGCTTGGGCTTCGACGCGAAGACGATGCTGGGGGCATCGAAGGTCGGTGTCAGCTGACCCGCGGCGGTGGTCCACCAGTAATGGGAGTATATCTTTGACGTGGCGGTTCCCAGGCCGTCATTGAACAGGAGCGTCACCAGCTGACCCCCGGTGTAGCTGCGGTGGATGTCCGCCTTGTCGTACTGGAGGTCGAAGCCGGCCTTCACCTCGTGCGCGCCGAGGAAGCCCGTGAGGGAGCCGGCGATGTTGTCGCGGGTGAACTTCTTGTCATCCCAGCGCCCGAAGCCACCGCTCTGGGCGCCCCCGCCCGCTTGGTCCACCAACTGCGTCTGGCTTCCGCCCAGACCGGGGAGGATGGAACTGGTCTGCTGGTGCCGGCTCACCTGGATCTGGCCGAACCAGCGCTCGCCGGTGACCTCGTACCGCAGGCTCAGGTCCGTGCCGCCCACCTTGTTCTCGCCATCCCAGGTGCCGACGCTGCCTTGGGGCGACTTTACAGCGCCGGTGATGGTCTCGGGATCACCGACGATGGAGGCGATGAGGCTCTGGCTGTCGGTCACGCGCCAGGTGAGCTTGGCCGCGAAGAGGTCGCGCTTGGAGTTCTGGGGGGCCTTCTGGCCGGCTTCGGGGCCGATGCGGATGCCGTAGGTCTGGTCCTCCTTGCGGCGGTCATAGGCGATGAAGTACCAGAGCCTGTCTTTGATGACCGCCCCGCCCACGTCGAAGCCCAGTTCCAGGGTCTTGTCCTCGAGGACCAGCGGCTTGGACAGGTTGCCGTCATTTTGGTGCTTGTTGCCGGTCTTGAGGAAGGCCCCTTCCGAGTAGACGAACACATCCCCGGTGAAGTCGTTGCCGCCGGACTTCGTGATCACGTTGATGATGCCGCCCATGGCCTTGCCGTACTCGGCTTCGTAGCCGCCGGTCTTCACCTGGAATTCCTGGATGAACTCCATGGGCACCTTCTTACCCTTGGTGCCGAACTCCACATCTGTGGCGTTGATGCCGTCCACCACGAAGTTGTTCTCCGCGCCCGTGGCGCCGTAGACCTTGAAGCCAGCGTTGTCCTGGCTGACGCCGGGGGCCAGCAGGGCGATGTTCGCGAAGTCGCGTGAAACGTTCAGCTTCGCCAGGGTGTCAGAGGTGTAGTTCGCCCCCGATGTGGTGGCCTTCATATCCATCGTTGTGGTCGCGTCGGTCACCTCCACCGTCGCCGTGGCCACGGGATTCATGGTCAGGTCCACCGAGGAGGTGCGGTCCAGGCCGATCTGGAGCTGGGACTTCGCGGTGTTGAGACCCTCCTTGGTCGCGGTGATGACGCACGGGCCCGGTGGCAGCAGGCCGAACCGGTAGGACCCGGTCTCGTCCGTGACGGCCGTGCGCCCGCCCTGCATGCCGGCGCCGCTCAGGACCACCCGGGCCCCGGCCACGGGCCGCCCCTTGGTGTCCAGGACACGCCCCTGCAGGGACCCCGTGGTCTGGGCCGACAGGATCGCCCCGGCAGCGAGAAGCAGAGTCAGATAGCGCATGCGACGGCAGGCCATGGCCGCTCCAAATGGAATGGCCACCACCAGATGGCCAGGATCAGAAAGAAAGTGGCTTCATAGTGGACATTTGAATGTCCATATCAAGGAAAATCTCCAAAAGCCTCATTCACGATACAAATGTCGCCATTTTTACGGGTAGACGTATCCTCCTGATCCAGAAAGGGATCAACAGAATCTCCTGCCGGGATTTCAGCGGCCGGAAACTACCAGTCTCCGCCGGAGTCCCCGCCACCGGAATCGCCACCGCCCCAGTCCCCGCCACCGGAATCACCCCAGTCGCCGGAACCGGAACTGGATTCGCCCCAATCGCTGGAGGAGCCGTCGGAGGATCCGCCGCCCCAGCCGTCGCCGTTGTTCTGCCCATCGTGGTGATGGCCGCCGCCCATCATGCTGCCGATCATCATGCCCGTGAGCAGGCCACCCATGCCGCCGCCGGGCTGGCCGTAGCCACCCTGCTGCATGGGGACCGAGCCCTGCATCGGCGCGTCCATTCCTAGGCGCCGGCGCGCGGAGGGAGGGAGCTCCTCGTCCTTGAGGGTCTGCACGCCCACGAGGGCCCCGCAGTAACCGCAGGTCCACTTCACCGCCCGCAGGCCATCCCAGTCCTGCTTCATCTTGTCGCCCGTGGCTCCACAGGCGGGGCACTTGGGATAGGGACAGGGGAAGGTGTACGCCTCCAGCGGCCCCGTGGGCAGGGCACGGCGCGAAGCGCCCAGCTGTTCCGCGCGGTCCTTCTTCCCGCGCAGGACGAAGAAGAGCACGATGCCGACGATGAGGATGATCCAGAACATGGGGAACCCCCGGGGGCATCCAGAGTACCCGCAATCCGGTCTCCTGCACTTGCTGGCATGATCAGCAGCATGCGCTTCCGCATCCCGCTCCCGGAGGACCGTCCCTGGCGTGTGCTGGGCCTCATGTCCGGCACCAGCGCGGATGGCGTGGATGTCGTGGCCGTGGAGGTGGACCCCACCGGGTTTCCGGATGCGCGACCCTTCCGCGCCCTACTCGGCCACCACGCCGCGCCCTACCCCGAGGCCCTGAAGGCGGCGGTCCTGGCGGCCGCCTCGAACCGCCTGGATCCCGCGGGACTCTGTGTCCTCCAGCGGCGCCTGGGGGACCACCACGCCCACGCCGCGGCGGAACTCTGCGCAACCCTGGGGCTGCAGCCCGACCTGGCCTCCCTCCACGGCCAGACTGTCCAGCACCACCCCGCCGAGGGTGCCAGCCTCCAGCTGGCGGATCCCTACGTGCTGGCCGAGGTCCTGGGCTGCCCGGTGGTGTGGGACCTCCGCCGCCGCGACCTGGCCCTGGGCGGCCAGGGCGCGCCCCTGGTGCCCCTGCCCGAGCGCTGGCTGCGCGGAGCAGAGCCCTGGCTGGCCCTGAACCTCGGTGGCATCGCGAACCTGGCGTACTGGGATGGTTCCCGCCTGCAGGCCTGGGACACGGGCCCGGGCATGTCGCTCCTGGATCTGGCCGCCCGGCGCTGGCTGGGGCAGGCCTTCGATCCCGGCGGTGCCGCGGCCTCGGGCCGCGTCCACAGCGACCTGCTGGAACGCTGGATGCAACACCCCTACTTCCGGCAGGCGCCGCCGAAATCCACGGGCCGGGAAGTGTTCGGCGAGGCCTGGCTCGAAGCGCAGGCTGGCACGCTGGAGACCCTTGCCCTGCCGGATCGGCTGGCCGCCCTGGCGGCCTTCAGCGCCGAGGCCGTGGCCCGCGAGGCCGCCCGCCTCGATCCCCTGGCCCCGGGCACCCATGGCCTGGTGAGCGGTGGCGGGGCCCAGCACCGGCGCCTCCGTACCGAACTCGCCACGCGCCTGCCGCTCCCCCTGGAAGACGACACCGCCTTCCCGGCCGGCGCCCGGGAGGCCGTGAGCTGGGCCCTGCTCGGCGCCGCCAGCGCCCTCGGCCTGCCGGGGAACCTCCCCGAGGTGACCGGCGCCGCGCGCCCCGTGGCCCTCGGGAGCTGGGTCTGGCCGTGAGGTGGGCGCGCTGGATCGACCACCTGCCCCTCTGGGTGGCCTACGGAGCGGCGATCTCCACGGGCATCTACGAGCCCGGGGAGCTGGCGATCATGGCCCTGCCCCTGGTGGGGGCCGCCATGGTGGAGGCTCTGCGCTGGGATCTGGGCCGGCATCACCGCTGGCTGGAGGTCGGCGCCCTCGCCTTCTTCCTGGCCGATCTCGCCCGGGGGCACGGCATCTTCCCCGTAGCCATCCACACCCTCTTCCTGCTGGCGGGACTGAGGCTGGTCCTGCCCCGGGAGCTGCCCCAGCGCCGCCAGCTGGTGCTCATGGGCTTCCTGCTCTTCCTTACCACCGCCGTGAGCACCACCGATCTGGTGTTCCTGCTCTGGGCCCTGCTCTGGCTGGGATCGGCGGCGGCGGCCCTGCTCCAGCAGAGCTGGGAGGCCTCCGCCAGCCTCCGCCGGGGCACGCCTTCCCGCCCCCCGTTCGGGCGCATCCCGGCCTGGATGGGGGCGACGCTGGTGCTGGGCGTGGGGTTCTTCCTGATCCTGCCACGCCTCAACGCCGGCTTCCGGCCCAGAGGCTTCCTGGGCACCACCGCCCTGGCCGCCCGGGCGGGCTTCGGCGACCAGATGGATCTCGCCAGCGGCGGCCCCATCGAGCCGAATCCCGAAGTGGTCCTGCGGATCGCTCCGCCCCCGGGGACGGACCCGGCGACGCTGCCCGGCCTGGACCTGCTGCGCGGCGTGGCCCTCGAGACCGTCCAGGGGATGCGCTGGAGCACCTCTGACCTGACGCCGCCCGTCCTCCGCGGCCCGCGCCAGGGTTCCGGAACTCGGCGCGCGGAATTCCTGTTCTATCCCAGCGCCCAGGGCATCCTGACGTTGCCCTACGGAACCACGGGTGTGGAGCCGAACGCGCCCCTGCGCCGGGGCGGCGGCGGCAGCCTCCGCTGGCAGTTCCCCCGGACCCGCCCCGTCCCCCTGGAAGTGACCTGGAGCGCCGGGGGCCCTGACCCCTCGGAGCCCTGGCTGTCCCCCCGGAGGCTCGGGCATCTCCTGGAGCTGGGACCAGAGCACGAGGCGGCCCGGCGCTGGAGCCTCCGCCTGGCCCCGGGGATCCTGGCCACGCCGGAGCTGGCCCACGTGCTGGAGCGGGACTTGCGGAGGTTCCGGTACACCCTGGACAACCCCTCGGGCCGCGCGGCGAATCCCCTGGAGGACTTCCTGGAGCGCACCCAGGCCGGTCACTGCGAGTATTTCGCCTCGGCCATGGCGCTGATGCTCCGGGCCCGCGGCGTGCCCGCCCGGGTGGTGAACGGCTTCCGCCTGGGCCCCTGGATCCCCGAGGGCGGCTACTTCCGGGTGAGCCAGGACCAGGCCCACAGCTGGGTGGAGTACTGGGACCAGGGTGGCTGGCACGTGGCGGATCCCACCCCGGCGGGCGCCGGCCAGGGCCCGCACGGAGCGCCTCTCGACCTCGGCATCCTCACCCGCTGGCTCGACAACCTGCGCTACCAGTGGGACCGCCATGTGGTGCGCTTCTCGGACCAGGACCAGGTCGCCGGTCTCTCCTGGCTCCAGGCCCGGCTCCAGGGCTGGGAGTGGCGGTGGAAGGCGCCGCCGGCCGGCCTCTCCTGGGGACTCGCCCTGCTGGTCGCAGGCTGGATCGCCTGGCGCACCCGCGCGCTCTGGCGGCCCGTCGCGCCCGGGCCCGGGAGCATCCGCGCCCTGCGCCCCCTCCTGGCCCGGACCCGGCGGGTGGCGGCCCCGCAGGCGGGCGAGACGGCCCGGGCCTGGCTGCTGCGACTGGGCACGCTGAGGCCGGAGAGGGTGGGCGACCTGCTGCGGCTCGCGGAGGCCGTGGAGGCCGAGGCCTATGCCGGTCGAGACAGCGCAGCCTCCGCCCTGGCGAAAGCGGAGGCCGCAGTGTGGCGGGGTTGGAGGCCCCCTACTTCTCCGTGAGCTTCTCGAAGGCCTTCATGATCTCCATGGGCAGCGGGAAGACGATGGTGCTGTTCTTCTCCACGGCGATCTCGGTGAGGGTCTGCAGGTAGCGCATCTGGATGGCCGTGGGGTTCTGGCTGATCTTGTTGGCGGCCTCCAGCAGCTGCTGGCTGGCCATGAGCTCGCCCTCGGCGGCGATGATCTTGGCCCGCTTCTCGCGCTCGGCCTCGGCCTGCTTGCCCATGGCGCGCTGGATCTGCTCGGGCAGGTCCACGCTCTTCAGTTCGACGCTGCTCACTTCCACGCCCCAGGGCTCGGTGGAACGGTCGATGATCTCCCGCAGGCGGGCGCTGAGCTTCTCGCGGTCCGCCAGCAGCTCGTCCAGACTCACTTCGCCCAGGATGGAGCGCAGGGTGGTCTGAGCGATCTGGCTGGTGGCGTAGTAGTAGTTCTCGACGCCGATGATGGCCTGCTTGGGATCCAGCACCCGCGAGTAGACGACGGCGCTCACCTTCAGGCTCACGTTGTCACGGGTGATCACGTCCTGGCTGGGGACTTCCAGCACCGTCGTGCGCAGGCTCACGGTGATGGCCGTCTGGAAGGGCCGCCACACGAAGCAGAGGCCCGGGCCCTTGGGCTTGTCTTCCACCTTGCCCAGGGTGAAGACCACCAGCCGCTCGTACTCGTTCACGACCTTGAGGCAGGCGAAGAGGTAGATGATCAGGAAGATCGCGATCGGGCCGAAGCAGCCGAAGGAGGAGGCGAGCAGGGTGTCCATGGAGGATCTCCGGAGGGTTGACCCATCATGCCACCAGTGCCCCGGGCAACCATCGAAAAGCAACCTTCGCCTCTGCTATTCTTGGGCCGCCTTCTTCTGGAGGAACCATGCGCTCCCTCGCCCTTCCCCTGCTCCTTCTGGCTGGCTCCGGCCTCCTGGCCCAGTCGCCCACCCTCAATGGCGGCCTGCAGGCCGGCCTCAACTTTCCGGTCGGTGATTTCGCCGACAAGAAGGATGGTGGCTATTACGTCGGGGCCAACGGGGGCCTGGGCGTGCACTTCGGGGGCCACCTCGACCTCAACTTCACCCAGCACCACCAGCTGCGCCTGATCCTCAACGCGAACGGCTTCGCAAGCAAGGAGCAGACGCTCTTCGGCAGCACCCAGCAGAACACCTTCAGCGTGGCCCAGCTCGGAGCCGACTATGTGTTCAATGCGACCTCCCCGGTCCAGGGTGGGTATTTCCTCGTGGGCCTGAACGTGAACAAGGTCAAGGCCACCTATGAGCTGGCGGGCTACCCCGATGTGGAGGCGAACCAGTCGGGGCGCCTGGGCCTGCGCGTCGGCGGCGGCTACACCTTCAACCGCATCTTCAGCCTCGAAGGCCACCTCAACAGCGTCTCGGTAGAGAAGAACGGGGCCGATGGCCTGGGCATGGATTCGCTCACCTGGCTGTCGGTGAGCGCCGTCTTCCGCTTCGGCCGCTGACCTATCTCCGCACGAACGGGTTCGTCTCCGCCTCCACCCCGAGGGTGGTGGCGGGGCCATGCCCCGGGATGACCAGGGTGGCGCCATCCAGCACGTAGAGCTCCCGCCGGATGCTCTGCTCCAGGTGTTCCCAGCTGCCGCCCCAGAGGTCCGTGCGCCCCACGCCGCCGCGGAAGAGCGTATCCCCCGCCAGCAGCACCTGGCCCTGGGCGAAGGCCCCGTGAAAGCAGCAGGAGCCCGGCGTGTGGCCCGGCGTGTGCAGTGTCGAGAGGTCCAGGTGCCGATCCCCGGCGCTCAGGCCCGTCATCTCGGGCTGGGGGATGGCGGGCATCCCGAACATCCCCGTCTGCTGCGGCAGCGCCTCGATGAGGAAGGTGTCGTCGCCGTGCAGGTGGGCTGGGCACTGCCAGAGATCCTGCAACTCCCTCGTGGCGCCCACATGGTCGAAGTGGGCGTGGGTGTGCAGCAAAGCCGCGACCTTGAACCCCAGGACTTCCACGCGCTTCCGGATCTTCGCGCCGTCCCCGCCCGGATCCACCACCACACCCATACCCGTGGCGGGGTCCCACAGCAGGGAACAGTTGCAGCCCAGCGGGCCCACGGGGAAGGTCTCGAGGTTCAGCATCCCCCCATTGTCCCAGATCCGCCCCCACCGATAGCTGACAGCCGATAGCTGATAGCTGATAGCTGATAGTCGATACCTGACAGCTACACTGAACCGTGGCCGCGATCCGGAACAACCTCGACAAGTCCCCCGCCCTCCAGCGCAAGCTGTCGGACCTGCCCCTGCGGCCAGGCTGCTACCTCTACCGGGACCCGAAGGGGAACCTGCTCTACATCGGCAAGGCCAAGGTGCTGCGGAACCGGGTGAAGTCCTACTTCCAGAACAAGCACCTGGACGCCAAGACCCGCCGCCTGGTGGCCCGCATCTGGGACCTGGAGTTCATCGTCTGCGAGACGGAGCTCGAGGCCCTGGTGCTGGAGAACAACCTCATCAACGAGCACCTGCCGCCCTTCAACATCCTGCTGCGGGACGACAAGAGCTACCCCTACGTGAAGCTCACCTGGAAGGAGGCCTTTCCCAAGGTCTTCGTCACGCGCAAGGTGCGGAAGGACGGCGGCCTCTACTACGGGCCGTTCTTCCCCGCCAGCACGGCCTACCGCACGGCGGAGCTGGTGTACCGCTTCTTCCAGATCCGCGACTGCGACATCGACATCGACGGCAAGCGCGGCCGGGCCTGCCTGAAATACCAGCTTCACCGCTGCACGGCGCCCTGCATCGCCGCCGTGGACAAGGAAGCCTATCGGGAGCAGGCGAAGGAGGCGCGACTCTTTCTGGAAGGCAAGCGCGACGAGCTGAAGGCGCGGCTGGAGGCCGCCATGTGGAAGGCCGCCGAGGCCGCCGCCTTCGAGCAGGCCGCCCAGCACCGGGACGCCCTCCAGCAGGTGGACGCCTGGTTCACGCGGCAGAAGGCTGCCGGTCCGAACCTGGAGGACATGGATGTCTACGGCAGCGCCGTGCTGGACGGGCGCGCCTGCGTCCACCGCCTCATGCTCCGCGATGGCCGCATGATGGGGCGCCAGGAATACGTGCTGGAGGATGTGGAGGCCTTCGACGGCGCGGTGTTGGCCGAAGTCCTTCAGCGGGTCTACAGCGCCGATCCCGTGCCCGGCCGCATCCTGGCCGAGGTCGAGCCGGAGGACCTGGAACTGCTCCGGGACTGGCTGGGCGGCATGCGCGGGTCGCGCCCCCAGGTCCAGGTGCCTCGGAAGGGCGAGAAGGTGGATCTGCTGGCCATGGCCCAGGAGAACGCGCGGCTGGCGCTGGAGCGCAAGTTCGAACCGGCGCGGCTCAACGAGGCGGTGCTGGAGGGGCTCCAGGCCTTCCTGGGCCTCAGCCACCTGCCCCGCCGACTGGAGTGCTTCGACATCAGCCACGGCCAGGGCCGGGAGGTGGTGGCCAGCTGCGTGGTGTTCAGCGACGGCGTCCCCGACAAGGCCCGCTACCGCCGCTTCAAGATGACCAACGAGCAGAACGACGACTTCGCCAACATGTTCGAGGCCGTCACGCGGCGGTACAGGCGGATGCGGGACGAAGGCCAGGAATTCCCGGATCTGGTCCTCATCGATGGCGGGTTGGGCCAGCTGCATGCCGCCGAGGCAGCCCTGAAGGAGCTGGGGCTGGAACAGCTGGAGCTGGGCAGCCTGGCCAAGAAGGAGGAGCTGGTGTTCCGCCCGGGCTCCAGCGAACCGCTGAGGATTCCGAAGACCTCACCGGTGCTGCAGCTGCTCCAGCGCATCCGCGACGAGGCCCATCGCTTCGCCATCACCTACCACCGGGCCCTGCGGGCCAAGCGCACGCTCCAGACCGAGCTGACCCAGATCCCCGGCATCGGTCCCACCACCGCCAAGAAGCTGCTCCAGGCCTTCGGCAGCGCCACCCAGGTGCGCATGGCCGAAGAGGCGGCCTTGGTCGAGGCCATCGGCAGGGCCGGCGCCAGCAAGGTGCTTGCCTGGCGGAGCGCCCCGGAACAGCAGCCGGCTACTTCCCGACAGCCTCCAGCCGGCTGAGCTCGGTCCGGGCCACCTCGCTGCCCGCCTCAGCGGCCTTGCGATACCAGGAGAGGCCCTTCTCGCGGTTCGGGGGGACATCCAGCCCGTAGTAGTACATCGCCCCCAACATCCGCATGGCGTTGGCATCGCCCGCCTTGGCCTGGTCCAGGTAGGCCCGCGCCGCGCTGGGAACCTCCGCCTCCGACTCCGGCGCCGCGGCCCGGGCGGCGGGCGCCTGGAGCGCGGGTCCGCGCGAAGACACGAGGAAGACCGCGCCGCCGAGCACGATGAGGCCCCCGAGGACCAGGGACAGCTTCCATCCCCGCGACCGGGAAGGCGCCGGAGGGTGGGGCGTCTGGGTCTGCCCCGCCGTCCCGGCGGGCAGGGAGATCTTCTGGGTCCGTTGCGGGGCCTCGGAGGTGAGGGGAAGGACCAGCTTCTGGGTCTGGTCCGGGGAACCTTCCTGGCCTGGCTGGGTCTCGTGGTCACGCATGGGGCCCCCCTGAGACGTCGAACCGCAATCCCCAGGATAATGCCAGCGGGCTCACGGGGCCTCCCCAGAGCGAGGTTCCAGGGCCTTCACCCAGTGCCCGAGCCGGGGCACGAGGCCCAGGAAGAGGAGTGGCGCGAGGATGATGAAGCCGAACACGTGGCGGGCCGCGTGCTTCCCCACCAGGAGCCAGTAGACCAGGCCGTAGAGGCTGCTCAGCTCGAACAGCGCGGCATAGATCAGGGTCTCCCGTTGCACCTGCGCCGGTCGGCGGGACTCGGGAGTCTGCCGGAAGGCCCTCAGCACGGTTCCCCGGCGCCAGAGGACCCAGGCGGCCGACAGCAGGACCAGGCCCGTGAAGATATGGCCGATCTGGAGATAAGTGCCCTCCGGTAGGTTGTCGCCGGGTGGCACGAAACCCAAGAGGACCAGACCGCCGATGAGGGCCGGCGTGCCCAGGCACAAGGCGAGTCCCACCAGCAGGGCCTGGCGGCAGGCGGCGCGCAGTGGTTCCGGCGCGTCGTTCACGCGGCCTCGGCGGCCTTGACGCGGATCTCCCCGAAGGTCTCGCCCTGGACCAGCGCGATGCGGCCCGTGCGGACCAGCTCCAGCAGGGCCAGGAAGGTGAGCACCAGTTCCTCGCGGCTGCGGGCCTGGCCCAGCAGGCCCTGGAAGGGCTTCCACAGGCCATCCTGGAGGTCGCGCAGCACTTCCACCACGCGCTGCTCCAGCGTCTTGGGCTGGGTCCGGACCTCCACCGGGGGAGGGGGGAGCAGGCGCTTCAGGGCGTCACGGTAGGCTCCCAGCAGGTCGAAGAGGGTCGCCCGGATGGGCTCCTCCTCCACGCGCTTGTGGTCCGCCAGGTCGAGGCCGGGCGCGAAGGCGATCTTCTGCCAGTCCGACTCGCGGTCTGACAGCACCATGGCCGCGGCCTTCACCTGCTGGTAGTCCAGCAGCCGCTGCACCAGGGCCTCGCGGGGATCCTCCTCGCCGGTCTCCTGGGGCGGGCGCGGGAGCATGAGCCGCGACTTGATCTGCAACAGCTGGGCCGCCATGGCCACGAACTCCGCCGCGATTTCCAGGTTCAGCTCCTCCATGAGTGCGAGGTAGTCCATGTACTGCCGCGTGACATCCGCCATGGGCAGGTTCAGGATGTCGAGCTTCTGCTCGTGGATGAGGTGCAACAGCAGGTCCAGAGGCCCGTCGAAGGCGGACAGGTGCAGGGCCAGCCCCCGGAATTTCGTTTCGAAGCCCTTGGGAGCTTCGAAGGTCCTTGGAGCCTCCGACGCAGGCGCGACCACGGATTCGGGAACTTCCTGGGGAGTGTCGGACATGGGTTCATTCTAGCGGAAGAGATGAGGAGGAATTAGCCACAGATGAACACATATAAACACTGATTAAGAACTAGATAATCCAGGTACAGCCATCCATATCCATGTTCCTCCCCCCGGCAACGCATGCCTGGCCAGGGATCTTAGGTTGTGTTTATCCGTGGCCATTCCCCCCACAATGGAAGGCTATGGCCCGCCCTCCCGTCCTCCCCGGCCCCCGCCCCGACTGGCTGAAGATCCGCGTGCCGGCGCCGGAGGTGGTGGCGGAAGTCGAGGGACTGATCCGCGAGCAGCGGCTGGTCACGGTCTGCGAGGAGGCCCGCTGCCCGAACCTGCATGAGTGCTGGGGCGTCCACCGGACGGCCACCTTCATGCTCATGGGCGACATCTGCACGCGCCACTGCGGGTTCTGCAATGTGGGCAAGGGACGTCCCGGCGAGCTGGACCCCGATGAGCCCCAGCGCGTGGCCGAAGCGGTGGCCCGGCTGGGACTGAAGTTCGCCGTGGTGACCTCCGTGAACCGCGATGACCTGCCGGATGGCGGCTCGGCGCACTTCGCCGCCACCATCCAGTGGATCCGGACCCTGTCGCCCCAGTGCGGCATCGAAGTGCTCATCCCGGATTTCCGGGGCAGCGAGGCCGCCCTGCTCACGGTGCTGGAGGCCCGGCCCGACGTGCTGAACCACAACGTGGAGACGGTACCCCACCTCTACCGGCGCGTGCGGCCGGACGCCGACTACCTCCAGAGCCTCGCAGTGCTGCGCCGCACGGCGGAGTGGCGGGATGCCCACGCCCCGGGCATGCGCGTGAAGAGCGGCATCATGGTGGGCCTGGGAGAGACGCCGGAGCAGGTGCTCACCCTCATGGCCGACTGGCGCGCCTCCCGCGTGGACATCGCGACCATTGGGCAGTACCTCCCGCCTTCAGAGCTGCACCTGCCGCTGGACCGCTTCGTGGAACCCGCCGAGTTCGACATGTACCGCCGGAAGGGCCTGGACATGGGCTTCCAGCGCGTGGAATCCGCCCCTCTGGTGCGCTCCAGCTACCACGCCAAGGAGAGTTTCGAGGGCTGATCGCCCCGAAACTCTCCCGTCAGGCCACCCTTCCCTCAGGCCTTGGCGTGATCGCCCAGGCCCAGGAACTGCTTCTCGAAGGAGGACCAGTCCACGGCACCGGTGGCCTGGGGCGCATCCGCGGTCCGGAGACGGGTGATCTCATCCTGATACCAGTCGATGACCGGCTGGCCGATCTTGAGGGCCGGCAGCTCGCCCGCGAGATCACTCGGCGTCATCAGGCAGACCCAGCCGCGGTCATAGGGGCTGTGCATGAGCTCGGCGGGATCGGAGAGCAGGCCCGCATTGTCGTGCTCGATGCGGCCGCTGAGGGGCGCAGCCACATGCACCTCGCCTGCGGCGCCCTTCAGGGTGAACAGGGTCTCGCCCTGGCGGAAGGTCTTCCCGCGCTCCGGGAGGATCACGCCCTTCACCTGGCCGAGGGCCTTGCGCACGAAGTCGTCGATGCCCACGCGGACCTGGCCTTCCGGCTCGATGCGCACCCAGGCATGGCCCGTGGACAGGAAGGCGCCGCCCGGCACGCAGAACTCGCTGGCGGACACCACCTCAGCCATTTCCGGAGCCACCACGCGGACGTTCGGGCGCCGCTGGGCCTCGATGCGCGCCTCGCGCTTGATGAGGAGCTTCTTCGCGAACTCCGCGAGCTCGTCGGCAGTGAAGGGCTTCTGGACGTATTCGCAGGCACCGTGCTGGAGCGTCTGCACGGCGGTATCGATGCTGCCGTAGCCGGTGATCACGACCACATCGACATCCGGCCGCAGGTGCTTGGCCGCCTTCACCACCTCCACGCCATCCATATCCGGCATCTTGAGGTCGGTGAAGAGGAAGTCATAGTCGTGCCGCTGGATCAGGCCCAGGGCCTCGGGACCGTGCTCCACCGTGTCCACGCTGAAGCCCTCGAGCACGAGGATGCGACGGAAGGAGTCGAGCACCACGGCCTCATCGTCCACGGCCAGGATGCGGGCCCTGGGATTGGGGACCTCCACCCGTTTGAGGCTCTTGGCCTCGTGGGTGAAGTCGAGGTGGATGGAGGTGTTCAACACGGCTTCCCGGGCCTGCCGCTCGCGGGTTTCACGCATGCGGCGCAGGCTCGTGCGCACCAGGAAGTCGATGCCCACGAAGGCGACGAACATGAAAAGGATCAACAGGGCGGTCATGGGAACCTCCTAGGTGGTGGTGGGGATGAGGGGCTGGCCGCCCCCGCCGCTTTCAGTGGATGCGGGAATGCGAAGGGTGAAACAGGTGCCCTGGCCGGGGTCGCTGCGGACCTCCAGGGCCCCGCCATGAGCTTCCACGATGCCCCAGCTCACGGCGAGTCCGAGCCCCGTGCCGTGGTTGCCCTTGGTGGTGTAGAAGGGCTCGAAGATCCGCGGCAGGTCTTCCGGCGGAATACCCCGGCCATTGTCCATGACCAGCAGCTCCACGGAACCACCCTCCCCGGTCTGCGTGGCGACGCGGATGGTGCCGCCGCCATCGCCGATGGCATCCCCCGCGTTGAGCAGCAGGTTCACGGCCACCTGCTGGATCTGGTTGCCATCCGCCGGCACCACGGGAAGCTCCGCCGCCAGGTCCAGCGACAGGTCCACCTGGTTGAGCGAAAGCTGGGTCATCACGACGGACACGGCCCGCCGCACGACCTCGTTCAGGTCCATGGGCTTCCGGGCGGGCGGTGTGGGCCGCGCGAAGTCCAGCAGGCCCCGGATGATCCCGCGGCAGCGCACCGTCTCCCGCACGATCACATCCAGGTCCTCCGCAGCCTCCGCATCATCGGCGAGACGCTTCCGCAGCAGGGAGGCGTAGCTGAGCACGCCGGTCAGCGGGTTGTTGATCTCATGGGCGACCCCCGCCGCCAACCGGCCCACTGAGGCCAGCTTGTCGGCCTGGGCCAGCTGCCGCTGGGTCTCGGCCAACCGCTGGGTCATGGTATTGAAGGCCACGGCCAGCTCACTCAGTTCATGGTTGCCGCTCACGGGGATGGTCGTGCCGAGGTCGCCCTCGCCCACCCGCCGGGTGCCGGCCACCAGGGCCGCCACAGGCCGGACCACCAGCCGCCGGTTGAGCCACCAGAGAATCAGGCTGCCCGCCAGGATGGCGGCGGCGGCCGAGAGCATGATCAGCATCCGGCTGCGGGCGATCTCGCGATCCACCTCCGCGAGGGAGATGTTCACATCCAGGACGCCCAGGAGGCTCTGCTTGGCGCTGTGGGCGTGGCAGGCCGCCGTCGAACAGGAAGGCTCGTTGGGAATGGGATTGATGAGGCCCAGGACGCGGGTTCCATCCGAGGCCCGGAAGGTCCGGGCGCGGGCCTGGATGCCCAGGCGCTCCAGGGGCCGCCCCTCGGCGTGGCAGGCGTAGCAGGCCTCTCCCCGGATATCGAGGCTGGTGCCGATTTCCTCCTCGGCGGAGGAGAACATGATGCGCCCCTCCTTGTTGAAGACCCGGACCTTCTGGATGCCCTCGCCCCGGAGGCCGCCCACGGCGCGGATCTGCCGGTGCAGGTTCTCCCGGCGGTTCTCCAGCATGTCGAAGTGGGTGGCGCTCTTGATCGTCTCACTCAGCTGATCGGCACTGCGGGTGCGCTCCGCCAGGAGCTGGGCGGTGTGCGACCGGAGGAGGGCGAAGGCCATGCCCCCGATCACCGCCGCCGTGGCGAGGCCGGCGCCGAGGATCAGACGAGTGCCGATGCGGGTCCGCATGGCTCAGGCTCCCACTGCGGGTTCCTTGGATCGACCGGCCACCGGGCCATCCGGGAAGATCGAGAAGGTCCGCACGGCGAAGGCGAAGACCGCCATGCCCGTGGCCACCAGGCCCAGGGAGACGATGATCTCCATGGCCGAGGGGAGATACCGCGTGCCGGAAGCCGCCTCCATGCCCGTGATACTGACGTTCAGCCGGTTCATGACGAAGCCCAGCACCGCCAGGAAGGCACCGCCCACCAGCCAGTCCGGGTTGGTGCGCAGCCGCCGGAAGGACATCAGGACCACGGGCAGCACCACGCCGAGCAGGAACTCCACAAGGAACATCCGGCCTTCGTAGCTGCCCAGGGTCCCGAAGGCATGGTTGCGGGCGATGCCCTGCAGGCGCATGAGGCCGTAGATGCCCAGCGCCACCACCATGCCGCGGGCCAGGGGCTCCAGGAGGTCCATCTCCAGGTGGCGGTGGAAGGCCCGCTTGCTGAGGTAGGACTCGAGGATGACCATGCCGATCCCGGCCCCGATGGCGGAAATGTAGAAGTACAGCGGGAGCATGGGCGAGTACCACAGCGGGTGCAGCTTGCTGGGGACGATGAGGTACAGCGAGCCCAGCGAGGACTGGTGCAGGGTCGAGAGGAGCACGCCGAGGATCACCAGGGGCGTGATGAGCCGGTGGATGAGCCGCGCCGGGGCATGGAAGCCGAACCGCTCGAAGACCACCGGGGAGAACTCCACCGCCAGCACCGTGGTGTAGAGCATCACGCACCAGGCCACTTCGAACATGACGGAGTGAGTGTTCCAGTAGACGATGGCATGCCAGATGCGCCAGGGCTGCCCCAGATCCAGCAGCAGGGCCACGATCACGAAGGCGTAGCCGAGGAACCCGGTGAGGATCGTCGGGCGGACGATGGGCTCGAATCGCTTGAGGTTGAAGAGGTGCACCACGGCGGTGAGGGTGAACGCCCCAGCGGCCAGGCCCACGCCGCAGAGCAGGTCGAAGCCGATCCAGAGGCCCCAGGGGAACTGGTCGCTCAGGTTGGTGACCGCGCCCAGCCCCTTGGTGTAGCGGATGACGGTCACGGTGCAGAACGCCAGGAAGAGGACGACGAAGACCGCGGTCCAGAAGCCGGGGCGGAACCGGCGGGGCGCGGCGAGCGCAGCGAGGGTGTTCATGACCGGTCCTCCCGTCCATTGCCTTGTCCATTGCGGCCGTGCCCGTTGCCATTGGCCCCGACCCTGGCCACCTCCTCACGCCTCGCGGTGATCCAGTGGACCCCGTACAGGAAGACGGCCCACACCGCGACGAAATCGGGGATGTTGGACAGCACCTGCCAGGTCTTCATGGCCGGCGGCTCGCCGGGCAGGTTGGACTTGAGGCCCAGCTTCTCGAAGGGCACGTTGGAGATCATCAGCACCGAGGTGCCCCCGGCCTCCGTGAGCCCGTAGATATGGTCCACATAGGCACCCGGCTTCTGGCGGATGCGGGTCCGGGCCTCCCAGATCAGGTCCTCCTTCTTGCCGAAGATGGTGGCCTCTGCCGGGCAGGCGGCAGCGCAGGCGGTGGGCTGCCCATCCTTGACGCGGCCCGCGCACATGATGCACTTGCCGACCACAGGCACGGGCCGGTCCCACTGGTATTTCGGAATCTCGAAGGGGCAGGCCATCATGCAGTACCGGCAGCCCATGCACCGCTCGGCGTCATAGACCACTGGTCCTTCGGGCGTCTTCTTCAGCGCGCCCACAGGGCAGACGGAGGCACAGGTGGGCACCTCGCAGTGCATGCACAGCTTGCGGACGTTGAGGCCCTCCTTTTCCTGGACTGTCGTCCAGGTGTAGGCCGTCAACACCTCCTCTACCTTCCCGGGTAGCTTGTTCTGCTCCTTGCAGGCGGAGCTGCAGGCGCCGCAACCGATGCAGCGCGTGGCGTCGAAGAGAAGGCCCATGCCCACGGGTTCTCCTGCTTTTTCAAAGTTCCCGGGAGACATTCCCGGGGATTCGCAAGAAGCATCCATTCGAGCGGAATCATAGTCAACCCCTTGGTAGCAATTAAAAATGACTATGTTGTCTTGTATAAGAAAAAAGCCCCGCCTCTGCGAAGCACTTCCAAGGAACTACGCGGGTTAAGCCATATCGTTCTTTCCGCTATCTGCGCATATTTTCCGCTTTTCGCGCTCAGCCCCCCTACTGGTGTTTTTTTGTCACTTCGCAACGCATTCTTGGGACCTCAAAGTCCCCTTAACCCAGCCCGAGACGAAGGAACGCCCCGCGACCGCGGGGCGTTCCTCTGACAGCTGATGGCTGACAGCTCTTAATACAGGTCGCGACCCACAGAGAGCGAATCACCACCGTCAGATGAGCCCCTCCAAGCGCTCCCTGCGAACATCAAAAAGGCCCCGCTCGCGCGGGGCCTTTCCACGAACCGCAGTCGCGGCTGATTAATACATGTCTTCCATGCCGCCCATGCCGGGACCCGCGGGGGCGGGAGCCTTGGGCTCGGGGAGCTCGGTGATGATGGCTTCGGTGGTCAGCATCATGGCGGCCACGGAGGCGGCATTCCGCAGGGCGGACTTGGTCACCTTGGCGGGGTCGACCACGCCGAACTTCACCATGTCGCCGTACTCGTTGGTGGCGGCGTTGTAGCCGTAGTTGTCCTTGCCCTCACGGACGGCATTGACGACCACGGAGCCTTCTACGCCGGCGTTGTTGGCGATCTGGCGGAGGGGCTCCTCCAGGGACTTGCGCACGATCTCGATGCCCGTGGCCTGGTCGCCGGTGGCCTTCAGCCCGGCGAGCTTGGTCAGGCTGCGGAGCAGCGCGACGCCGCCGCCGGCCACGATGCCGTCCTCAACGGCGGCCTTGGTGGCGTGCATGGCGTCTTCGACGCGGGCCTTCTTCTCCTTCATCTCGGTCTCGGAGGCCGCACCCACCTTGATGACGGCGACGCCGCCCACGAGCTTGGCCAGGCGCTCCTGCAGCTTCTCCTTGTCGTAGTCGCTGGTGGAGACCTCGACCTGGGCGCGGATCTGCTTCACGCGGCCCTGGATGGCCTCGCTGGCGCCGGCGCCCTCGACGATGGTGGTGTTCTCCTTGTCGATGACGATCTTCTTGGCGCTGCCGAGATCAGCCAGCGTGAGGTTCTCGAGCTTGAGGCCGAGGTCCTCGCTGATGGCCTTGCCGCCGGTCAGGATGGCGATGTCCTCAAGCATGGCCTTGCGGCGGTCGCCGAAGCCGGGGGCCTTCACGGCGGCCACGTTCAGGGTGCCGCGGATCTTGTTCACCACGAGGGTGGCCAGCGCCTCGCCGTCCACGTCCTCGGCGATGATCAGCAGGGGGCGGCGGCTGTTGACGACCTGCTCCAGCAGGGGCAGGAGGTCGCGCATGTTGGAGACCTTCTTCTCGTAGGCGAGGATGTAGGGGTTCTCCAGCTCGACCTTCATCTGGTCGGGGTTGGTTACGAAGTAGGGGCTGAGGTAACCGCGGTCAAACTGCATGCCCTCAACCACGGTCAGCTCGGTGTCGCGGCCCTTGGCCTCTTCCACCGTGATGACGCCGTCCTTGCCCACCTTGGCCATGGCTTCCGCGATGATCTTGCCGATCTCGGCGTCGCCGTTGGCGGAGATGGTGCCGACCTGCGCGATGGCGTTGCCCTCGACGGGCTTCTTGATCTCATCGATGGCGGCCACGACGGTATCGACGGCGAGGTCGATGCCCTTCTTGATCTCCATGGTGTTGGCCCCGCTCACGACGGCCTTGATGCCTTCGCGGTAGATGGCGCGGGCCAGCACGGTGGCGGTGGTGGTGCCGTCACCCGCGACGTCGGAGGTCTTGGAGGCGACCTCACGCACGAGCTGGGCGCCCATGTTCTCGTGCTTGTCCTTGAGCTCGATCTCCTTCGCGACGGTGACGCCGTCCTTGGTCATGAGCGGGGAGCCGAACTTCTTCTCGATGAGGACGTTGCGGCCCTTGGGGCCGAGGGTGACCTGCACCGCGTCGGCGAGCTTGTTCACGCCGCGCAGGATCGCCTGGCGGGCATCTTCGGCATAGATGATGGACTTGGCCATGTGTGTCTCCTTGGTCTCTTGGGTGTCTTAGCCGACGATCGCGAGAATCTCGTCTTCGCGCACGATCACGTGGTCGACGCCGTCGATCTTCACTTCCGTGCCGCTGTACTTGCCGATCAGCACCTTCTCGCCGGCCTTGACGGACATCGGGTTGCGGGTGCCGTTCTCGTTGATCTTGCCTTCGCCGACGGCCACCACTTCAGCCTCCATGGGCTTCTCCTTGGCAGTGTCGGGAATGATGATGCCGCCCTTGACGGTCTCGGCGGCGTCGACGCGCTTCAGCACGACGCGGTCGGAAAGAGGCTTGATGGCCATGGGACCTCCTTGGAAAGAAGAGTAATGAAACGGATGGAGCTGTTAGCACTCAGCCACAGCGAGTGCCAAGTCTGGCACCGGGGCCCCAACCGGTCAAGAAGGATCTTCGAGGGTTTCCATAAATTTTAGTGTAAATGATTCATATTTTCTTCATTTCAATGTTAAATATTCAAACCCGGGCTGAAGGCCTCTGGCGGGTGTAGCCTTCAGGTATGGAACACCTTGCCATCCTGCGCGACCTGCAAGCCACTCTGGACTACCTTCGGACCATTGAGCGCGACCTGGCGGCCCTGCCCTCCGATCTGGCGGCCCTGGACACCCGGCTCAAAACCATCGAAAAGCAGGTGGCGGAAAAGACCAAGGCGCTGGATACGGCCCGGACCCACATCCAGGTGAAATCGAAGGAACTGGTCCTGGCCCAGAAGGACGAGGATCGCGCCCGCGCCGCGGTGAAGACCACCAGCCAGAAGGTGCAGTACACCGCGGCCATCCGCGAGCTGGACGAGAAGGAACGCCTGCGGGCCTCCACCGCCCGGCCCCTGAAGGCCCTGGAAACCGAGGCCGCCTCCCTCGAGCAGGCCCTGGCGGCCCTCGAGTCCGAGCGGGCCACCCTCAAGGCCCAGTTCGACGAACTCCACGCCATCTTCCTGGAGGAGCACGCCAACCAGGTGGAGGGGCGAAAGAAGCTGAAGGCCAAGCAGGCCCAGCTGGAAGCCAAGCTCGCTGTGCCCGAAGTGACGCGCTTCCATCGGCTCGCCGGTGCCCGTCAGGGCCGGGTGGTGGTGCCCGTGGAGAACGGCGCCTGTTCGGGGTGCCACGTGAAGCTGCGCGGTCCCTTCCTCTTCCAGCTGAAGGAAGCCAAGGACGCTGTGGCCTGCGAATCCTGCCAGCGGATCCTCTTCCTGCCGTGAGCCTGGCGGACCGCGTCGAAGGCCTGCGCGCCCGCATCGCCCGGGCCTGCGAAGCCGCGGGGCGCGATCCACAGAGCGTCGAGCTGCTGCCGGTTTCGAAGAAGCAGCCCCTGGCACTGATCCAGGAGGCGGCGGCCATTGGTTTCACGCGCTTCGGCGAGAACTACGTTCAGGAGGGCGCCGACAAGGCCGTCGCCGCACCGGGCCTGGCCTTCGTGCTCCTCGGCCCGCTGCAGCGGAACAAGGCCAAGCCGGCCCTCCAGCATTTCGCCGAGCTCCAGAGCCTGGATCGCCCGGATCTGGCGGAACGCCTGCGTCGGCTGGCGGAGGAACTGGACGTGACACGCCCCGTCTGGATCCAGGTGGATCTCTGGGACGAGGCCACCAAGCTGGGCGGCTGCGCCGGGGCCGATCTGCCCGCGCTGATCGCGGCCCTGGGCGGCGACCCCCGCCTGCCTCTCCGGGGCCTCATGGCCATCCCGCCCCCCGAGGACGGCTCTGCCTTCGCCCAGCTGGCGGCCCTGCGCGACCGGCTCCAGCAGGACCTCGGCCAGCCGCTCCGCCTCAGCATGGGCATGAGCGCCGACCTGGAAGCCGCCGTGCGGGCCGGCAGCGATCAGATCCGCATCGGCACCGCGTTCTTCGGTGAGCGGTTGTACTGACCCGAAGGAAGGGGCTGACTCACCACGACGACGGGAAGACCACGAAACCCACCAAGGTTTTTCTTCGTGGCCTTCCGGTCTTCGTGGTTCAGTCTTTAGGAAATCTGGAGTCCCCATGACCACGATCAAGACCGCCACCGCCACCCTGCCTGTCTCCGCCGACGCGCTGTTCGCCTTCCTCTCGGATCTCTCGAAGCACCGGGCCTTCCTGGAGCCCGCGGCCCTGAACTTCCAGGGTGACGCCGACAAGCACAGCTACGTCATCGAGGTCATGGGCATGAAGATGCCCCAGGAACTGGTGGTGAAGGAGCGCGTGCCCGGCCAGCGGGTGGTGCTGGTGCCCGGCGCCCGGAAGATGTTCGATCACGAGCTGCGCTTCGAGATCACCGCCGCTGGCGAGGGCAGCACCCTGCGCCTGGTGGACGAGGCCGACATCCCCATGATGATGGCCATGATGGGCGCCGAGAAGCTGCTCCAGGGCCAGCTCGACAGCGGCCTGGCGCGCATCCAGGAGCTGGCCGGAGCCGGGCAGATCTGAAGGTTCACGGAAGAGTAATGAGCGGAGGAGAGCAGAGGGAAACATCCAGGTAAGGCTTCCCTTCTCCGCTCTCCTCGGTTCCTCCGCCTTCCTCCGTGTACTTCCTTTCCTTTCCTTTCGTGAAAGGATGTCCCCGATCCCGGCATGACCCTATATCGGGCGCCCCGCCCGTACCCTGGAGGTCCCATGCGCCCCGCCCTGCTCCTCGCCGCTCTGCCCTCACTCCTGGCCGCCCAGGAGTCCGTCACCACGCTCAAGGACCAGAAGGCCCTGGCGGTAACGATCTACAACGACAACCTGGCCCTGGTGAAGGACACCCGGGAGGTGCGGCTGCCGAGGGGCGAGTCCCGCCTGGCCTTCCAGGAGGTGTCCGCCCAGATCCGACCCGAGACGGCCCTGCTGCGGAACCTCACCCATCCGAAGGACTTCTGGGTGGTGGAGCAGAACTTCGACTTCGACCTGCTCACGCCCCAGAAGCTGCTGGAAAAATACGTGGGCGAGAAGGTGACCGTGGCGCGCAGCGTGCCCAACGAATCCGGCGCAGGCGCCAGGGAGATCCGCGAGGAGGCCACGGTGCTGGCCACCAACGGCGGCACCGTCCTGCAGTTCGCCGATCGCATCGAGACCAGCGCCCCCGGCCGCCTCATCTTCCCGAAGGTGCCCGGCAACCTGCGGGCCCGCCCCACCCTGGTGATCAGCCTCAACAGCGGGGCCGACCGGGAGCAGAAGCTGGAGCTGAGCTACCTGACGGGCGGCCTGTCCTGGCGGGCGGACTATGTGGCCAACCTCGCCGCCGACGAGAAGACCCTCGACCTCAGCGGCTGGGTGACCCTCACCAACCAGAGCGGCGCCGCCTATCCCAATGCCACCCTGCAGCTGGTGGCGGGGGACGTGAACCGGGTCCAGCAGCGCCCCGACCGAGCCTACGCGGTGGGCGCCATGATGGAAAGGGCCGCCGCGCCCGCGCCGAAAATGGCCGAGGAAAGCCTCTTCGACTATCACCTCTACACCCTGGACCGCCCCACCACCCTGGCCGTGAACCAGACCAAGCAGGTGGCCCTGCTCAGCGCGAGCGCGGTGCCCGTGCGCAAGGAGTACCTGCTCCAGGGCCAGTCCTACTACTACTCCGGCAGCTACGGCGATCTGGGCGACAAGCAGAAGGTGGGCGTGTTCGTCGAGTTCGACAACAAGGAATCCAGCCGCCTGGGCATGCCGCTACCCAAGGGCATCATCCGCGTCTACAAGCGCGACAGCGAGGGCCGCGCCCAGTTCGTAGGCGAGGACAGCGTGGACCATACGCCGAAGAACGAGCTGGTCCGCCTGAAGCTGGGCGACGCGTTCGATGTCACGGCCCGGCGGAAGCAGACCGACTACAAGAGCCTGGGCCGGCAGGGGAAATTCGGCTTCGTCCACGAATCCGCCTTCGAGATCGAGCTGAAGAACGCCAAGAAGGAGCCCGTCACCGTCACCGTGCTGGAGCCCCTGCCCGGCGACTGGGAGGTGCTCCAGAGCAGCCACCCCTGCACCAAGGCCGCCGCCGGCACTGGCAAGTTCCAGGTGACCGTCCCGGCCGAAGGCAAAGCCACGCTGACCTATCGGGTGCGGGTGCGGTGGTAGAACGAAGAGGGGCATGAAGGCGGTGCGGACCTAGGCCATACTGAACCCCCATGCCCCTCCCCGCCCGCTTCCTTGCCCGTCTGCGACGCCTGCCCCTGCGCCTGCGCGGACGCCTGGGCGGGGGGACCGAGGGCCTGCATCCCTCCAAGCTCAAGGGCTCCGGCCTCACCTTCGTGGAGAACCGGCCCTACGTGCCGGGGGATGATCCCCGCTTCATCAACTGGCCCCTGACCGCCCGGACGGGCGAGCCGATCATGAAGCGCTTCGAGAGCAGCCGCGACCTGGTGCTGTGGCTGGTGGTGGATCCCTCGCCCTCCATGTTCCTGGGCGACCCGGTCTCACCGCTGCGCTGGGCCATGGAACTCTGCGGCGCGGCCTTCGCCACGCTCCAGGCCACCGGCGACCGGCTGGGGCTCATCGTCCCCGGAGACGGCCGCACGCCCGCCCTGCGCATCGCACCCAAGCGAGGCCGCATCCATGGCCTGCGCATCCTGGAGACCCTCGCCGAGCGGGGGCCGGCCCTCCCCACGGAAGCCGCCTGGCGCGAGGCCCTGGGCCACTGGGGCGAACACGGGAAAGGCCATCGCCTCTGGCTCTTCAGCAATGGCGCGGGACTGCAGGGCCTGGCTCCCCTGCTGAAGCCCCTGGCCACGCGGCACCGGCTCGTCTGGTTCCAGCCGGAGACTCCGGAGGGGCCCAGGGCCCCGGCCTGGCCCGATCCGGGCTTCTCCCCCGCCATCGAGCGGCAACGCTGGGACCTCCTGGAGGACCCCATCGTGAAGCTGAACGCCTGGCTGCGGGCCGGAGGGGCGTGAGCATGGCAGGTTCCCCCGAGCGCCTGTCCTGGCCCGGAATCCGCGTGCGGATTCCGAGATATCAACAAATCGCATGCTTGATGGCGGTGGGCCTCTGGGCCGGGGCCGCGCCCGCATGGAAGGCACCGGCCCAGCTGGGCCTCGGTGAGCTGCAGGTGCTGGAGCTGCGGGAGGCGGATCCCGCCAGGCCCGGCCTTCCGCGGCCCACGGTGGAGGACCGCCTGGGACCCCTGCGCCTGCGTTCCCTGGAGCCCCTGCCGGACGGGCGCGGCTGGCGTTTCCAGGTGCAGGCCCTGGAACCCGGACTCGCGGTGATCCCCGCCCTGGATCTGGGCAACGGGCAGCGGAGTCCCGAGCTGCGCCTCGACGTGCCCCGCACCATCCCCTTCGGCGGTCCCTGGGTGGGCTTCGGCGGCGGGAACGAGGACCTCCTGCCCGCCATCCCATTCCCCTGGGCCTCGGCCAGCCTGTGGTTGCTGCCCCCCCTGGGGCTGGCCGCCTGGGCCGTCCGCCGGTGGCGGAAGGGCTCGGCCAAGCGGCATCTGCATCACGTGGCCCATACCTTCCGCCGGCATTGGCCGCCAGCCGGGCGGGATCGCGCCGCCCTTGATGCAGCCCATGCCCTGGGCCGCGACCTGCTGGCGGCCCGCTTCGGAGACGCCGCCCGCGCCTGGGGTCCGGCCGAGTTCCAGGCCCGCGACCTCGACCCCTGGGACCAGTGGGTCAAGAGCCTCGATGCCGCCCGCTTCGGCCGCACCGAGCCACCCTTCCCGGCCCCGGAGCCGCTGGTGGCTGCGCTGGACGCCCGCGGGAACCGGAAGGGGAACGCATGATCGCCCTGCGCCATCCCCTGCTGCTGCTGCTGGCTGTGCCCCTGCTCATCTGGGCCTGGCGGGTCGTCTACCGCTGGGGCATCCCCTCCTCGCGGCCCTCGAGCGCCCTGGCGCGCGTCAGCTCCCACTGGCTGCCCCCCCTCCTGGCCCTGGCGCTGGGCTTGGCCGCGGCGGGCCCAGAATGGCGCCGGCCCGTGCGGGGCGAGGCCCCCGTGGTCGACTTCGCCGTGGTGCTGGACGGCAGCAGCAGCATGCAGATCCTCGACCGACCGGAGGAGGATCGTTGGCATGCGGCCCGCCGCACTCTGGCTCAGTTCGTCCAGCGCCGCCCCGATGACCGCTTCGCCCTCATCCTGTTCAGCGCCCACCCCGTGACGCTCAGCCCCCTCACCGCCGATCACACGCGCCTGCTCCGCATGCTTGCCCGGCTCGATCTGGACAGCCGGGACGACGGCACGGCCATCGGCTCGGCCCTCATGACGGCGGTGCGGCGGCTGGAAGAGAGCCCCGCCCGCAGCCGCGTCATCCTGCTCATCACGGACGGCGTGCAGAACCGGGGCCGCGTCACGCCCCAGGAGGCCGCCGAGGAGGCCCGCCGCAACGGCATCCGCATCCACGCCGTGGCCCTCGGAACCGACGGCGAGAGCCTGGTGCCCCTGGAGGGCGGCGGCTTCGCCCGCCTGCGGGTGGAGGTGGACCACGCCACGCTACAGCAGGTGGCCCACCTCACCGGCGGCGAGTCCTTCAGCGCGGAGGATCCCGTCGGCCTGGCCCGCAGCCTCGCCTCGGTGGATCAGCTGGAGAAGACGCTCCTGCCGGTGGACCAGCCCACCGAAGGCCAGCCCCTGGCCCGCTGGTGCCTCCTGGTGGCCGCCCTGCTGGCCCTGCCCCTCGCCGCCGACCTCGCCTTCAAGCGCGGCAGGCCCCGGCCCGCCTGGGTGGAGGCTCCATGAACCTGCCCTTCACCCATCCCTGGCTGCTCGCCCCCTTCGGCGGAGCGATCCTGGTGGCCCTGGCCTTGGCTCTGCGGGCCCACCTGCGGCCGGGCCTCGGCGTGCAGGTGGTGGGCCAGCGTCCGCTCTGGCAGGGCTTGGGCATGGCGCTCATGCTGGCGGGCCTGGGGCTCGGCCTGGCGGAACCCCGCTGGGGCCTGCCGGAATTCCCGAGGCTGACGGTCCACGTGGTGGTGGATGCCAGCCGCTCCATGGCCGTGCCCGACGCCGCCGGGCGCTCCCGGTGGGACGCCGCAGTGGGGGCCCTGGACCGCATCTGGTCCCAGCCCCAGGCCGGCCTCCGGTGGAGCCTGGACCTGCTCACGGGCGACGCCATCCCTGTGCAGCCTCCCGGCGAGGATCGCACCCTGCTGCGCGAAGCACTCCGGGCCGTCGCACCGGGCGAAGTGGGTTCCCCGGGCACGAGCCTGGGTCGTGATCTGCCCCAGGTGGCCGCCCAGGTGGACCGGGGCACCCCTGCCGTGATCCTGCTGCTCAGCGACGGTGAGGAGACCTGGGAGGCCCCTGAGGCCGCCCTGGACCGGGCCGTCGCGGCACTGAAGCTGGCCAAGCTGCCCGTCTGCGTGCTGGCCTTCGGAGACGGCCAGCCCCACCCGGTGCCAGCCAGGCCCAGCCCCGGAGGCCAGATCCCGGCCCAACCCGCCTCGGCGGAGCCCACCGTCAGCACCGCCCACCCGGAGTTCCTGGCGCGCCTGGCCGAGGCCACCGGAGGCCAGGTGTTCACCAACGGCGAGACCGCCGCCGCCGGCCTCCAGGCCCTGGCCGCCGGCAGGCTCCCGCTCCCGGCCCAGCGCTCCCTTCAGCCGGCCCACCCCGAGGCGGGCGCCTGGCTGGCCCTGGTGGGACTGGCTCTCTGGCTGTTCTTCGCCGGCAAGCCCATGGCCCGCTGGCGACCCGCCCTGCTCCTGCTGCTGGCTCTGGCCGCCCCCCTCCGCGCCCAGGCGGGGAAGGTGTGGGCCCCCCCCAGCGTGAAGGCCTGGCTCGCGCAGCGGGCAATGGAGAATGGCGACCTGCCCGGGGCCCGCCGCTGGCGCCCCGGGGATGCCAAGCCCTCCCACGTGCTTCTGGCCGCGCAGATCGACCTGCGGACCAACCTCCCCGAGGAGGCCCTGAAGGCGCTATCCCCCCTGGTGGGCCAGGGCGCCCCGCGGCCCCTGCCCGCCTGGCGCGCCCCGGCCCTGCTCCTCGCCGCGCGGGCCCACTTGGAGGCCAAGCGTCCCGACGAGGCCCGGGCCCTGCTGGAGCGCCTGCTGCTGGAGCAACCCGGCCAGCGCGACGCCATCCATGACCTGCAGACCCTGGTGAAGGATGCGACACCGCCGCCTCCGCCCAACCCCAAGAAACCGCCCCCGCCACCGCCCCCCCGCCCCAGCATGGGGGCCCAGCAGGACGAGCTGGAAGGCCTCAAGCAGCGCCTGCCCAAGCCGCCGAAGACACCGGCGGGCGTGAAGGACCTTTAGAAGCTGTCAGCCATCAGCTGTCAGCTTTCCGCTAAAGAAACGGCGGCCCGCAGGCCGCCGTGCTTTGACTGACAGCCGATAGCTGATAGCCGAAAGCTATTTCGCCCCCAGCCAGGCCGCAAACTCGGCGCCGGTGCGGAAGGCGCCCACCTGGCGGCGCAGTTCCTTGCCGTCGGCATCGAGGACCACCATGGTCGGGTAGGCATCGAGGCCGAACTTGTCGGCCAGCTTCTTCCCCTCGGGCAGGGGAGTGCGATCGCGCTTCTCGACCAGGGCGGAGAAGGGCACCACCTTGGCCAGGGCGGCCTGGCCCTCGGGGCTGGGGAAGACGTTCTTCTGCAGGTACTGGCAGGGCGGGCACCACTCGGTCCAGAGGTCCATGAAGATGACCTTCTTTTCGGCCTTGGCGCGCTTGAGGGCGGCCTGGTAGTCGTGCTCCCACTTCACGGGTCCCTGGGCCACCAGGGGCGCGGCGATGAGCAGGAGGGCGGCGAGGGCTTTCATGCTGGGACTCCGGGAAGAGGGCGGACGGGCCGCCTATGGACTTGGATGGAGCCAGGTGGGCTTCCGTTCCATCGTCCTTCCAGGATACCCGGGCTAACCTGCCAGACCGGCGGTCCGTAATATCATTCGACCCGGCGAGTGCCGACCCATTCCTTCCAAGGAGGCCGCCCATGCGCGCCATCATGATCCCGCTGGCCCTGGCGGCCAGCCTCAGCCTTCCTCTGGCCGCGCAGAACGCGCGGTTCATCAAGGTCGACATCGTCTCCAAGACCATGATGCAGCACCACCACAAGCAGAAGGGCGTGGATGGGCCCACGGAAGTCCACGTCCGCATGCCCATCAGCCTGGCCAACGGCATCCTCGACATGGCCGGCGAAGGCGAGATCAAGATCAACGGCGAAACCAAGAAGGGCATGAAGCCCGAACAGCTCCAGAAGCTCCTGGCCAG
Organism: Geothrix edaphica; assembly: GCF_030268045.1. Classification (NCBI taxonomy): domain Bacteria; kingdom Pseudomonadati; phylum Acidobacteriota; class Holophagae; order Holophagales; family Holophagaceae; genus Geothrix; species Geothrix edaphica. The sequence continues at coordinate 54,801 of NZ_BSDC01000003.1, forward strand.
CTCCAAGCCGGGCGACCTGCTGCTGGAAGTCACCACGGACAAGGGCGATCACATCCGCGTCACCGTCGAGTAGCCGGGAGCCCGGTCCGCCGCAGCCCAAGCCCCGCTCCGGCGGGGCTTCTCGTTGTACGCTGGAGGCATGGAATCCCTGACCGAACTTCGAGTGCGCTATGCCGAAACGGATGCCATGGGCATCGTCCACCACGGGGCCCCATCCGCGATCGCAAGCGCAGCGCCGCGGGAGCGGGAGGACAGCGCCGGGCGCTGTCCGATATGGGGGTAGTCAGAGTGGTGGATAATCCAACCATGGAATCCCTGACCGAACTTCGAGTGCGCTATGCCGAAACGGATGCCATGGGCATCGTCCACCACGCCACCTATCCCGTGTGGATGGAACTGGGCCGCAGCGACTTCCTGCGCGAGCTGGGCCAGAGCTATGCGGACTGGGAGGCCCGGGGCGTGCGCCTGGTGGTGAACGAGATCCGCGTGCGCTTCCGCGCCCCGGCGCGTTATGACGAGCTGGTGCAGGTGAGGACCTTCCTGCGGGAGTCCGGCCGCCGCCGCATCGTGTTCGGCTATCGCATCGAGCGGGATGGCCTGCTGCTGGCCGAGGGCGAGAGCGTCCATCTGGTGGCCGGGTCCGACAATCGCGCGAGGGTGCTGCCCGAGGATCTCCTGGCCCTGGTTCAGGGGCGCTGAAGGGTCTCCTGCGGGCTCATGCAGTTGGACATGAGCGCCGCCAGGGCATCCATCACCCGCCGCCGGCTTTCGCTGAAGGCGTCGGTCTGGAAACTCTGGAAGCTCACGAGTCCGGTCGGCCGGGGCCCCATTCCCAGCGGAACGCCGTACCAGGAATGGGGGATGAGCCCGGTGGCCTGCTCGGCGGCGGTCAGCAGGCTGCCGGAGGCCTGCCCCTCCTCCATGGTCCGGATGTAGATCGCCCGGCGGTTGGAGAGGACCCGCTCGGACAGGCCGGCCCGGTCGGAGAGCCGCCGGGAGGGGTGCTGCCGGACCCGCCCCCCCTCGTGATACAGCACGAACTCCAGCTGATCGCGGTCCCAGTCCGCCAGAGCCACATAGAAGCAGGCGAGGCCAAGGGGCTTGAAACAGACCTCCATGAGGGCCTGCCCCAGCTCCCGAGGCGACAGCCCTGGGCGGAGGCGCTCGACGGCCCCCAGGAGCAGGTCGCGGTCCTGGTCCAGGTGCCGCACCAGTTCCCGGGTTTCCTCCAGGCGGCTCTTCAGGGCCCGGTTCTCCTCCTCGACCTGGACCAGACGCTCATCCCGCCCGGGGGGGGCCTGGTTCCTGGATTTCCCGCCGAAGAGACCCATGAGGACACACGAAGCCTTCAGAAGAAGCGATAAAGATGGTTACCTAGTGCCATGAAGATGCAGCGGCAGATCTCCCTTTTCAACACCCTGACCCGAAAGATCGAGCCCGTGGCGCCGGTGGTGCCCGGGAGGGTCTCTTTGTACACCTGCGGGCCCACCGTCTACAACTACGCACACATCGGAAATTTACGGACCTTCCTTTTCCAGGATCTCCTCAAGCGGACCTTCCAGGCCGCTGGCCATGAGGTCCGCCACTGCATGAACATCACCGACGTCGAGGACAAGATCATCCGCGACTCCCAGGGTGCCCTGCCTGCGGACGCCTCCAACGGGGCCCGCCACGAGGCCATGAAGGCCCTCACCGAGCGCTTCACCACCATCTTCCTGGAGGACCTGGAGACGCTAGGCGTCCAGCGGGCGGACTTCCTCCCCCGGGCCACGGCCTACATCCCCCAGATGATCCACCTCGTGCAGGAGCTCGAGGCGAAGGGCCTGGCGTATGTCCGCGAGGGCAGCGTCTACTACCGCATCGCCGGGCTGCCCCAGTACGGCTGCCTGGCCCACCTGGATCGCGAGGGCATGCAGGCGGGCGCCTCGGTGGACGCCGACGAATACGAACGCGACTCCGTCACGGACTTTGTGCTGTGGAAGGCCGCCAAGCCCGGCGAGCCCTGGTGGGACAGCCCCTGGGGCCCCGGCCGCCCCGGCTGGCACATCGAGTGCTCGGCCATGGGCATGGAGCTGCTGGGCGAGCGGGTGGACATCCACAGCGGTGGCGTGGACCTGATCTTCCCCCACCACGAGAACGAGATCGCCCAGAGCGAGGGCTGCCTGGGCCACCGCTGGGTGAACCACTGGGTGCACGGCGAGTTCCTCATGGTCGAGGGCCAGAAGATGGCCAAGAGCCTGGGGAACTTCTTCACCCTCCGCGACCTGGTGGCCAAGGGGGTGGATCCCATCGCCCTCCGTTACGCCATCCAGAGCAACCACTACCGCAAGGTGCTGAACTTCAGCTTCGAGGGCCTGCGGGCCGCCGAGAACTCGCTGAAGCGCATCCGGGCCTTCCGCAAGCGCATGGAGGGCGAGGGCCAGGCCGGGGGCGGCCCCTGGTCGGAGGCCATCGATCCCATGGCCCGGCTGAACCAGGCCCGCGAGGCGTTCTGGGCCGCCATGGCCGACGACCTGAACACCCCTGAGGCCCTGGCCGCCATCTTCACCCTCATCAGCGATCTCAACGCCCAGGACGACCACGTGGCCCTCACCCGGGAGGAGCGGGATGCCGCGCTGGCCTTCCTGGACGAGACCGACGCCATCTTCGCCGCCTGGCCCCACGAGGGGGAGAGCCTCGACGCCGAGGTGGCGGCCCTCATCGAGGCCCGCCGCGCCGCCAAGGCGGCGAAGAACTGGCCCGAGGCCGACCGCGTCCGCGATCAGCTCAAGACCATGGGCATCGTGCTGGAAGATCGCAAGGACGGCACGGTCGGCTGGCGCAGAGGATAGCTTTTTTCGCGTGGCCCTCAGCGGCTCAGACGGCGGCGGGCGATGGTGAGGAATTCCGGGGGACCAGGCAGGAGGCCCGAATCGGCCACGGCATCCTGGCCCTCCTTCGACAGCAGGTACATGGCCACCTCCTGGATCGCGTCGGGCAGCGGCTCTCCGGGCGTGCGGTTCAGGTAGATGTAGAAGAGCCGCGGCATGGGATAGCGGCTGGTGGTCACATTCTCCTGGGTGGGCATGCGTGCGTCCGTCGCGCGGTGGGGCACCACGGGGATCACCTTGGTGGAGAAGTACCAGGAGGCCATGCTCCCGAACGCGATGCCGGCCGGGTCGTTCGTGACCGCCTCCGCCAGGGCGGCCGGATTCTCGCACGAGATGATGCCGTCGCGGTACTCGCCCTTAAGCATGGCCTGGGCGGCGAAGGTCGTGCGGGTCGTGGTCCCCTCGGCGCGTGCGTAGGCGTGGATGGGCTGCTTGGCCCAGGAGCCGCGGAGGCCGAGGTCCCCCCAGGTCAGGGCGGCGGCTTTGGCCCCGCCCAACCGGTTCTTCGAGTAGATCGCGTCCAGCTTCTCCATGGTGATCTCTGTCATGGGGTTGGACTTGTGGACGAAGACGATGTTCGCGTCCAGGCAGACCGGGATTCGCATGGGCTGGTAGCCGTGCTTGCCCTGGAAGGCGGCGTTCTCCTCCGGCGTCAGTTCCCGGGCCGACAGGATCAGGAGCTGGCCGCCCGCGATGAAGTCCTTCACGGCGTCCTTGGAGAGCCGGGCGCGGTAGGTGAGGTTGGCCTCCGGATGCAGGGTTCGGAAGCCCCGGGACCACTCCTCGCCCAGGTCCAAAAGCTCGTCGGCACCCTGGATCTCGATGGGGCCCTTGACCACGCGCTGCGCTTGGTAGGGCGGAACCGAGTCAGGAACCTTGGCCCGCCTCTGGGCCGATTGAGCGGATAGAGAGCCCACGACCTGGGCAAGGACCAGCAGCTGAGTCGCGACGGAGATTCGGAGGGAATAGCTCATGAACAGGTCCTATGGGCACGGTTCAGGGGAGGGCGGCATCCCGGTCGCCCCAGGGAAGCAAAGGCTGGAGCAGGCGGCTGGGAGACCGGGATATAGATTCCCTCAGCGTCATGATCCCACGATTCCTCATCCACGGGCTTCCGGTATCTCGAGAAGGCGGCTCTCATCTAGTCTGATATTCGGCAAGAAAGGAACGCCCCATGACATTTCGCTGGTCGGTACCCCTGGGTCTTCTCGTGGCGCTCGGAGGCTGCGTGCTGACAGCCCAGCCCGGCCCGACCCGGAAGCTCCCGGCCCCGCACATCAAGGCGGGTGTGCACTGCTACGACTGCCACCATGAGGAGAATCCCACGAAGAAGGCCGTGGCCGCGGAATCCTGCATGGTCTGCCACGGGGACTACCCCGCCATGAAGGCCGTCACCCGGAATGTGAAGCCGAATCCCCACGATTCCCACCTGGGCGAGGTCTCCTGCACGGAATGCCACCGGCAGCATCAGCCCCCGGTTGTGAAATGCCTGGAGTGCCACGAGGGCAAGTTCAAGTTCAACGCGAAGTAGCTCCAGCTGCACCCGCCCTCGCCAGGCGCGACATCCGTCACAGTTCCCGGCCAGTGGACACCGGCGCCTGGATCTTGCTCACCTCAAGGTCCACAATTCAAAGTGCCCCGAGGCGCCGCCTCGGCCCCTCACCACCCCGGCGTCCCGCGCCCTTCCCCCCCTCCCCCGAGTCCATGCGGCTTCCGTCTCGGATCTTGCTCCTGGCGGCCTTCCTGGCCGGGGCGGGCGTCTCCCTGCACGCCCAGGGCCCCAAGCCGGCCTGCGCCGCCTGCCACGAACCGGCCGCCAGGCTGAGCGCCTCGCCCACCGCCCACAAGCCCCTCCGGGAGGGTCACTGCAAGTGGTGCCACCTGGAGCACGGGAAGGCCAATACCAACGTCCTGCATGCCTCCGGCGGCCGGGACCTGTGCCAGATCTGCCACCCGGCGTTCAAGCCCGCCGTGGGGGAGCGAGCCGCCCACCAGTTCGCCGGGAAGCGCGAATGCCTGGCCTGCCACGCAGCCCACGACAGCGGGCGCAAGGGCCTGCTCCCGAAGCCCGCTCAGGAGCTCTGCCTCTCCTGCCACGAGGCCGTCAGGGCGCGGCTCGGCCAGGCCCATGCCCACAGCGCCGCCAAGGACGACTGCCTCGCCTGCCACCAGCCCCACCCATCCTCGACCAGCTTCCTGCTCAAGGAGAAGCCGGCGGAGCTGTGCGCGACCTGCCACGACCTCGAGGCTCTGAAGGCGCCACACACGGGCATATCCCTGAAACCCTCAGGCTGCCTCTCCTGCCACGATCCCCATGGCTCGGCCGAGAAGGGCATGCTCCGGGACCGGCAGCACGCCCCCTTCTCCACCCGTGACTGCTCGAACTGCCACCAGGCCACCAAGGGCGGGAGTGCGCCCCTGGTCGAGCCGCCGCCAGCCCTCTGCCTGACCTGCCACGAGGCTCTCCCCGCCACCGACCATCCCCATGCCCCGGTGAAGGCCGGCAGCTGTCTCGACTGCCACGCCGCGCACGCCTCGAACACCAAGGGCCTGCTCCAGAAGCCGGTCCCGGGCCTCTGCTCCGACTGCCACGCGAACCCCGCCAAGGAAGGTGACTCCCTCCATCCACCCTTCGAGGGGGGAACCTGCGGCGACTGCCACAAGCCTCACAGCTCGAAGGAGCAGAACCTCCTGACGGCGCCCCCGAAGCAGCTCTGCCTGACCTGCCACGACGGTCTGCTCAAGGCCGCAGTCACCCACGCCCCCGCGAAAGCAGGCGACTGCCTGGCCTGCCACGGTGCCCACCTGGCCCCCAATGAGCATGTGCTGAAGGATACCCCCGAGAAGCTCTGCCAAGCTTGCCACCAGGACAAGGCGGCGACGCGGGTCCCCCATTTCCCCGTCAAAGAAGGCCGGTGCGGTGCCTGCCATGCCCCCCATGCCGCCGACCGGCCGGGCTTGCTGAGGAAGGGCGAATTCGAGCTCTGCGGGGCCTGCCACAGAACCATCGTGGAACGGACGGTACTGCACGCACCCGTGAAACAGGGTCAGTGCAGCGCCTGCCACCTGCCCCATGGCGGCCCCGATCCCCGGCTGCTGAAACAAGAGACGGAGAAGCTCTGCGCCAGCTGCCACGGCGAGCTCACCGGCAAAGGGCACGACCACCAGGCCCTAAAGAACAAGGCCTCCTGCCTCGCCTGCCACGACCCGCACGGTGGTAGCGTTCCCAAGCTGCTGACCCTGGCCCAGCCTGACCTCTGCTACCGGTGCCATGAGCGGAAGGACACCTTCCAGGTCGGACACGCCCCGGTGGAATCGGGTGCCTGCTCCACCTGCCACGGCCCACACTCAGAGAAGGGCCCGTCCCTGCTGCGGACCCCCACCGCATCGGAAACCTGCCTCACCTGCCATGAGCTGGGCGGCAAGGCCTTCACGGAAAAGCACAAGGGCGCCACGCTGGCCGGCGCAAACTGCGTCGGCTGCCACGAATCCCACGCCTCGATGCAGAAGGGCCTCATCCTTCCCAACATCCATCCCCCCTTCCTGGATGGCTGCGATTCCTGCCACACCACGCCGAACCAGCGCGGCGGCCTGGACCTGAGCGAACCGGTCCCGGGACTATGCCTCAACTGCCACGAGGGCGCCAAGCCCAAGGAAGGTCTGACCGCGCACAACCCCTTCCGGGAAGGCCAGTGCCTAGCCTGCCATGGGCCCCACGCCTCGCGGTCCGAAGCGCTCCTGAACCGGCCCCAGAGTGGGACCTGCCTCACCTGCCACCCGACCCCGGAAGTCCCCAAGGGCGGCTGGGGGCACAAGCCCGTCCTCGAGAACGCCTGCCGGACCTGCCACGCTCCCCACCAGTCCGAAGAGAAGGCCCTGCTCAGCGCCAAGCCAGCGGCCCTGTGCGTGACCTGCCACACCTCCATCGAGGAGAAGCTCAAGGCCAAACACCCCCATGCCCCTGCCGCCTCGGGGGACTGCCTGAGCTGCCACACGGCCCACACGGGCAAATTCGACCACGGGCTCGTCTCCCCGGTGGAGGAGCTGTGCGTGGGCTGTCATGTTGAGGCGGACCTGCAGCCCAAGCACAAGGGCTACGCGGTGGGCGCGAAGCAGTGCATCACCTGCCACGATCCCCACGGCTCCGACAGTGGCGGCATGCTGAAGGGCAAGGGCCACCCCCCGGTGGCCGAAGGGGCCTGCGACACCTGCCATGCCGGACCCACGCCCGACAAGCCCTTCGGCCTGAACACTCCCCTGCCCGACCTCTGCTTCATGTGCCACGACAAAGTCGCCGCCGCCGCCAAGATGGCCTTCCCGCACCCCCCGGTGGTCAACGGGGAGTGTATGACCTGCCACGCACCCCACGCCTCCCAGTTGCCCTCGCTGCTGGCCGGCAATCCCAAGGACCTCTGCCTCCAGTGCCATGACGGCCTGCAGAAGCAGGCCGAGCAGGCCGCCTCGCGGCACCAGCCCGTGATGGCGGGCCAGTGCGCCACCTGCCACACTTCCCACGGCGGCGAGTCCAAGGGTTTCCCCAAGGGCGACATCCAGAAGACCTGCCTCAGCTGCCACAAGGACAAGAGCGGGAATCATCCCCAGGCCAACCACCCCACGGGCGGCGTCACCAACCCCTCCACTGGCAAGCCCCTGACCTGCCTCTCCTGCCACCAGCCACATTTCTCCAATGAACCCAACCTGCTCTACGTGGGCTGCACCAACTGCCACTAACACGCCGGAGCGGGGCCCATCCCAGGCTCCGCTCCCTCCCCACAAACCCTGAACCCATGAGGTCCCACATGAACCGAACCCTGATCCTCCTGTCCTTGCCCCTGACGCTGGGCATCCTCGCCTGCCGCCGCGACGTTGCCCCTCAGGCGACGGAAGCTGCCCCCCAGGCCTCCGCTCAGGCCGCTCAGGCTGTCGGCTCCACCGCATCCGGGGTCGTGCTCGAGACGATGGACGCCAGCAATTACACTTATGTCCGCTTCAAGGTTCCCAGCGGCGAGCTGTGGGCGGCAGGCCCGCAGACCCAGGTGGCGGTCGGCGACAAGATCGAGGTATCGCTGGAGATGCCCATGGCGCAGTTCCACAGCGCCACGCTGAACCGGACCTTCCCCGCCATCTACTTCACTTCCCGCATCGTCAAGCAGCCTGCCACACCCGCAGCCCACTGATCCTGCGGAACCGTTCCCGGTTTCGACGCCGCCCGCCCCGATCCATGAGGGGCGGGCGGTTCTTACATGAGGTGGCAGCTCAGGCAGAGCGCGGAACCCTGCGTGGTGACCCTGAGGAAAGGCGCCGTGCCGCCGGCGCTCCCGTAGTTGTGGGGGTCATGGCAGGAACCGCACTGGACCTTGCCCCCGGAGACGTTGGACGGATAGAGGCGCACGCCGACGAGTTCGGTGGGATGCCGCAGGGACTTGTTCAGGTCGTCGCGGTAGGTCATGGAGATGGGATGGACGCCTGTCAGGTCGTGCCCGATCGTGTTCGCCCCCTGCATCAGGCCCGTGCCGGGGTTCACGCCCCCGCCCTGAGCCTGCGAGTAGTCCCCATTCCCTCCGCCGGGAGGGGCCTCGTGGAGGGCTCCCATGGCCAGGGTCCCGTCGTGGCAGGAGAGACAGGCCAGGCTCGGCCCGAGGGGCTGTGGGTCCACAACCCCCTTCATGGTGGCGTTGGAGTACATCAGGAACTGCGTGGTGGTGGTCTCGTGGTTCCAGATGGGGATGGCTTGGTTGATGCCCGAGACGGCCTGGTGCGGGGTATGGCAGAAGGTGCAGGTCTCGGTGCTGTGGGTGACCTTGTAGGGCCCCGTGGCGCTGAGGTCGTGGGCCGTGCCGACCAGCCCGCGGACCGGGATCGCTCCCGCAGCGAGGGTGGGTTCCTGGAGGGCCGACACGGCCATCACCGCCAGCCTCGCCACCAGGGTGAGCGCCGCCATGCACGCCGTCGACCAGATGAGCTTCCGCTCGTTCGGGTCGTACCACCGCCGCCCCCGCCAGCGCAGCGAGAACTTTCGGCGGGTATAGGCTGGATGGCTCTTTCTCATGGCGTTCGCCTCGGGGCCGATTGCCGTTCTTACGGCCACCAGAGGCGCAGGCTTGAGCCTGAACCGCGCGGGCCCGGCGGCCGGTCCGCGCACTCCCGGAGGATGGGCAGACTCTCCCCAAGGATCCAGCGTGAACCGGCAGATTTCGCCGCGCTCTGCCTGCAGGCGCCCGCTCAGTCCAGCAGGATCTCGGGAGGCGCGGCCAGGGTCTTCCGGGACTTCAGCTTGGTGGCGGCGCCATGGGCCTCCATGGGGCACCAGTCGTCCGTGTACCCCTCGCCGGCACTGGGGAGGCGGTACGGAGTGGCCATGAAGCCTTCCAGATACTGGGCGGCTGGCGGGTAGGGGGGAAGGAAGGTGCGCGGCGTCGGCCGGATGCCGGGTGTGAGCGATCCCACCAGCGTGAAGTTGACGACGGCGCCCGGGGCGGGATCGGGAGCCTCGAAGGCGGAGACTTCCGGAAAGACGCCCTGCATCGTGCGCAGGACGGCATTCAGCACCCGGTTCTCCTCCTCGGAACCGCCGGCCACGGCCGCCAGGTTGATGACCAGACCACCCCCGGGGTTCAGGCAACGCTTCACCGCCTGGAAGGCCTCCCGGGTGAACATGTGGGAAGGCTCTGTCTCTGCGGAGAAGGCGTCCAGCAGCACCAGGTCGTAGGTCTCCCGGGTGGTCTCGAGGAAGTGGCGGCCGTCGGCCACGGCCAGCTTGAAGGCATCCTGCCGGTACCCGAAGTAGTCTCGCGCCACCTCTGCCACGCGGGGATCGATCTCTACCACCGTGCCCGACAGCCCGTACTTCGCCAGGCGGGCGGTCATCACGCCGGGGCCCAGTCCCACGATCAGCGCCCTTCGGGCCCGCGGCACGAAGGACAGTGCCGCCCGCTCGAGGAAATAGTCATAAGGGTAGACCGGCTCTCCCGAGACCACGTCGAGCCCGCCCTGAATGATCCCGCCGATGAGCATCTCCCGGGTGTGGTTGGGCGGATAGGTGTAGTCCACCACCCGGATGGGGCCGTAGAAGCTGCCCTGGCGGAAGACCACCTCGGCCCGGGTGCCGGAGTCGAGGACCGTCCGGGCCAGGGGCGGCGCCTGGAGGAAGCAGAGGGCCGGGAGCGCGATGGCCATGGCCCGGGCCTTCCGCAGGGTGACGCTGAGCAGCCCCCCCGCGAGGAGCAGGAGAACGAAAGCGCTGCCGCCCGCGATCTGATCCACATGGAAGGCGGGGATCAGCCAGAAGCCCGTGGCCACGGTGCCCAGGAAGCTGCCCACCGTGGAGAGCGCCGACAGGCGTCCCACGGTACTTCCCGTCTCCCGCACATCCCGGAGGAACAGCTTCACGACGAAGGGCGTGACCATGCCCAGCAGGGTGAGGGGGGCGCCGAAGAGGATCAGGGCCGAGAGGAGGGCCCCGCCGCGGATACCCGCCCTGGCGCAGAGCTGGAGGACCGGCGCACGGAGCCAGGGCACGACCATGAGCAGCAGGCCGGCGGCCCCCACCACAAAGGCGAGGGTCCGCAGATCTCCTCGCCGATCCGCCAGCTGGCCGCCCAGGAAGTAGCCGGCGGCCAGCGCCAGCAGCGTCACCGTGATGAGGGCAGTCCACACGAACAGGCTCACACCGAACCAGGGGCTCACGACCCGGGCCCCGAGGACCTCAATCTCCATCACCGCAGCGCCGCAGAGCACCGCCGTGGCCAGGACCAGCAGGCGGCCAAGGCCCCCGAGGCCGGATGCGCCCTGGGGCCCTGCCGAAGCCGCAATCCCGGAACTCATCTCAGCGCACCACCGGGCTGTTCAGGTTCTCCGGGAAGGTCTTCACGGAAAGCCCGGCCTTGCCCTCGCCGTCCAGGTACCGCTTCACCACGGCGGCGCCCTCGACCTTCACGAAGTCCTTCTGGACCTGCTCCAGGCAGTCCTTGAAGGGCAGCACCTCACCGGGCCTCCGCTCCAGCACCTTGAAGAGCATGGAACCCTCGGGACTGGGCACGGGGCCGACGAGCGACCCCAGGGGCTGCTTCAGCATGGCCACCACGGCTTCCTTGGGCAGCACCTTCTGCAGGCCGGAGACCTCCAGCCAGCCTGCATCCCACTGGCCCGTGGATTCCTTGATGGCGTACTTGTCCACGAGCTGCTTCCAGGGCACTCCCTTCTGGGCCTCCCGCGCCGCCTGGTCCACCGTCTCAGGCAGGTCGGCCACCAGCAGGTAGACCTTCACCGCACCGATGGAGCGGAAGTGTTCGAGGTGCGCCTGATAGTGCGCGCTCAGTTCGGCCTCCTGCGGTTTGTAATCCTTCAGGAAGATCTGGGAGAACAGGTTGAAGGCCGCGGCCCGCTCCGAATCCCAGATGGCGGCCTTGATGCCGGGCTCCTTGGGCAGACCCGCCTTCTCGGCTGCGAGGGTCAGCCGCAGGTCATCCGCCATGAGGTCAAGGAACTTCCCCTTGGTCTCGGGACCAAGGCCGTGGCTCGCCCCGCCCACGTTCATGGCCTCGCCCATGAACAGCTTGAGGGCCTTCAGCGTGATCTCCTTGGAACCCACCTTCCCCGCCACACGCTTCTCGTCCCCCTCCACGGGAACGGTGGTGCGGTCGATGCTGAGCACGGCTCGGTCCGCCTTCAGCGGGTAGGTGGCCCGCAGCGGCGCCAACACCGCCGGGCGGCGCTGGGTCTGGTTCATTTCCTCGAGGCCCGCCAGGAGGGCGGCCTTGTTCTGTTCGAAATCCGCGTCCGTGGGCGCCTTGACCTCCCGGACCTGGGCCACGTGCCAACCGAATTCGCTCTGGAAGGGGCCGCGCAGTTCGCCCACCTTGGCGCCGAAGACCGGGTCCGCGAAGGCCTGGACCACCTGGTCCCGCTTGATCCAGCCCAGATTCCCGTGGTTGCTCGCGGTGGAAGGGTCGATGGAAAGGGCCGTGGCGACCTTCTCGAAGCCTTCCCCCTTCTGGATCCGGCCCAGGGCCGCTTTCGCCTCGCTCTCGGTCTTGCAGACCAGGTGCACCACGCGGCGCTGCTCGTTCGACGCCATGAAATGGGCCTTGGCTGCGGCTTCCGTGAGGGGCGGAGCCCCGGGCTGGCGGTCCAGGTAGGCCCTGCTCAGCACCGCCACCCGGTTCTGCACCTTGAATGCTTCCCAGTTTTCGCCCTCCAGCAGGCCCCGCCGCTCAGCCTGTTGCCAGGCGACTTCGCGCCTCAGCAGGTCCTCCAGGGCCACAGCCGGAGTGGCGGCCGGGTGGTGCTCCAGGTAGTAGGTCCACTCGGGCTGCCCCACCCAGGCGCGTCCCACCTGCGCCACAGGATGGGTCGGCTTGTCGCAGCCAAAGGCCGCGACCAAGAGGATCAGCGCCCCGGCCCACAGCGGGCGGCGAGGGCGGGCGGTTTCCGGGTGCTGTTCCGAGGGTGTGCGCATGGGAGACTCCTGGTCGGGTGCCGGCCCCGGAAACGGCGCTGAAGGGGACACGGCGGAACGCTCAGTAGCGTGTCTGGACGTGATCGTAGCCATGGCAGGTGAGCGTGCAGGTGCCGTGGCCCACACCATTTCTACTAAATTCAACCGCGCCTACAGTGGAGCGGGTCACAACTGCGGTATCGAACTGGATGAGCGCGGGCTGGCTCATGGAGCCGTGCGCCGTGTGGCAGGTGGCGCAGGGCGTCGGCACGCCAAGCCCCGCCGGCGGCGCCAGCGGGCGGCCCGCCTGGATCTCCCGCACCGTGCGGAGTCCCTTGACGGGCGCCTTCAGAGATGAGGCCGTGGTGAACCCCAGGAGGTGCTCCCGGTGGAAGGGGAAGGACCGGTTGGATTCGATGGAACGCTGGTCGTGGCAGGTGTAGCACAGGTCGTTGGAGCGCGCCCCCAGGAGCCCTGCATCGCGTTCGTAGCCGTAGCTGGCCTTCAGGAGGGAGGGGAAGCGCGACACGTGGGGCCCGCGGAGCCCCGTGGGATCGGGGTTGGCATGGCACGAGGTGCAGTCCAGGGGATCCTGGTTAGGGCTGGTGCGGAGGCTCGGCAGGTCCATGCGGTCCGAGGCCTTGCGCCCCATGCGATGGCTGGAGGCTGCGCCCTTGCTGAAGAGCAGCCCCACATCCGCCTTCCCCTGTTCCAGCGGCGCAGCCTCGTTCCCCGCATGGCAGCCGAAGCAGACCTGGGAGGCGGAGGCCGGTTTGACGCCGCGCAGAAGCTGGCCCCTGGCGTCGAAGGCGAGGGCCCGCAGCTTCTTGGGCGTCCGCCCGTGGGGATCGTGGCAAGCCGAGCAGCCCGACCGCAAGACCACCCGCGTGGGCCCCGCACCTACCACGCGGGTATAGCGAGCGGCAAGACTGCCGGGCCTCTGATTCACATGATCGGAACCACCGGCCGGCACCAGCAGCCCCTCCTCCCCCTGGCGCGACAGCCCCAGGGAACCGGCGCCTGCGGGAACCAGGCCCACGGCCCGGCCCAGCGTCTGACCCAGCCCCGGGCCAGCGGCCAGCGACTTGGAGGCGCTGGCCGGCAGCGGGTTCATGTGACAGGCCAGGCAGGCGGCATCGATGGCACTGCGCCTGATGCGGGCGACCTCCTCCCGACTGGCGGGATGACGTGACGCGGCCATGGGGGAGTTGTGCTCAGCGTGGCAGCCGGCGCAGCCCCGGTGGGCCTCTGAGGGGGCCGTTGGCGGGGCGGCCGGCGAGGCCAGCGCAAGAAGGCCTGCCAACACAAAGAGGCCCAGGCCGCGGCTGACCGCAGCCCTCCAACGACCCCATCGCCCGAAGGCCCGAGGCACCTGGAGAGATCGGTCCTGCCGAAGTCCGTGTGGCATCAACGCTGCCCAAAACGGTAGAGGGCGACGGTGTCGAAGGCCCGCAGGAGGTCGACCAGGAACTGGGTGTAGCGGATGCCGTCCTGCCGCCGCACCACCTGGACCGAGAACCGCACATCCAGCAGGCCGGAGTTCAGGTCCAGATGGGTGCCGACGGTGGTGATGGCCGGGCTCTGGGAGGCCTGGTAGCGGGTCCAGAGGATGCCGTAGGGGAATCGACCCACACTGGAATTGAAGTTCAGCGTATAGAAGGAGGACGAGCTGGCCCGGTCGCCCATAACCAGGTAGGCCGGAAGGTCTGCCTGGGCCGTGGAGGTCATGGACTGCTCCGAGCGCCCAAAGCCGACCGAGCCGGAGAGCGTGGACCGCCCGAACAGCTCCGAGGCGTTCAGAGCCAGGTTCCGCTCCTCCCGGTGCACCCCCGCGAGGCCCAAGCCGTCGTCCCGGCGGAGGTCCCCCATGGTGAAGATGCGCAGGCCCTCCGCCATCCTCAGGTCGCCGGTGATCCGCACCCAGTCCATCTTCCCGCCCTGCTCGTTCCGGATGTGGAACAGCTCGCTGGAGAAGCCGAGCTTGCCACCCTGGAGGATCCGCCGCCGCTGCATCTCCTGGGCCAGCTCCGAGGGCACGTAGCCCGGCGCATAGTCGTCCTGCACGCGACGCTGGAAGGCCTGGTCCGACAGGTAGAAGAGAGCCCGCTTCACCAGCGTGGGGACATCGCCCCCCTCGGAGATCCCCAGGTGGAAGGAGCGGGTGATCCCTTCGGCAGTGGAGGTCCCTGCGCCGGTGCTGAGGCCGTTGCTGTGCACCTGGGCGATGCTCATGTCCGCGGACACCCGCCACTGGGCCGTCAGCGCATAGGAGCCCCCCAGGGTCAGGGCCCCCTGCCGCGAACCGGGGAATCCTGCCGAAGCGGATTGATCGCTGGCCGAGAAGGCGCCGAAGGTGGAGAAACGTTCCACCGAGTAGATCAGCGACTGGGCAGCAGAATTCGACGCGGCCCGCCCCGCGGGGCTCTCGGATTCGTTGCGCCCCACATTGGTCTGGGTGATCCAGGCGCCCCACTGGCCCATCAGGTCGGCGGACAGGCCTGTGGTGTGGGAGTCGGCCATGCCCTCGGCCGTCACGCTGGTGCGGAAGAACCAGGTGGGAGCCAACTTCGTCTCGAGGCTGCCGTACAAGAAATCGTCCTTGAAGGCCGGACCACTACCCCGGGTGGCGAACTCCTGGTGGGTGGCCGTGAGATGGACCCGGGTGCCGCCGTACTGCTGGTTGGCGGTCAGGGTGCTGAGGGACCACGACTCGCCCTCCCCTGCCTGGCTGGCCGTTCCGTGCCGCAGGGTGATCTGCAGATCCTGGACCGTGCGCCCGCGATAGTTCAGGGCTGCACCGATGACGTCGTTATTGACCCGGGAGTAGCCCGCAAGGCTCGGCGACTGGGCGTGGACATAGTCCAGGCTCAGGTGGAAGGGGCGGTAGGGGAACAGGGTGGCCCGGAGGCCGTAGGTGTTGAGCCCCAGGGCGGACTGGGTTCCCGCCTCGCTGGAGAAGCGCTGGTAGTCCAAAGCTCCTGTCAGGGCCAGCGTGCCCAGCCGGTAGTCGATGACGGGCATGGACAGAGTGAAGTCGTAGTTGGCCTGCGTCATGTCGCTGGCCGACTGGTTCGACTGCCAGCGGGTGTAGTGGAGCTTGAAGGCCTGATTGAGCAGGAGGGCATCCTGGGCATGCCCACCCACCGCGGCGCTTGCCAGGGCTAAGCTCAGCAGAGGGACCTTCAAGGTTGCTCCGGTGGGGGGGGTAGGGCTTTCTATACCATTTGGTATCATAATGCCTGGAGGCCCGCGTGCCCCCGACTTGTGACCAAATGCCAGGGCTGTTTCCAGACCTGGCGCAGGCTCCGGAAAAGGCAGTCGCCCATGACCATCGTCGGTCGAAATGATCCCTGCCCCTGCGGCAGCGGCAGGAAGTTCAAGAGGTGCTGCGCGGACCGGGAACCAGCGGTGAAGGCCCCGCATGCCGCGGCGGCGGGCGCCCTGGTCGACGCGGCCTGGCGGCTTTTCGAACAGGGCGACGGCCTCGGGGCCACCCGGCTTTGCGAGGACGCCCTGAGGCTGGATGACCACCATCCCGACGCCCTCCATGTGCTGGCGGTGGCCCAGTGCCAGCTGGGGAATCTCGACCGCGCCCGGACCCTGTGCCTGCAGGCCCTGGAGGTCCGACCCGGCCACCTCAACACGCTGAACAGCCTCGGCAACATCCTGCGCACCGGCCTCCGCTTTGACGAGGCGATTGAAGCCTTCCGCCGCGCGCTGGCCCTCAACCCGAGGTTCCCCCAGGCCCACCTCAACCTGGGGATCACCTACTGGCAGGCGGGCCGCCTGGAGGACTCCTTCCGCTGCTCGGAGGCGGCCCTGAAGCTCGATCCCTCCTTCGCAGAGGCCCACTACAACCATGCCCTGCACTTGCTCCAGCGCGGCGATTTCGCCCAGGGCTGGCAGGAGTTCGGCTGGCGTTGGCGCGCGCCAGGCGTGGCTCCGCGGCACGGGTTCACGCAGCCGCGCTGGAAGGGCGAGGACTTCCGGGGCCGTACCCTGCTCGTTCACGCGGAGCAGGGGCTGGGCGACACCCTGCAGTTCATCCGCTTCGTGCCGCAGGTGGCCGGGCGGGGCGGCACCGTCCGGGTGGCCTGCCCGCGGGAGCTGGTCGCCCTCCTGGGCCCGGCGTTGCCGGGCATCCAAGTCCTCGATGAAGGCGCCGCCCTGCCCCCCTTCGACCTCCAGTGCCCGCTGATGGACCTGCCCGGCGTCCTCCGAACCACCGGAGAGACCCTGCCCACCACGACGCCCTACCTCTTCGCCCAGGAGGACGCCGTAACCTCCTGGCGGGGTCGCTTCGCCGGGGCGGGCCTGAAGGTGGGCCTGGTCTGGCGCGGCGGGTTCCGCTACGCCCTGGACGCCATGCGCTCCCTGTCCCTCGAAACCCTGGCGCCTCTGGCGGAAGTTGAGGGCGTGCGCTTCGTGAGCCTGCAGAAGGAGCTGCTGCCCGCGGAGGCGGAGACACCCCTGCTCGCGCGTTGCGACGCGGCGGGACCGGACCTGCCCGACTTCGCTGCCACCGCCGCCGCCGTGGCGGCCCTGGACCTGGTCATCTCCGTGGACACCGCCGTGGCCCACCTGGCGGGGGCCCTGGGCCGGCCCACCTGGCTGCTACTGCCCCATCCTTCGGACTGGCGCTGGGGGCTCGAGGCCTCCAGCACGGTCTGGTACCCGAGCCTGCGACTCTTCCGGCAGGACCAGGCCGGGGATTGGACGGGGGTCGTTCACCGCGTGACCCGCGATATCAGGGCTCTCGCCACGGAAACGCAACGGCCCGCCTGAGCCTCAGCCCACCCGCCCCCGCTTCCACGAGGTTTCCGGTACAGCCACGGGGGAGGGCAAGCCCTCCCCCGTGCTGAACAGGTGACTCTGACTACTTCTTGTGGCAGGCCACGCAGAGGGCGGAGCCGGTGTTGTTGTCGATGCGGAGGAAGGGCGTGCCGCCGAAACCGGTCTTGGGGGACAGGGACCAGTTGTGCACGTCGTGGCAGGAGGCGCACTGCACCTTGTTGTTGAAGAGGGGCAGGCCGGCGGCGACCACGGTGGCCTTGGGCTGCAGGCCGAGGTCGGCCACTTCGTCATAGGTGATGGCGATGGGGTGGTCGTTGGTGAAGTCGCCGCCGGCGCCGACCACGTGGTTGATGAGCTTGCCGGTCGCGTCGATGCTGGTGCTGGCGGTGTAGGCGGTGGTGGTGCCGTAGGGGGCGTTGATGATGGACCCGATGGCGATGCTGCCGTCGTGGCAGGAGATGCAGGCCAGGCTCACGCCGGTGGGGGCGGAGTCAACGACGCCCTTGAGCTGGGAGGCGTCGCTCTTGGCGTTGGTCTGGTTGTACATCGTGAAGGTGGTGGTCGCCGTGTTGTTGTGGTTCCACAGGGGCACGAGCTGGGTGTAGGTGGGATCGGCCTTGGCGTGGTCGCCCATGTGGGGGGCGTGGCAGTAGACGCAGGTCTGGGTGTAGACCGTGGTGGACCCGGCGCGGGTCATGACGGCCTTGGCGGACAGGTCGTGCATGGTGCCCTTGACGCCCGAGGCGGGCGAGGCGGCGGTCAGAGCCATGCTGGCGCCGGCGACGAGGAGGAGAAGAAGGCTCTTCATGGTGTTGCTCCGTAGGGTGGGGGGGGGAGGGGGTTGGTTCGGGTCGTTCCAGGGGTACTGGGTTTCATGACCTCGACATGGCTAATGTGAGACCCGAACCTTAAAAGCAGCTTAAAACCCGACCGAAACCTGAGTGACCCCGGTCACACATTGAACACTTACTTATCGTCTAACGAGGGTTGGGCCTCCCACAGCCCGGTACGCGAAAAGGCGCGGAGGATCAGCTCCGCGCCTTTCGATCCACCCGTTCCCGTCAGCCCTTCGGCTTGGGCTCGGCCGGGGCGTCCTTCTTTTTCTCCGGGAAGTACTGGAAGCGCTGGATCCGAGCGTTCATCTCGTCGGCCACATAGATGCCGCCGTCCTTCCCGATGGCGATGCCCGCCGGGATCTGGAACTGGGCCTTTCCGGGCCCGCCGCGCCCCACATGTTCGAGCACCTGGCCGTCCAGGCGGAAGATCTGGAAATTGCAGAAGGTGGAGTCCACCACGTAGAGGTTGCTGTCGGAGTCCACGGCAATGCCCTTGGGTCGGGCAAAGGTGCCCGAAGAATCGCCGGGCTTGCCGAAGGCCCGGATGAACTTGCAGGCGTAGTCGAAGATCTGGATCCGGAAGTTGCCGGTGTCGCAGACGGCAAAGCCGGTGCCGGGGATCACGCAGCAGAAGGTGGGATAGTTGAACTGGCCCACCTTGTCGCCCCGGCTGCCGAACTTCTTGACCAGCTTCAGGGCGCGGTTGAACACCAGGATGTTGTGGTCGCCGCCGTTGACCACGATCACCATGTCCCGGGCCTCATCCACGGCCACGCCCACGGGGCGCTTGAGGCCGTCGTTGACGGTGAGCCCCTGGATGAAGTGGCCCTGCTTGTCGAAGACCGCCAAGGCGTTGGCGTTGGCGTCGGTGGCGTAGACGAACTTGGAGTCGACAGCCACCCCGGCCGGCGCGTTCAGTGAGCGCTGGGAGACATCGGCGAAGCGCCACATCTTGTGATTCACGGGATCGATGGCCGTAATGCCCAAACCGAAGTCGCCCACGAAGATCGTGCCCTTCTCATCTACCGCCACAGACAGGGGCCGCTTGAGCACCAGGGACTCCTGCCCCTTGCCCGTGAGCCGGTCCATGAAGCTGGTGCGTTTCTTGGCGCCCACGTCGAACTCGTTGCGGTACTCCGCCACCCACTTGATGCGGGGTTCGTTGGGCGGGGGTGGCCACTGCAGATCCTCGCCGGCCTTGGCCTTCCCCTGCCCGTGCAGGGCCGGAAGCGGCAGGGCCAGGAGCAGGAGCGCCCCCAGGGCCACCCGCCGCAAGGCGGCGATGCGGGCCCGGAACGGACGGGGGTGCTGCGGGGAACAGGATTGGCTGGTGCGGATCACGGTCGGCCTCCGGAATCTCATCGTACCTGAAGACCCGGCGCCGCCCAGCGCGGGGTGACGGGGATCACGGCTGGAAACCGCCGCCCTCCAGCACCGCCGCCTTCTCCCGCCGGTAGGCCTCGGGCGTGATGCCGCCGCGGTCCAGCTTGGCCTTCAGGGCCCGCAGGCGTGCCTCGATGCCCTCAGCCGCAGGGGCTGCCGCGGCCTGCGGCGGACGCTTGCGCTCCCGCAGGCGCTGCGCCTCGGCCTTGATGTCGACCAGGTCCATCTTCAGCTCGGCGTTGCCGTACCAGTGGGTGTAGGCCGGGTTCTGGTGGAAGGCGCCCTTGATGGTTTTGGCGAAGTCGTACTTCTTCATCTTGAAGAACAGGCGCTCGATGTGGGAGGTGTCCTCGTAGAGCATCTGAGCGTCCAGCACCAGGGCCCTGCCCCGGAGCGGGTGCGGGGGGCGCTCGCCTGGCATGGGGTCGAGCAGGCCGTGGTCGAAGAGGTCGCCGATGATGGCTTCGGCCTCCTTGACGAGGGCCATGCTCTCCTGCTGCACGGCGTCATCCCGCTCCAGTTCCCTCTTGGCGAAGGCGGTGCTGTGGCAGGCCAGGCAGATCTGAACCATCTCCGCCCTACGGGCCGTCCTTGGCGCATCGGGAAGCCGCTCCCCGCCGGAGGTCAGTGTCAGCCCCGCGGACACGTCGTGACTGCCCCTGGGCATGTGGCAGGTCTGGCAGGTGGGCCCGGTGCCCGACGGGGCGCTGGTGGAGAGGGTGCCGTGCCGGGAGGTTTGCCACATTTCCCACTGGGGATGGTCGGGCCCCATGTGACAGGTGGCGCACACGTTGGGATCGCGGGCGATCTTCAGATCGGTGCCGTGGTTGCTGTGACAGGTGGCGCAGGAAGCCTCCACCTGGTGGCAGGCGTTGCAGCCCACCTGCCCCATGGCCGCGCTCTGCTTGAGGAAGCGGGCGCACTGCACGGTGGAGGTGGGCAGGCCGGTGCCATCTTCGTGGCAGAACTGGCATTCCTTCGCGTTCCGGCCCGGCAGGTTGCGCACGCAGCCCCAGCCCGTGTGCAGGGCCATGCCGTGGCGGCTGGCCTGGTGCTCCCCCAGGGCCCGCTTATGGCAGGCGCCGCAAACCTTGAGGTCCACCCGGGCCTCGCCTTTTTCGATGCGGGCGTGGTCGGATCCATGGCATGTGGCACAGCCCACCTTGACTCTGGCATGGGCACTCAGCTCCCACTGGCGCACGGCGCCGGGCGTCTTCTGGCGGTGGCAGGGGAGACAGTCTTCTGCGCCCACGACCGGGATCGCCAGCGCGGCGAAGCAGGCCATGATGAAGGGGGGGAGACCGCGGAGGAGGCTGCGGGGGAGCGCTTCGGAGAACCTCACGGCGCGGGCCTTCGGGTGCGGTAGTCCTCGGCCGAGACCAGGCCTTCGCTGAGCCACTTCCGGAGCTCGCGCAGCCGGGCCGCATCGGCAGCGCCCAGGGGCGGCGCGGCATCCTCGGGAAGCCCCGACACCCAGTGAAGCCGACCGCCCTCAGCCAGCAGGAGCGCCTCGCCCTTCCCCGTGAAGAAGCCCCGAGTCTCCGCCGGGAAGGAAACCAGCAGGCGCCCATCCCGGAAGAGCTGGCCATCCAGCAGGAGGGTGCGGCCAGAAGGGGACATGGCCACGCGCCGTCCCGGCACCGGAAGGGTGGCGAGCGTTTCATCACCCCAGGGGTCCGCCAGCTGACTGGCCATGACGCCGTCGCCGTAGAGGATGCAGTCGCCCCGGCCGGAGAAGCAGGCGCCGCCAGCCTCCATGGCCACTTCGGCGAGCACCCGTGTCTGACCGGTGTCCAGGTGATGCAGCACGAGCCGGAGCTGGGAGGCCAGGGCCGGCGGGTTGTAGAGCCGGTAGTACAGGATCTCGTCCTGCAACGGAGAGAGGGCGAGGCCGAGGATCCGTGGGAGCTGGTCCTTCAGGGATTCGGCGACCTTCGGCATGAGCGTGCTTCCGTTCAGCACCTGGGCCTTGGGCCGGCCCCTGCCGTCCCACTGGTGGAGCACCTGGGCCATGCGCGTCCCGAAGCGGAAGGGTTCGAGCTCCACGGTCAGCACCAGCCAGGTGCCGTCGTTCCGGGCCTGCAGGCCGGTCACCCGTCCCGGGAGATCCACCTCGGCCCCCGGGCGTCCCTTGGCGTCGAAGAGGCGGAGGCGCGCCTTCCCTTCCGCCTCAAAAGCGGCGGCCAGAGTGGCCCCGTCCGCGGACCAGGCGAGTTGAGTGGGGAGCTCCGTCGAGACAGCCTGTTCGACGCCGGCGAGGTCCCGGATGCGGAGCCCTCGGCCCAGATAGGCCACCCTGGTTCCGCCACGGTCGATGGCCACAGGACCTGCCGCGTCTGTCCCGGCGAGCTCCACCATGCGGATGCCTGCCGGCAGGGCCATGGGCGGCGCGGCTGCGAGGTTAGGACTGCCCCAGGCGAGGCAGGACAGGCCGAACAGCAGGCAGCGGAAGCTGTGGCGGTTACGCATGGGCGGCGCCTAGGGGCAGGGTGACTGTGAAGGTGGCGCCGCCTTCGGGGCGGTTGGCGGCGCGGAGGGTGCCGTGGTGCTCGGCCACCACCCAGGCGGCGATGGCCAGGCCCAGGCCCGTGCCTGGCGCGCGGGTGCGGGTGCGGGAGGGATCCACGCGGTAGAAGCGGTCGAAGATCCGCTCGAGGTCCTCCTCGGGAATGCCGGGGCCGGTGTCGCTGACGATGACCTGGAGGGCCTGCGGGGTGCGGGCCATGTCCACGAGCACCTTCCCCCCTCGGGGCGTGTACTTGATGGCGTTGCTCAGCAGGTTGCTCACGACCTGGTGAAGCCATCCTTCATCGCCCAGGATCTCGTCGTGGATCAGGGGCCCCACCTGCACCTCCAGCCCCCACTCCTCGGCCTGGGGAAGGCGCGCCTCCACCTGCGCCTCGACGATGAAGGCCAGGTCCACGGGCCTCGCCTGCATCACCATGCGCCCCGAGTCGGCGCGGGCCAGCAGAAGCAGGTCCTCCGCCAGGGACCGGATGCGGTCCACCTCCTCGCCAACGCTGCGCAGCGCCGCCTCCTGCTCCTGGGGCGTCCGTGCCTGCTCCAGGGTCACGTCGATGGTATTGCGGATGGTGGCCAGAGGGCTGCGCAGCTCGTGGGAGGCATCGGCCGTGAAGCGCTTCATGGCCTCGAAGGCGTTCTCGAGGCGGCCGATCATCCGGTTCAGCGTGTCGACCAGGCGGCCGATCTCGTCATCCACCCCGGGATGGGGGAGGCGCCGGTCGAGGCTGTGGGCCTCGATCTCCTTCGTCAGTGTGATGATGCGCGTGACCGGAGCCAGGGCCCGGCCCGAGAGCATGTACCCGCCGAGGAAGGAGACCAGGAGGCCCACCGGAACGAGGTGGAAGAAGGCCAGCCGGAGCCGCTTCAGCGTGGCGTCCACGGCCCCCAGCTCCTCGAGGATCCAGATGGTGCTGTGACGGGCGCCGGGCGGATGGCGGTGGATGATGAGAACCCGCCAGTAGTCTCCGTTCTGCACGAAGGTCCGGAGGGCGTTGGGTTCGCCCTCCGAATTGGGAAGGGCGGAGATCCGGTCCATGATGGAGGCGTTGTACAGCTCCGGGGACTCGTAGACCACGAGGTCGCGCCCCACCAGATTCTGCGCGATGGCCACCTTGCCCAGCCGGGCCAGCCGGGTGGTCTGCCAGGGGGTGAAGTCGTGGCCGGGCCCACCCTGGGCCAGGATCTGCAGGGCCGTGGCGCCGCGCAGGCTGATGGCCTCGTCGTGGTTGGTCATCAGGTGCCGTTCCGCCAGGCCCAGGAGGACGCCCCCGAACACGACCATGCCCGCCGCCAGGGCGATGCAGTACCAGGCCGTGAGGCGAAAACGCAGCGTGCGGGTGATGCGCTTCACGGGTGATCCTGGATCATGTAGCCTGCGCCGCGGATGGTCTGGATGAGCTTGACGGACTGCCCCTGGTCGATCTTCTTCCGGAGGAAGTTGACGTAGACCTCCACGAGGTTCGAGCCCCCGTTGTAGTCGGAATCCGAGGGCCAGACGTGGTCCATGATCATGGCGCGGGTCAGCACCAGGCCCTTGCGGCTCAGCAGGTATTCCAGGATGCCGAACTCCTTGGGCGTCAAGTCGATGAGCTTGCCGCCGCGGCGGACCTCGTGGCTTTTCGAGTCCAGTTCGAGGTCGGCCACGGTCAGCTTGCTCCGGATTTCCACCTGGGGCCGCCGCGTGACGGCCCGCAGCCGCGCGAGCAGCTCCTTGAAGTCGAAGGGCTTGGAGAGGTAGTCGTCGGCGCCGAAGTCGAGCCCCCGCACGCGGTCGTCCACATTGGTCCGTGCCGTGAGCATCATCACCGGAAGGGTGCTGCGGGTCTTGCGGATCCTGGATAGGACCTCGAAGCCATCCATGGCGGGGAGCATCACATCCAGGATGACGGCGTCGTAGCTGCCCGAGAGGGCCATCTCCAGGCCGGTGGCGCCGTCCCCGACCCAGTCCGCGATGTAGCCGTTCTCCTTCAGGCCCTGCTGGAGGATCTGGGCCAGCTTGGTCTCGTCTTCGACGATCAGGATCTTCACGGGTTCCCCCTGGGGGCGGTGCGGGCCTACCTCTTCTCGAGGGCGGCGTCTTCGAGGAGCACTTCGTAGGCGTAGCCGGAACCGAAGTCCTTGCGGGTCCGCACCACACCCCGGGCCGTCACGACGGTGCCGGGAGCCGTCTGATCGGTCGTGGTGACTGCGAGGTCGTGAGTGCCCTTTCCCGCATTTCCGCTGCCGTCCTGGAGGTGGATCCAGTTCTTGCCCATGACACCGGCGTTGTACTTCACGACTTGGCCGCGTACGGTCACGGCCCGCCCGGCCAGTTGCTCCTTCTGGCTCCAGATCTCGGCCACGGTGCGGGAATCGGGGCCGGTGGCCCTGCCGACCTTGCCGACCGCGGCGCGCGTCGCCGCCGGCTTGCCGTGGGTGCTCTGGTGGGGATTGCCGTGGGGGCTCGCGTGAGGATCTGCCGCCGGGGCCGCGCCGGCGCCGGTGCCGGCCAGGGTGCCGAAGTAGATTCCCGGGAAGGTGCGCTTGAGGGTCTTGGACTCGAAGTTGTCCATCAACACGGGATCCTCCACCACCACTTCGGAGCCCACCTCGAGCTTCGCGTCGGGGATCGCAGCCCACACCTCGCCCTGAGCGGTCTGGAGGCGCAGGTAGCAGTAGGGCATGGCCACGATGCGCTCGAGCAGCCTGCCTGTGAGTGTGTTGGCCTGGGCGGGCTTTGCAGGCGCCTTCGCGGAGGAGGCGGCCGTCTCCGTCGTGGCTCGTGCCGGCGCTGCCGCGGGGGCGAGCGGCTTCGGAGGTTCCGCCGCCGCGAGCACAGACGCAGATGCGGGCAGGGGCGCGAGAGCCGCGGCCGGAGTCGCGGATTCGGCGGCCCTGGGCCGGTTGCCGCGGCAGCCGAGCGCGCAGGCCGCGAGGATCAGAAGCATGAGGGCCGTTCGCACGGAGAGGGCTCCTAGTGGGGATGCAGCGTGGGCATCTTGTCGCCCAGGTGGCTGAAGTGCCGGCGGTAGGCGCGCATCATCTCCTGGCAGGCGCTGAGGAGGTACCGGCGCTTGAAGCCATCGGGGAGGGCCCGGATGCGGGGGATCTTCTGGGCGTAGAAGTCCATGTAGCAGCGGCCCAGCGCGATGGTCACTTCTTCCAGCGTCATGGCGTAGGGCTCGATGATGGGCGTGGCCAGGTTGTACTTCGCGTAATCGTGGACCCGCACACGATCCCTCAGGTCCTCGTAGAGGGGGGTGAAGGGCATGGGCGTCAGCACCGGGAAGACGGCGATGTCGGGGTCCATGCGGATGGCCACCTCGATGGTGCGCTCGACGGTGGCCCAGGTCTCCGTGGGGTGCCCGATCATGAAGGAGGCTTCGGTGACGATGTCGTGCTCGCGGGCCAGGCGCAGGGCGTGGGTGATGGCGTTCACGTCGTTGCCCTTGTTGAGGGCCGCCAGCAACTCGTCCGACCCGGCCTCGGCGCCGATGTAGAGGTGCACCACGCCGGCCTCCCGGTACTTGGGCAGCAGGTCCGCGTCGCGGACGATGTCCTCGGCACGGGTCTCCATGAGCAGGCGCACACCGAAGTCCTCGGCGATGAACAGGTCCAGCAGGCGCTCCCAGCGGGCCCGGTCACTGGTGGGATAGGGATCGATGAGGGTGATGGACTCCACCCCGTAGCGGGTCACCAGGAGGCGCACCTCCTCGATCACGGCCTCGGGCCTGCGGGCCCGCCAGTCCGCCCGCCAGAAGGCCCGGTGGCTGCAGAAGGAGCAGCTCATCATGCAGCCGCGGGAGGTGAGGATCGAGGCCATCCGGCCCGCGGGCTCGATGCGGTAGCGGTAGGCGTCCCAGTCCAGGAGGTGCCAGGCGGGCCGGAGGCGGTCCAGGTCCTGGATGTGGGGCCGCGTCTCGGTGGCCATCACGATGTCGTCGCGCAGGAAGGCGATGCCGCGCACCCGGTCCAGGGGCCCCGGCAGGGCCCCCAGCAGCTCCGCCAGCGTGTCCTCGGCCTCGCCGCGCAGCACGATGTCCACGGCGCCGGAGGGATCGTGCAGCAACTCCTGGTAGCGGAAGGTGGGGAAGGGTCCGCCGATGAGGGTGGTGATGGCGGGATCCACCTCCTTGGCGATGGCCAGGGCCCTCAGAGCCGCGGGCACGACGGCGGTGCTGATGGCGCCGGTCACGGGCAGGTAGTCGAAGGCCACCACGACCTGGGGGCGGACGCGGGCCACCTCGGCCCGGATGCTCTCGAAGTCCGCACCATCGCGGTTCATGGCGTCGAAGATGCAGGCCTCGTGCCCCGCTTCCTCCACGGCGCCCGCCAGGTAGGCCACCTGGAGGGGTGGCCAGGTGCCGATGGCCTCCACACCCCAGCTGGAGTAGGGCGGCACCACGAAGAGGACCTTGCTCACGGGTTCGGCCTCATGATCACTCGCTTCACAGGGGTGGCGGGCCGGAAAGGCGAGCCCGCGCTCAAATCAGAAGTCTAGGTCCCAAATAGTTGTTGTGGGTCACAACTCATTGGAAGTACGCGGAGTGCAGGGAGGGGATCAGGAACGGGAAGATGAACGCGGTCAGGATGGACACCCCGAAGCAGCCGATGGCGATCCAGGCCGTGGCCCGGGGGCCCAGGCGGTAGAACAGCCGCAGATGCAGCAGCGTGCCGAAGCAGAGCCAGGTGACCAGGGACCAGGTCTCGATGGGATCCCAGCCCCAGTAGCGGCCCCAGGACTGGTGGGCCCAGATGGCCCCCGCGATGATCGTGGTGGACCAGAACACGAAGCCGAAGCCCACGAAGCGGATCATGGAGGCATCCAGTACTTCCGCGGCGGGAAACCGCTCCAGGAAGCGGCTGGTGGAACCCTTCAGCTTCCGCAGCAGGATCACGGCCGCCGCGAAGGCCAGCAGGAAGGCCCCCACCGCCAGCTTGGTGAAGAAGATGTGGAAGATGAGCCAGATGGAGCGCAGGGTCGGGGGCAGGTCCTTCGCTTCGGGGCTGGCGAGCAGGCCCAGGCCCATCATGAGGATGCATCCTGGCAGGGCCACCAGGGCCAGCCCTGCCCAGCTGGGGCGGCGCCACAGGACGATGAGCAGCATGAGCACGGCGATCCAGGCGTTCGAGGACAGCACCTCGTACTTCGCCATGTAGGGCCCGTGACCCACCTCGATCCAGCGGATGACGAGGGCCGCTCCATGGGGCAGCAGGCCCAGGGCCGTGAGCCACCGGGCCCAGCGGACCCGGTGGACGTGGTTCCACAGCAGGGCGTGGACAAAGAGGATCGTGGCCAGGATGTAGAAGCCCACCGCCACCCAGTGGAGCAGTGTCTCGAGCAGGAACGGTTTCATGGCTTCGGTCCCTCCTTCACCGGCGGACTCATCATGCCGTGGGCGTCCTTGGCGTCGATGTTCCAGGGGACTTCCTTGCGCCCCACCTGGGGCGGCGCCGTGAACCTGGTCTCCTCCACCAGCCAGGTGCCCTTGTGGTAGCTGAAGCGGTAGAGCATCTCGTAGTGGTCCACCGAGGCTTCGCCCACCTGCCGGCCGGTAGCGGCGCTCACATCCCGGTAGCGCCACTGCTCCCGGGTGCGGACTTCAAGATCCTCCTTCCCCTGCTCCACCCCGGTCACTTCCAGAGCCTCGAGGCGGGCGTCCAAAATGAGGCCCATATCCATGCGCACACCGATCAGACCGAGGAGGCGCTTTCCGTCGGGGGCGTCCGGTCCCACCACCTCGTCGATGAGGCGGACATCATTCTTCCGGTAGGCCTCGCTCACCACCTGGTTGTAGCGGGCCACCAGCATCCTGGCTTCGCTGGGAGACACCCGCGAGCAGCCGAGGGTGAGCGCCAGAGTGGCCAGGGCAAAGAACGTCCGCATCGTCACACCTCACCTCCATGGTCCCGCACCAGGCGCTCGAAGCGCTCCTGGAACAGGGGAGCGAACCGGTGGGGGCGGAGCGCCACCACCACCCGTTCCCTGTCGTCTTCGGGGGTCACGGCGACCAGCTCATCCACCCGCACCACGCCATAGGTGAGGGCCGCCCCCAGCAGCGCCAGGGTGAAACCCAGGTAGGCCAGCCCGATGGCGGCATCGTGGTTGCCGTGGAGCCGGGCCCAGTAGGGCAGGCCGTGGAGCTTCAGCAGGCCGCCACCGGGGAGGGTCAAGGTCTCCCCGGGTTTGAGGACACCCTCTGCGAGGCGGGAGGCGCCGTCAAGGATCCGTATTTCGGCGCGGTCCGGGCGTCGGCCATCGGCGGGCATGGGCACCCGGATGCGGGCCCGGAGGGTTCCGGGCCCCTGGGTGTAGGCTCCGAAGGCGGCGGTCTCCTTCTTCTCCAGCAGGACGGCCGAGCCGATGGGTGCGCTCGACGGGGCCGTCCATTCCACCAGCGCCGCGGGCCCATGCTGGGCGTCGACGTAGAGGCGGCCCCGGCTGACGGGCAGTTCCTCATTGATGCCCATCTCGCGGATCTGGTCACCGCCGGGCCCCGCTTCGGCCAGCTTCAACCGGAGGGTCATCAGGTCGCCGGCTTCATATCGGGTGCTTGCCACCGACAGCAGCCTCAGGGGTTCGTCCAGGCGGAAGGGCCGCCCCAGGGGGCCTGGCCACTGGGCGCCCCAGGCTTCCACCGTGGCGGGGAGCGTCTCGCCCTCGTAGACATCCACCACGGCCTGGACGCCGAACAGGGCCTGCAAGGCGCCGGCGAGGATCACGCAGAGGAGGCCGGTGTGGAACAGGGGCGAACCTGCCAGGGCCAGGCGCCCCTGGGTGCGGATGTGCGTCGCCGCCACTGCATCCGTGGACGTGGGCCGTGTGAACTCGCGCCGGAAGGGCGCGTTCCGGAACTGGGCCTCCGTGGGAACCTGGCCCCAGGCAGCGCGGAGCCGCCGGATCTGCTCGACCACCACGATGGATAGCGAGGCCGTGGCGGAGACGAGCGCCACCAGGAACCACAGGCTCGTGAAGACGTGATCCAGGGCCAGTCCCTGGACGAGAGTCCTGGCGAGAGTGCCGTGCTGCTGCAGGCGGGCCACCTCGGCTGCGGAAGACCGGCCGGCCTGGGCCAGGCTGGCCCCCAGGATGCAGGCGGCGGTGATGACGAGGATCTCCGCCACGATGACGGCCGGTCGGCGCAGGAATCGCTTCAGGGGCCCGAAGAGGGCCCATCCCGCCGCGGGTCGCGGAGTCGTGGCGCCACGGTTCACCACGTTCCCACTCGTGTCCCAGAGAGCGCGCTGTGGTGAACGGACGTGTAGCAATTGCCCGTCGCGAAGTTGTGTGTCGGATCCGTCGCCAACAAGGCAACACCCGTCATCAGGACCAGAGTGGTGGGCCCTGGGGGAAGTACCCTGCGGAGCCTTCCTATGGAGAGCCACACGAGGTGCATACCAGCCGGGGAAGAGGTCAAACCCAGCTCCTTGTGGACTACCAGGATTCGGAAGGAGAAACCGCGGCGTTGTGGTAGCACGAGGTCTGGCAGCTGCCGTCCTGGGAGTAGCCCGTGGCCGTGGTGGGCTTCTTGAAGCCGGTGATCTTCATGTTGCTCACGGTGTTGTTGTAGGCGTACCGGGCGGGCATGGTGGTGCCAGCACCGCTGTAGCCCATCAGGCGCGACATCTTGCTGCCGTGGGGGATTACGATGTGGCAGTTCCAGCACTGGTACCCGTTGTGGTTGCCCGTGTTGTGCGCCGTGTTGTTGCTCAGTGTCAGCGTATGGCAGTTGGTGCACCAGCTGGTGCTGGCACTGCTGAGGGTGATGTTGGGCCAGTTGGCGGGGTTGGTGCCGCGCAGCATGAACTGGGCGGCGGAGCCGTGGGGACCCTGGGCGGCGGGCGAGGCCGCATCGGTGTTGTGGCAGTCGGAGCACATCATGGTCTGGGTGCCCAGGTTGGTGGCCCAGGGGGCCTTCATGGTGGTGGCGGCCAGGGCTTTGGGTGCGGCACTGCCTGAGTAGTTGTTCAGCCCGGTCACCACGGGGTGCCCCGAGCGGTTGGCAGGGTTGAACTCCTGGGCCAGATCCGTCTCCTGCAGATAGATCGGGCCGGCCAGCAGGTAGCGGTAGACGCCCGTGGCACCGGTGAAATTGCCGCTAAGGGTCAGGTGTGTGGCGTCTGTCACGGCGGTGATGGTGTAGGTGCCCGTCACGCCATTGGCCTGGATGGTGCTGCCCACCAGGGTCGAGGTCCAGGCGGTGCCGTAGCCGGTGACGGCGTTGCTCCCGTTCGTGAAGCTGGCGCCTGGGTGGATGTAGAAATCCTGGGGCGTGGTGGAGGTGGTGGCCGTGACGATGGTCAGGCTGGTGGCGGAAGGTACGGCGGTGATCCGGTAGGCCGTGGTGTTGCCGCTGGTCATGGCGAAGAACTGGTTGATCAGGGCGCTGGTCCAGGTGGTACCGGAGCCGGTCACGGTCGTTGTGGCGGTGATGGCGGCGGCATCGCGGGTCTCGTAGGCAACCGAGGCCGTGGTGGTCTGGCCGAAGGAACTGGAGATGGTCAGCGAGGTGGTGCTGGCCACGGCGGTGACCCGGTAGTTGGTGCTGGTGGAGCCCGTGGGACGGATGTACTGGCCGACCATGTTGGCCGTGGTCCAGCTGGTCCCGGTTCCCGTGACTGTGGTGCTGGCGTTGGTGAATTTTGCAGTGCCCGTGCCCGCCACCCAGGGTTGGGTGGTACCCGAGACCAGCGTCAGGGGGCTGTTCCCGCCGGATGTGATGCCGTTGGGCGGCGTGCTGCCGAAGGAGTAGCTGGTGTGGCACTTGAAGCAGACCTGGTATTCGAATTCGGCGCCGCTGGCGGCCACGGCGGGCGACCCGCCGGCGATCTTGGTGAAGTTCCCGGAGGAGGTGGCGGCCCACAGGCCCAAGCCGGAGTAGTTGATAGCCACGCCATCCACGCCCCGCAGGGCGTACATGTTGTTCAGCACGCCACCGGCGGCGGCACGAATGCGGTTCCGGTTGAGATCGGCTGTGGTGGCGTAGGTGTGCACGCCGGCCGTGGCCATGTGGGGGTTGTGGCAGTCCGCGCAGCCCACCAGACGGCCGGTGTTGTTCTCGACGGGATGGTGGATGGTCTTGGTGATCTGGGTGCGGACGTCCTTGGTCGAGGGGCCGTTGCTGTCGTGGCAGGTCTCGCAGAGGTTGTCCTGCTCGGCGCCGAGGGCATTGGCGTACTTGCCGCCCGGGTTGTTGGCATCGGGCCAGCCGTGGGGGGTGTGGCAGTTCTTGCAGGCGCCCCGATCCGTCGCCAGGGTGTAGGCGGGGTAGGTGCTGCCGCCGTACCCATCACCCGGCCAGAGGATGCCGGTGGTGGGGTTGGTGTGCGTGTTGGCAGTGGTGGTATCGGCCAGGGTGTGGCAGTCCGTGCAGAGGGCCGTGGAATTGCTCACCCGCAGCAGCATGCCCGCAGGCGTGGTGGTAGTGGGGGCGCCGTGGATGTCATGGCAGGTGAGGCACTCGACGTTGCCCAGGGTGTTGAGGACCAGCGAGGCCGAGGGCGTTTTCGTGTTGGGGGCGGACGCCAGGTTCACATGCACGGGATGCGAGGTGCCGCCCTTGCCCACGTTGCGGGCGGCGTGGCAGTCACCGCAGAGGGCGCCGCCATTGTTGGCCACCCGCTGGAAGTGGCGGTTGTTGGTGGTGCCCGCGGTGTAGGTGGGGGATGCGGCGGGGTCGAAGGGGGCCAGGGCCTGCAGGTGCTGGTCATGGCAGGTCGAGCACATGATCTTGCCGCTCTCGAGGCGGCTGGTCATGGCGCCGTTGGCCGGGGCACGGAGGTCGGCGCGCACGTAGACGTAGAAGATGTCGTTGAGGTTGAAGGTGCCGGTGCTGGAGAAGGCCAGGGAGACGCCGGTGGCACCGAGGGGCGTGGCGGCGGTACTGGTGGGGACACCGGTGGTGACGGTGCCGAAGTTGGTGGTGCCGGGCGTGGTCATGCTCCAGTCGAATTTGGCCGCCCCCGTGGCTCCGGCCGTGGAGATCTTGATCTGGATGGTGGAAGCGTAGGCGCCGGTGTAGGCGCCGGACGGTGTGAGGGTGCCCGTGGAGGTGTTGGGCGAGCCCTTACTGAGGCGGCCCTGGGACCCGGAATCCCAACGGTGGGAGGTGCCGCCGGCGGTGGCGCCGGCGAGGCCGGCGGGCACGGCCTGGATCGAGTTGGGCATGGCCCTGTTGGTGGCCGAACCGCCCGAGACATGGCAACTCTGGCAGAGGTTGGCGTTGCCGGCCACGGTGGTGAGGCTGGCGCCGCTGGCCCCGCCCATGACCTTGTGGCAGGTGGTGCAGTAGTTGGAGGATCCGTAGGCGTTCGTCGTGGCGATGTTGTGCGGCGGATCCGCCGCGAACAGACAGGTGTGCGCGGCGAGCAGCAGACCCAGGATGGAGGCGGAGCGGGACCTGAGGCGGTTCACTGGACACCTCCAGCGGGCAGGACGCGGACGTCGGCGATGCTTTCGAAGGAGCGCCCGTCAGTGAGGCGCCCGGAGACCACCAGGAAGGCCTCGCCATCGGGCATGGTGGCCAGGAGGCGGTTGTGGTCGAACCAGGCCCGGAACTCGAAGGTGCCGTCGCCGTCGAAATCCCCGATGTAGGCGCCGGGCACGACCGCCGCCCGCAGGCCGTTGGCGGTGATGGAGCCCACCTGGATCTGCGAGAGGGTCAGGCCGGGGACCTTGAGGAGGACGGCCACGAGACCCGGCCGCTGGTTGCGGTTGGCGGCGGCGCGGGCGAGCCCCCTGGCGTGCTGGGAGGCCTGGCCGCCCTCCCATCGGAAGCGATCCGGCGTGGGTGGTTCCTGGAGGTCCGCTTCCGGGCCGCCATCGACCTCGGGGGCCGCCTTCCGCTGCCACTCGGCCGGCGTCACGGTGGCGTCTGCGAAGACGATGGGCGCGGGATCGGTGTAGGCGTCCAGGCCGAAGACTTCGATCCGGGCATTGCCCGCGGTCGCCACGAAAAGCCGGTTGTTGCGGTCCAGGACCAGGCTGGCGGGACCGCTGAGCTGGCCGGGGCCAGTCCCGAACGCCCCGATGCTGGCGATGGAGGTGCCCGCGCCATCGACCACCTTCACCACCCCTCGATAGGAATCCGCCAGGTAGATCCGGCCCTGGGCGTCGGCCAGCAGACCCTGAACGCGCCCGTATGCCGTGTTGTTGCCGAGCATGCCCACGGTGCCTCCGAACTTGCGGAGGAAGGTCCCGGCAAGGGTGAAGACCTGGACCCGTTCGTTGCCCTGGTCGGACACGAAGACCTCGCCCTGGGGCGTGACGACGAGCCCCGTGGGGAAGCTGAACTGGCCGTCCAGCCTGCCGGGGCCGCCGAACTGCCTCGCCAGCTGGTTGTCCGGCCCGTAGACCTTCACCAGGCCGGCCGTGCTGTCCACCACGAAGACCGTGCCGTCGGCGGTGATCTGGAGGTGGTTGGGCATCTGGAACTCGCCCTCGCCCTGCCCCAGGTACCCGGCGGGAACCCATTCGGAGGTGAAGATCGCGACGCGGCCCTTTCCGGCTTCGCAGACGAAGATCCGGCCCGCCCCGTCCACGGCCACGCCGAGGGGCCGGCTAAGCCCGCGCTTGACGGCCAGCAGGTGGCCCGATTCATCGCGCACGGTGATGAGGCCCAGCCGGGGATCGGCGACGAAGAGGCGCCCCGCCCCGTCCGTGGCCAGGCGCACGGGCTCCCGGAAGCCCTGGGCATAGGCGCGCAAGGGCACGGCCACGGGGACCGGCACCTGGGCGGACAGGACCTGGGCGCCGCAGGCGATCACCGCCATGATCCGCAGCACGCCTCGGAGGGAAGTCAGTGTGCCGTTCATGCGTGGGCACCTCGTCAGGGGGATCTGTAGGGGGGGGGGGGGGGGGGGGGGGGGGGGGGGGGACCCGGAACTGCGGCACGGCCTTCCGTTCCATGGGCCGGATTCATCACTCAGAATAGGGAGTTATGAGCTTTGTGGATCATGGTGTGATCTATCGCACATGACATGGATTCAGATTGCCAAATCCAACTGTTTAAAAATACAAATTTTATAGGTAAAAACACGGGGTCTTGATGGACATCACAAGTATCCGCCCCGGAGTATCCGAGCATGGGTCCTACACTGGGTTCCCTGGCGCGGGGGCTTGTGCCCACCCGATCCGCGGATCCAGCCCGCCCGAGGAAGCCGCCATGCCCACCTGCTCCTTCCGCCTGCTGCTTGCCGCCGCCCTGTTTGCGGGATGGGGTGGAGGCTCCCTGGGCGCCCAGACCGCCCCGCCCCCCCCACCCGCGGAGGACACGGCGGAGGTCCTGGCCTGGCCCTCGCCGCCAGCCGCCCCCCGCATCAAGTGGGTGGCGGAGTACCGCAACGCCTTCGATGTGGGCGCCAAGAAGAAGCGCACCTTCCTGGACCGCCTGGCGGGCAAGGCCGAGGAGGTGATCTGGCTCGAACGCCCCCTGAGCGTGGCAGTGGACGAGCAGGGCCTGATCTTCGTCGGGGATTTCACCCGGGGCATCATCGTCATGGATCCCGTCAACAAGGCCATCCGGGCCTTCTCGGCGGTGAACGGCGCCGTGCTCCCCACGCCGACCGGCCTGGCGGTGGACTCCAAGCTCGTGTTCGCCACCAGCTCCAACCTGAACCAGGTCCTCGTCTTCGACAAGAAGGGCCGCCAGCTCAGCGCATTGAGCAAGGCGGACGGCATCAACCGGCCCGTGGGCATCGCCGTGGACGAAGCCCGGGACCTCGTGGTCCTCGTCAACAGCCAGGAGCACGCCGTGCGGCTCTACACGCGGACGCTTCAACTCATCAAGGTCGTCGGCGAGCGCGGGAGCGAGGACGGGCAGTTCAACATGCCCTCCTACGCCTGCATCATTCCTGGCGTGGGCTTCGCCGTGGCGGACACCGGCAACTTCCGCATCCAGATCTTCGACTTCGAGGGGAAGTTCATCCGCGCCTTCGGCAAGGTGGGGAACATGCCGGGCGACTTCGCGCGCCCCAAGGGCATCGGTGTGGACCCTGACGGCCATCTCTATGTCGCGGATGGGATCTTCAACAATTTCCAGATCTTCGACCAGGAGGGCCACCTCCTCCTCTTCGTGGGGCAGGTCGGCGTGAGGCGCGGGCAGTTCCAGGTGCCTACCGGCCTCGCCACCGACACCAAGGGCGGCGTCTTCGTCGTGGATCAGATCAATGCGCGGATCCAGAAATTCCAATACCTCCCCGAGGAGAAAACCGCTCCGCCTGTCCCGGCCAAGCAGCCCTAGGGCAGGCGGCGAGCCGCGAGATGCCCGCTCCTTTCGTGACAGGCATCACGCACTTTTGTTGTCTTTTTTAAGCCCACTTTAAGGTCCCGACCTCAGATTGTCTCCGTGGAAGTGGTCTGAGATTTCCCTCCTGGGCAGACTTCTTTCCCAAGGATATTTCGATCTACCGCGTTTATTTCACACCCCCTCCCCCCCCCACGAGGCACCCCATGAAGTCCCGCGTTCTCCTCCTCCTGGTCGCCACCTCCCTGAGCCTGTCCGCGACCATTGCCGGCACGAAGCACGACCTCAGCTCCTCAGGCCCCGGCGTCAAGACCAACATCACCCAGAAGTGCGTGTTCTGCCACACGCCGCACGGCTCCGCCACCGGCACGGCCCAGATCATCCCCCTGTGGAACAAGACCACCACGGTGACCACCGGCTTCACCATGTATTCCAGTGGCACCATCTCCGGCACCGTGGACACCACGCCCACCGGCGCCTCCATGGCCTGCTTCACCTGCCATGACGGCACCCAGGCTGTGGGCAACATGATCAACCTGCCCAACGGCGTAGCCAGCGTCACCTACACCGCCGGTGGCGGCGTGAATGCGACCGGTTTCATTGCATCGGGTGTGAACCTGCTGGGCAAGGACCTGTCCAACGACCACCCGGTGTCCATCACCTACACGCAGAACCTCGACTCTGGCCTGGTGAACCCCACCAGCTTCGCGCCCAACACCGTCCAGCTGTTCCCCACCAACGCCAATGGATCGAAGGTGCAGTGCGCCTCCTGCCACCAGGTGCACGACAACACCAACCCGCCTTTCCTGCGGGTGAGCATGACCAACTCGGCCCTCTGCACCACCTGCCACATCAAGTAGGCTGTTCGAGCGCCACACCAAAGGGGGCGGACCTGTCCGCCCCCTTGCTCATCCCGCCCGGGTCCAACGGGCCTCAAATCCTGGGGAGGGATCGTCCATGCCCGTTCCGCCCACCCTGCGAAGCCCGGTGGCACTCCTGCTCCTCCTGGCCGGTGGCCCAGCCCTGGAGGCCAAGGCGCCTCTCCGGGCCGCCGCGAAGGAACCGGCACCGGCCCCCGGCCTGCTGCGCAAAGCCCTGCTCGAGGTCCATCCGGGCCTTGCCCCCGAAGCCCTGGAGGCCATGCTGCGGCGCCTGGAGACGGCGTGGTCCCGCGCCCAGGCCCTGGGCCTCCTGACCGGAGTCGAGTGGCAGGAGTCCGTCCGCGAAGGCCGGTGGGAGATCCTCGGGAGGGCCTTTCTGGACCGCCGCCCCGGCCACGTCCCCATGACCGAGGAGCAGGTCCGGGCGGCCTTCCTCGCCCAGGGGGACCAGCGCCGGATCTCGCACATCCTCTGTCCGACGGAAGCGGAAGCCGCCGCCGCCCTGGCGCGGATCAACCGGGGCGAGGCCTTCGCGAAGGTGGCCGCCGACGTCTCCCGGGACCCGGGCTCGACTCGGAGCGGCGGCGACCTCGGCTGGGTGCGGCAGAAGGAACTGGTGCCGGCCTTCGGTGAGCCCGTGTTTGCCGCCGCCCCCGGCACCCTGGTGGGCCCCATCCACTCGGAGTTCGGCTGGCACCTGGCCAGGACCTCGGAGGTGCGCCGACCGAACCCCGCGGACTTCGAGGCGCAGCGCGGGATCCTGCTGAAGCAGGCGGCCGAGGCCCAGCTGGCCGTGAAGCGGGAGGCCGTGATCGAAGGGCTTCGGAAGCGCTACCCCCTCCAGGCCGACCTGGACGTGCTCGACGCCGACCGGTCCACGGAGCCC
This sequence comes from Geothrix edaphica, assembly GCF_030268045.1. Classification (NCBI taxonomy): domain Bacteria; kingdom Pseudomonadati; phylum Acidobacteriota; class Holophagae; order Holophagales; family Holophagaceae; genus Geothrix; species Geothrix edaphica. The sequence goes on from NZ_BSDC01000003.1 coordinate 91,633, forward strand.
CTGCCCGGCGACGAGGCGCGCATCGCTGGCCGCGTCGCCGGTGCCTCCATCTCCCTGAAGACCCTGAAGCGCTACTTGGCGGACCGGCTCAAGGCCGCGGGCCAGAGCCATTCCCTTGGAGCCTCCACCAAGGCGCGGTTCATGGAGGACTTCGCAGACCGGGCCCGGTTGGCCGCGGCCGCGCAGAAGCAGGGCCTGGCGCGTCTGCCGGAGGTCCGGGCCGCCCTATGGGTGGACCAGCGCGAACGGGCGCGCGAAGCCTTCGCCACCTCCCACCTCGCCGCCGTGAAGGTGGCCGAGGTCGATCTCCAGGGCTTGTACGAGCGCGCCCCGGACCGCTTCCGCCCAGTGGGGGCGCTCCGCCTGCAGGTCCTGGTGGCCGACAGCAAGGCGCGCGTGGACGAGGCGCTGGACCAGGTCCGGAAGGGGATGCCCTGGCGCGTGGCGGCGGGACGGTACGGCAGCGCTGAGGCCACCGGGGACCCGGAACCCGGCTGGGTCGAGGTGGAGGCCCTCCGCCGGATGGTGCCCCCCACGCTGCTGCAGCCCCTCCTGACCGGCCCTCTGGGTCAGCCCGTGGGACCGATGCTCGGGGCGGACGGATTCATGATCTTCAACGCCCTCGAGCGCCGGCCGGGACCGGTGCCGCCCCTGGCCGAGTGCCGGGATGCCGTCCGGGCCGAGTACCTCCGGGAGCGTGGCCAGGCCCTGGTGGATCAGGAGCTGGACCGTCGGCCTTGAGGCAGGAGCGCCCTACTTGTGGCAGGCTTCGCAGTCCGTGACGGACAGGAGCTTCTCGTTCTTGGAGAAGTGGGGCTGGTGGCAGGACAGGCAGGTCAGGGGTTTCCCCGTCGCCTTGACGATCCGGTCCGAACAGGGGTGGTTGACGGACGGGTGATCCATCCGCTGGGCCCGGTGGCAGCCGATGCAGATGGCCTGGATGTTGCCGCGGGGGAAGCCCTTGGCCTCCCCGCCGTGGGGTGTGTGGCAGAGGGCACACTGGCCCTCCATGAACGGCCGGTGCTTGGACATCGACTTCCTGGCCTCCTCGCGCAGCGACTCGTGGCACCGGAGGCAGAGCTCGCTTGGATTGCCCATCAGGAGGGTCGGCAGCCTGGAGGCGTGGGGGGCGTGGCAGAGGGTGCATTCCCCGTTGGCCACTGGCGAATGGGGGAAGGGCATCTTCGCAGCGCTGGCGACGCCCGGGTGGCAGCCGAAGCAGAGGCCGGGTTGGGCGGCCCGGGTCGCGAAGGGCCTGGCGGAGGTCGACGGGGCGTGGCAAGTCTCGCAGCTGCCCTTCGCCACTGGCGCGTGGGCGGTCGGGCGCAGCATGCCCTGGAGGTTGGAGCCATGGGGATCGTGGCAGGTGAGGCAGTCCCCGGGCGGGACGGGATAGCCCCGGTGGGCCTTCCCCATGTCCTTCATCTCGTGGCAGGTGGTGCAGAGCCGCTCCACGGGCCTGAGCAGCCCCTTGGGCTGGCTGCCCGCATGGGCCACGTGGCAGGCACCGCAGTCGCCAGAGGCGGCGGGCCGATGGGGATGTTTCGCCTGCAGCGCAGGGCGGAGTTTTTCGTGGCAGGACAGGCAGAGATCCAGGGGCTTCTCCCGCAGGAGGTGCTTCCCTTCGGTGTAGTGCGCCAGGTGGCATTCCCGGCAGCTTCCCTCCACATAGGGTTTGTGCGCCCAGCCCTCCTTCGGCGGTTGGGGCTGTCCGTGGCAGGTGAAGCAAAGCTGGTTCCCCGGGGCTTCCAGCAGGGCCTCGTTTCGGGAGGCGTGAGGCTGGTGGCAACTGAGGCACTCGCCGGCCTGGAAGGGCTGGTGCTGGTGGACGGCGCCCTTGGGTTGCACACCCGGATGGCAGCCCAGGCAAAGCTGGGTCACGGGACGGACGAAGGCCATCCGGCCCTCGGAATTCCGCCCGGGGACCGGGGGCTTGTGGCAGATCGGGCACCCCTCGGGGCCGACATGGCCCTTGACCAGGCTTGCCGCGAAGGGGGCGTGCACCTTCTTCTGGAGGAGGCCCGCTTTCTGGGAGGCGTGGGGCTCATGGCAGCCGAGGCAGTCCACCTTGCCCAACGCCGCGCCGAGGTGTTTCTTCCGCAGGCCCGAGTCGTCGAGGTCGTGGCAGCCCGAGCAGGTGTCCTGGAGGGTCGAGGCCTTGAGCAGGGCCCCGCCGGTGCCGGAGTGCGGATCGTGGCAGCCGCTGCAGGCGCCTTCCTTCACGGGCTGATGCACCACCTGGAACCGGTCCTGCCGCCGGTGGCAGGCATAGCACCCTTCGGGCTGGTCGCGCTTCAGGTGCTTCGCCTTGGTCCCCCCGTGGGGGTCATGGCAGGCGAGGCAGCCGTTCTTCCCGATGGCCGGCTTGTGGATGGTGTCTCGGTCCAGGAGCTTGGCGTGACAGCCGGTGCAGAGCTTCTCGGACTCGTCTTTCAGCAGCTTGCGGAGGGGGCCCCCGTGGGCCGCATGGCAGGCGCTGCAGTTCCCCTCCTTCACAGGGCCGTGCAGCCTGGGCCTCGCCAGGATCTTCTTGTGACAGCCGCCGCAGGCCTCCGCCTGCCCGCCGCGGATGAGGTGGGCTGAGCCGCTCGCGTGGGGCACGTGGCAGGTGAAGCACTGCCCCTTCTTCACGGGGTCGTGCGACACGGGCCCCTTGGACACGCCCGTGTGGCAGCCGGCGCAGAGGGCCTGCTTCGCCTGCCGGAGGACCGGCGGCGTCGCGCCGGCGTGGGCTTCATGGCAGGACAGGCATTCGCCCTTCACCACCGGGGCGTGCTGGCTTGCGCCCTTGGCCAGGTCCGTGTGGCAGGTGAGGCAGAGCTTGGTAGCGGGTGCGATGAGGAGGTGCTTGTCCGGGGATTCATGGGGCCTGTGGCAGGCGAGACAGGCACCCTTGCGGAAGGGCGTGTGCTGGGAGGCGCCCTTGGCGAGCGCCCCGTGGCAGGTGAGGCAGAGCTCCTGCGGGGCCGAGGTCAGGAGGCCCTTCCCGTCAGCGGCGTGGGGCCGGTGGCAGGTCAGGCAGGCGCCGGCCTGGACCGGCTGGTGCTGGGTGCCCGGGCCTGGAACCGAGCGGTGGCAGTCCTGACAGAGGCCGGGCACGGGCTTCACCAGCTGGACGGCCTTCCCTTCTGCAGGCCGGTGGCAGTCCGAACAGCGCCCCGCCTTGAACGGCGCGTGGGCCTGGTCGCGCACCAGACCCTTGGCCGCGGAGCCGTGCGGGTTGTGGCAAGTGACGCAGGCCCCGGCCTGCAGGGGAAAGCCCGCATGCGAGGCAGGGGAAGGGCTGGCGCCGTGGCAGCTCTCGCACTGGCCCGGCTGACCTGGCTTCAGCAGGTAGCGGGTGGGGGAGGGATGCGGCGCATGGCAGGCCATGCAGTCCTCGGCGGCGGCATGGGGATGGGCGCTGTCCATGCGCGCCCTGACCTCGGCATGGCAGGAGAGGCAGAGTTCCTGGGCCGGCTTCCGCAGCAGGCCACTCCGGCCGGAATCGTGGGCATCATGGCAGGCTCCGCACCCGCCCCGGCCCTCGAAGCGATGGGCCGCCCGCTCCCCCGGGGCCGGTGCCAGAGACTTGTGGCAGAGCACGCACAGGGGCCGTCCGCCCCCGGCGTGGAGGATGTTCATGTTGGCTTCGCCATGGGGGCGATGGCACCACTGGCACCGGCCCTCGCGCAGCGGCTTGTGGGCAGTGGCCGATGAGGCCCGGCTGGCCACTTTCGGGTGGCAGTCCTGGCAGGTGGCAGGCGCCGCCAGCAGCACCGATGGAAGGAGCGCCAGAGCCGTGACCAACAGGCAGCGGCGGATATACCGGATGCGGTCGGTCATGGCGTCCTGGTTCCGAGGGCCCGGCCATCGAGACGCGGGCATTCTCTATCCTATCGTCCCCATTGGACGGGCCAAGGTCACGATTGCCCCAGGGACGGGACCGGACGCACTCCGGTGGGTGCCAGGAGCGCCCCGGCCACCCACTCCGGGGGGAGCTCCTCCAGGCACTGCCGCCGCTGGCAGGCCCGCTCCCGACAGGGCGAGCAGCTGATGCCCGTGCGCAGGACAGTGCCCGCGCCCGGGGGCAGCCCGGCCACCACCGGATCGCTGGACCCATACAGTCCCAGGGCCGGCACGCCCAGCACCACGGCCAGATGCAGCAGGCCCGTGTCCGGGGCAACCACTTGATCCGCCTGCCGGAGCGCTGAGGCCAGCTGCCAGAACCCCAGGCGCGGCAGGGCCGGTACGCCCGTGGTCTCCGGCAGCCAGGCCCGCAGGTCCTCCTCTTCGGGTCCCAGGGACCACCGCAGGTCCCACCGGTCCTTCAGCATCCGGGCCAGGGTGATCCAGTGCCGCAGGGGCCAGCGCTTGATCGCGCCGCGCCGGGAGGCCCCGGGCACCAGGACCGCCCGGGGCTTCCCGGCCTGGCCCCAGATGGCGCCCGGGTCGGGCAGCTCGGCCGCCTGCAGGACCGGCTTGAAGCGGCCCAGCCCCTCCCTGCCCCGGCTCAGGCCGAAGGCCCCGGACAGCCCCAGGGCCTGGTCGTAGCGGGTCTGAGGGCGGAACGGCAGCGGATGGGTCTGGAGGGAGCCGGCGAACTCCTTGGTAACGCCATCTCCCCAGCGCTCCGGGATGGCGGCCAACCGCGGGATGAGGGCCGCCTTCAGGATGCCGTGGAAGTCCAGGCTGGCCTCGGCGTCCCGGACCAGGCCCGCCACACGCCGCAGCTCGGGCAGGGCCGTCAGCGGATTGGAGAGCCTCCCCCTCCGCACAATCACAGGTTCCAGCCAGGGCAGCGGCTCCAGCAGGAAGGCGTGGCGATCCTCCACCACGGCCCGGAACCGCGCCTCCGGGAAGGCCTCCCGCAGGTTCGCCCAGGCGGGCAGGACGCGGAGGATGTCACCGAGGGCGGAGAGGCGGAGCAGGACCAGATCCATGCCCCCATGCTACCTGCCGATGCCGCTAGGCTGGAGCCATGAAGCCCTTCGCCAAGGATCAGTCCAAGAATCCGCCACCCGCGAACTGGCTCGACCGCCTGCTGCGCCGGTTCTCACGCATCGCCTACGGACTGGCGGTCCTGCTGATGTACACCCTGGCCTCATCCGCGCTGGGACTGGCCCTGGCGCCCGCCCTGTGGGTCTGGCCCCTCCTGCACCGGTGGTCGATGTGGCTCCCGGGCCCCCTGCCCTGGATCCTGTCCGGCTTCGGGCTGGCCCTCTGCTTCTTCCTCTTCGGCCTGGCCCTGCTGGTGGTGATCCCCATCTACAACTGGGTGCTGCCCACCCGCGTGAGGCCGTTCAGGGGCGGCTACTACACCATCCACGCCCTGCCCTGGTTCCTGCACAACGGCCTGTTCTACCTGGTGCGGTTCACGTTCCTGCCTTTTGTCACGCTCACGCCCTTCGGCGTCTGGTTTCTGAAGGCCATGGGCATGAAGATCGGCCGCCATGCCTTCATCAACACGGAATACATCAGCGATCCCCAGCTCATCACCATCGGGGACGACGCGGCCCTGGGCGGCAGCGTACGCATCTTCGCCCACTACGGCGGCGGCGGGAACCTCGTCATCGCCCCGGTGACCGTGGGGCATCGGGCCACCCTCGGCCTGGCCTGCTGTGTCATGGGCGATGTGATCATCGGGGACGACGCCACCATCCTGCCCGAGAGCGTGGTGCTGCCCGGGAGCCGGGTCGGGGCCGGGGAGACCTGGGGCGGCGTCCCTGCGCGGAAGATCGAGCGGGAGGAGATGGAGAAGATCAAGGCCGAAATCCGGGGAATGTCCGAAGCCCTGGGGTGACGAAACCTTGGGATAAGGCGACATCCGATCCTGGGACTAGTCAAGGCCGGTGGATCCCGGAACAATGGAAGTTTCCCCCCCGGGGCCTCCCCCCTTCATCTTGGGTCATGCTGATGCGCACCTTCGCCCTTCTTCCCGCCCTTCTCCTTCCCGCCGCCCTGATCGCCCAGGCCCCCGCCCCCTCCCTCGGGGACCGGGTGAAGGCCGAGCGGCCTGCCGTAGACAAGCTGATGGCGGACCTCCAGTTCCCCGAGGCCCTGAAGCGGGCCGAAAGCCTGCTCCCCGCCACGAAGCCGGTGTTCGACAAGACCGACAACCAGGCGCTGGTCCAGAGCGCGGTGATCTACATGGATCTCGGCCAGGCCTACCGGATGGCGGTGGAGACCGCCGATGCCGCCGGCAGCTGGGAGAAGGCCCTGGAATACGCCAAGACCGCCAAGGCCCTGAGCGCCGAGAGCTATGCCGCGATCAAGGATCCCTTCACCCAGACGGTCACCTACTACACGCAGGCTGGGGCCCGCGCCAAGCAGGTGCTCGAGGAGAACGACGCCCACATCAAGGAACTGAAGGGCAAGAGCGTCCTCGATGCCGGCGAGCGCCAGGAACTCGACCTGGCCATCGGCGTGGAAAAGGAATTGGTAGATGACGCCAAGTGGGTGAAGTTCTTCCAGACCTACCTGGATGTGGTCAAGCGCGAGAGCGAGGCCTACGATCCCCTGGTGAAGGTGATGGAGGACAAGCTCAAGGGCGAGGCCGACCAGGTGGCCGACTACAAGGCCGGCAAGGGCGAAAAGACCAAGTGGGTCGAAGCCGTCGTCTCCAGTCCCGCCTACCTGGAAGCCCAGGGCGACAAGGCCGGCAAGGCGCGCTTCCTTTACCGCCTGTCGGTCCTGGATCCCGAGAACAAGAAGGTCCAGCACCAGCTGGATGTCCTGTTCGGCCGGGCCTCGGCGGCTCCCGCCAAGCCCGCCAAGAAGGGAAAGAAGGGCTGATCTCTTCCAGGGCCTGTACCCTGAGGACATGGCCCGTCGTTCCGCCCCCCGCATCCCCGTCCGCTCTCCTGCCCGCACGCCCGATCGGCGGGAAACGCCGAAAGCCCCGCCCCCCCAGGCCGCGGGGCTTCGTCCGTACGAGACCTTCGAAGCCACCTTTTTGGGCCACCCCGAGGGCGCCGGCGGCTTCCTGAGGCTGGCCGGGGCCCGGAAGGGTCCGGGCATGGACCTGCTGGTGGACTGGCGCGACGCCCGTGGCGCCATCCACGGCGACCGCGTGATCGCCGAAGTATGCGGCGAGGGCTGGGATGGCCGCCTCAAGGCCCGGGTGCTGGAGGTCAAGGGACGGGGCGACATCCCCCTGCCCGGCACCCTCCAGCAGCAGCCCTGGGGCTGGCGCGTGGTACCCCTGGAGCCCCGCCTGCCCCAGGTCATCGCCGTGCCGCCCACAGATCTGGCCCAGGATGGCGAGCTGGTGAGCGTGCGGCTCGATCCCGATCCCGAGGCCAAGCAGCTGCGGGGCACCGTGGTGGCCCGGCTGGGGAAGAAGACCGACCTGAAGATCGAGAACAAGCTGACCGCGGCCCTCTTCAACCTGCGCACGGACTTCCCCGAGGCCGTCATGCGCGAGCTGGCGCCCTTCCCCACGGCCATCCCCGCCGAGTGGATCCAGGGCCGGGAGGACCTGCGCGGGACGCTTACCTGCACCGTGGATCCCCCCACGGCCAAGGACTTCGACGACGCCATCAGCCTGGAGGTGCTGCCCAGGTCCGAGGGCGGCGGCTGGCTCCTGGGCGTCCACATTGCGGACGTGAGCCACTATGTGACCGAGAACGGCCCCCTGGACGAGGAGGCCCGCCTGCGGGGCACCTCCGTCTACTTCCCGGACGAGGCCATCCCCATGATCCCGGACCGGCTCAGCGGAGACCTGTGCAGCCTCCGCGAAGGCGTGGACCGCCTCACCATGACGGCCTGGATGACGATCTCGCCCGACCTGGAAGTCGTGGAGACGCGCCTCTCCGAGAGCGTCATCCGCAGCGCGAAGCGCCTCACCTACGACGAGGTGAAGGAGGCCTGCATCGACCTGTCCCCGCGGAAGCGTGCGGAGCTGGGGGAGCCCCTCTGCGCCCTGCTGGACGAGTCCCTGGTGCTGTCGCGCCGCCTCACGGAGATCCGCCTGGGCCGGGGCGCCCTGAACCTGGACACCGAGGAGGCCGAGTTCATCTTCGATGCCGAGGGCCGTCCCGTGGATGCCCGCCGCTACCCGCGCCACGACGCCCACCGCATGATCGAGGAGTTCATGCTGCTGGCCAACGAGACCGTGGCCCAGTTCTTCACGCGGAAGAAGATCCCCACGATCTACCGCATCCACGACGAGCCGGATCCCCTGAAGCTGGAGATCTTCGCGGAAGTCGCCCGCACCTTCGGCCTGCTCAAGCCCAAGGAAGTGCCCACGCCCGAGCACCTCAACGCCATGCTCGACAAGATCCGGGGCGGCCCCCTGGAGGCCATGATCAACACCCTCCTGCTGCGCAGCCTCAAGCGGGCCGAGTACAGCGCGGAGAACATCGGCCACGCGGGCCTGGCCCTCCAGGACTACCTGCACTTCACCAGCCCCATCCGGCGCTACCCGGATCTCGTCGTCCACCGCTATCTGAGGAAGGTCCTGCGAGGCGAGCGCCTGCCCGAGGCCCTGCAGAGCCACCTGGCCGTGCTGGCCAAGGGCGCCAGCGACGCCGAGCAGAAGGCCACGGAGGCCGAGCGCGAGAACGACAAGTGGAAGGCCTGCCTCCTGATGAAAGACCGCATCGGCCAGCGCTTCCAGGGCCGCATCCAGGGTTTCTCCGCCAAGGTGGTGTTTATCACGCTCGACGCCCCCTTCGTGGAGGTGGGCGTGCCCCTGGCGGCTCTGGGGGGCAACTTCTGGATCGACGAGCACCGCACCCAGGCCACCGGCCTGCGCGGCACCGTGGTGCTCACCATCGGCGATGCCGTGGCGGTGGAGATCACCGCCGTGGACGAGGACCTGCGCCGCATCAGCGCCTGGGTTACGGAAGTGAAGGCGCAGGATGCCCACGGGAAGGTGTTCCATTTCGTGCCCACCCTCGCCGCGCCGGCCATGCTGCGGGAAGGCGACCTGGAGAAGCCCCGGCTGGGCCGCTCCCAGACCCAGGAGACCCGGAGTCGGCGCGAGGCTGCTCCCAAGGGCCGCCCGCCGAAGAAGGCCCGCGAAACGGCCGGGAAGCGCCGCGAGGCCAGTCCCAAGCCCCCGAAAGGCACTGTCCGGGGCACCGGCAAGCGGAAGGGCCGATGATCGTCGCGCCCTCGCCCGTGCGCTGCCTGGGTGTGGATCCGGGCTCCCTGGCCTGCGGCTGGGCCGTGGTGGAGCGGTTCGGCTCCCGGATGACGCTGGTGGAGGCCGGCGTCATCCGCAATCCCCGCGGGGCCGACTTCGATCAGCGGGCCCTCTGCATCCATGAGCGGCTGTCCGAGGCCATCGCCGCCCATGCACCGGGCTTCATGGCCGTGGAATCGCCCTTTGTGGAGAAGAACGCCGCCACCGCCCTGAAGCTGGGCCAGATCCGCGGCGGCATCCTGCTCACGGCGGCCCTCCACGGCCTGCCTGTGGGGGACTACAACCCCATGCAGGTGAAGAAGGCCGTCAGCGGCTACGGCTGGGCCGACAAGCACCAGGTGGGGAAGATGGTGATGACCCTGCTGAACTTGAAGGAGCCCCTGGCGGTGGATGCGGCCGATGCTGCGGCCGTGGCCATCGGTCATCTTCTGGCCTCCCGGCGGGCCTGATCCGCTCCATGTACGACCTGAAGGTCATGTTTTTCAAGGCCTTGATAAATTGTCACGCGATTCATGACAAAAAAACACGTAACTCATGACATTTCTTGTGATGTCCATCACTAGCATTGGTGATCATCAAAGACGATGATGATGTCCAGCAAGCAAGTGGAGCGGCCATGCACATGGATACCAGCGTTCGACAGCACAACCCGGCCTTCTGGACCACCGCCGAGCGGCTGCACGAAGTCTTCAACCAGCTGGAGCGCCAGATGAGCGCCTCCCCGCGCGGTCTCGCCGTCCTCCGGCAGGTCCAGGCGCTCGAGGCCGAGCTCGAGGCCGAGGTCATGCACCGCAGTCACCGGACCTTCGCGGCCTGAGCCCGGTTCCTGCGCAGAACGGCCCGGCGATGCCGGGCCGTTCTGCGTACGGAGCAGCTCAGGGTTTGGGAGGCTCCATCCGGAAGGCGAAGGTCTTCCAGGGGGCATCCAGCAGCACCCGGGTCTCGCCACGCCAGCCGGTGCCGGGATCCTCGCCGCGGATCAACAGGCTCGCACCGGCTTTGGAGGCATCCACCAGGACCCTGGGCCTGAACTCCGTCCAGGGTCCCACGGTGTAGGTCCCATCCTGGCGCCTCTCCCCGATCTGGACGGTGCCCAACACTCCGGCGCCGTCCGCGGGCAGCAGGTCCAGCTTCAGGTTGCCGCGACCGCTCACGCGGAGCTGCAGCGTGATCCGGCCGCCGCTTCCCCGCCGGAGCACACCCTGGATTTCACCCTCTGCCAGCGATGTCTCCGGCTGGACGGCCTTCGCCGCCAGCACGCCCAGCACCATCTCCCGGTAGCGGGTCGCCTCTTCGGTGATGCGCCCCTCGTCCAGGGCCTTCTCGCCGCAGTTGTAGGCCGCCACGGCCTTCTGGACGTCCCCATGGTAGCGGTCCAGCAGGAAGCGCAGGTATTTCGCCCCCGCCGCCATGACCTGGGCGGGATCGTCCAGATCCTTCGCGCCATAGGTCCGGGCCGTCCCGGGCATGACCTGGAGCAGCCCCGTGGCGCCCATGGGGCTCCTGGCCGCGGTGTTGAAGCCGCTCTCCACCCAGGCCATGCTGCGGAGCAGCTGGGGGTCCAGGCCCTCCTGGGCCGCCAGGGCGTCCAGCTTCGCCACCACCTCGGCGGGCGCGCCGATGGGAGGGGGTTCCGGGGCCGCCGCGCGCAGGGCCAGGACCAGGCAGGGGGCCAGCAGGAGGGTCAGGAAGCTCCAGGAAGAGCCGCCGACGGGCCTGGGGGAGAGCAGACGTTCGATGCGGGTGAGCAAGTGTCCTCCTCGGGCCGCGAGGGCCGGGAACAACGGGTGGGGGAGGGTGCGCTGGAGATCGTCCAGCGCGTTGAGGGCCAGCGCCAGGCGGCGTGGATCACCAAGCCCCTGGGCCGCCAGGTCATCGGCCAGTTCCTCGCGCTCGGCCCGGATCCTGGCCGAGAGCCACCAGACGGCGGGATGGAAGAAGAGCAGGGTCTCGGCCAGGCTCTGGAGGAGGTTGTACAGGTGGTCCTGCCGCCGCACATGGGCCAGCTCGTGGGCCAGGAGCGCCTCCAGGTAGCCAAGGGGCAGGCTGGTGAGCAGGGCCGCGGGGACCAGCACCACAGGCTTCCAGAGCCCGAGGACCATGGGCGTGTCGCCCTGCCCCGCCAGGAGCAGACGGATCGGCCACGGGATCCCCATGCGCCGGGTGAGGGCCTCCAGCCGCTCCTGCCACTCGCCCGGCGCGGAAACCGCCTGGCGCCGCCACTTCAGGCTGAGGGCGTAGCCTCCGCCGAGGCGCAGGGCCATGAGGCTGGCCCCCAGGGCCCAGAGGGCCACCAGGAGCGGCAGGCGGGGCTGCAGGGAGGCCTCCAGCCGGACCAGCAGCGGCCTGGACGGGGGATTCCGGAGCGGGGTGGCGGATGCCGCCTGGGCCAGGTCCATGGTTGCGGCCTGCCCGTACTCAGCCGGCGCGGGGCGATGGAAGCGCCAGCCTGTGGCGACGGGCAGCACCAGGCAGAGGAGCAGGACCAGGCCATTCAGCCGGTGCCGGGCCCGGCCGTGGAGGGCGGCCCCGCCCACGGCCGCCAGCGCGACGAGCAGGCAGCCCTGCCAGAGCGCGTGGACAAGGGCCCAGCCGAGGATCTGGACGAAGGCCTCCATCAGTCCTCCCCGCCCAGCACCTCGCGGATGCGGGCCTTCTCTTCGGGGCTGACCGCGCCGGACCGGAGGGCCGCGAGCACCAGCGCCCCGGCGGAGCCCCCGAAGAGGCGCTCGGTCAGGTCCGTCACCAGGCCGCCCTCCATGGCCGCGCGGCTGTGGGCCGGGGCATAGACATGACTGCGCTGCCCCTCGTCACGGGTCACCAACCCTTTGTCCAGCATCACCTGGAGCATCCGCAGCACCCCGGTATAGGCGTAAGCCTCCCGGCGGTTCAGGCAGGCATGGACCTCCTTCACGGTGGAGGGCCCCAGGTCCCAGAGGACCCGCAGGAACTTGAGCTCCACGTCCGTCGGCTTGAGGGGGCGTTTCATGAGAGTCCTACACAAGATGGTGTAGACCATTTTGTGTAGATTCACTCCATTGTCAAGAGGCCCCCCTGGGGATTGAATGCCGACGACCCAGGGGAAGTGCAAAGCCCGGTTCTGCCGGGCTTGCACACGGGGGCCCGGGGGTGTTCGCGTAGCGAGCCCATAGATCCCTGCAACGCATGCGTTGCGGGGGGAACCCCCGGACAACGAAAGGGCACCCCGAAGGGTGCCCAAGTGTCTCGGCCGCTTGGATCATGGGCCGGAAGGGGCTGGCGTAAACGGTCGCCCCGAGGGAGGAAAGAGGGTCTCTTCCCGCCCCCAGGCTACGTCGCGCGCGAACCCCCTCAAGGGGAAATTCTGTCCTGGCGTCAATCCGCCTGGCGCGGTGCCCCGGCCCGGTAGGCGGTGTAGTGCGGCTCCCACTGGGCCTTGACGATGATGGCGTCCAACTGCTCGTCATCCAACAGCCGGCCGAGCCCCGCGTCCCGTGCCTCCCGGCTCACGGCCTTGGCCACGGCGGCCGAGACCTGGCGGATGTCCTTCATCTCCGGCAACAGCAGGCCCGTGGCCTCCTGCTCCGGCGTGACGAAGGTGCTGATGGCCTTGCTGGCCGCCAGGAACATGCTGTCCGTGATCCGGGTGGCCTTGCAGACCAGGGCGCCGAGGCCCACGCCGGGGAAGATGTACATGTTGTTGCACTGGGAGGCCTGGAGCGTACGGCCCTTCCAGTCCACAGGTGCGAAGGGGCTGCCCGTGGCCACCAGGCCCTTGCCGTCCGTGGCCTTCCAGACCGCCTCGGGCGAGCACTCGCACTTGTGGGTGGGGTTGGAGAGGGCCAGGACGATGGGACGCTCGGAATGCTTCGCAGTCTCCGCCAGGATGGCCTCGCTGAAGAGGTTCGGCTGGGCGGTGACGCCGATGAGCACCGTGGGATGCGCGTTGCGCACCACGTCCTGCAGGCCGATGCGGGAAGGCTCGTCCAGCTTCCAGCCTTCCACCGCCGATCGGCACTGCGCCAGAGGCATCTGCGGGCCCTCCAGCAGCGGATCGCCTTCGATGAGCAAGCCCTGCATGTCCACGGCGAAGATGCGCTTGCGCGCCTCCTCGTCGGAGAGGCCTTCCGCCTTCAGCGCAGCGCGGATGTTCATGGCGATGCCGGTGCCGGCCTGGCCCATGCCCACGATGACGTAGCGCTCGTCCTGGAATCGGCTCTTCTTGATGCGCATGGCCGTCATGAGGGCCGCCAGGGCCGTGGAGCCCGTACCCTGGATGTCGTCGTTGAAGGAGAGGATCCGCTCGCGGTAGCGGTCGAGGTTCTTGAAGGCCGTGTGCTTGGCGAAGTCCTCCCACTGCAGCAGCGCGCCGGGGAAGTTGCGCTTCACGCCCAGGACGAACTTCTCGACCAGTTCCTCGTACTCGGCGCCGCGCAGCCGGGGCCTGCGGATGCCCAGGTAGAGGGGATCCTCCAGCAGGCGGGGGTTGTTGGTGCCCACGTCCAGCGTCACGGGCAGACACACACCGGGATGCACGCCGCCGGCGGCCACGTAGAGGCTCACCTTGCCCACGGGAATGCCCATGCCGTCCGAGCCCAGGTCGCCCAGGCCCAGGATGCGCTCACCGTCCGTCACGACAACGAGGTTCACCTGTGGCTGGGAGAGGCCGTGGAAGATCTGGTCGATGTTCCCGATGTTCTCGGGCGTGATGTAGATGCCGCGGTAACGCCGCTGGATGTGGCTCAGCTGGAGGCAGGCCTGCCCCACGGTGGGCGTGTAGACGATGGGCACCATCTCATCGAGGTGATCCACGAGGAGCCGGTAGAACAGGACTTCGTTCCGGTCGAGGAGGCCCGACAGGTAGATGTAACGCTCGATGTCATCAGGCTTGCGGAGGAAGGCCTCATAGGTCCGGTCCAGCTGGGATTCCAGCGTGGAGATGCCGGGCCGCAGCATGCCGTCCAGGCCCAGGCCCAGGCGCTCTTCCTTGGTGAAGGCGGAGGCCTTGTTCAGGTGGGGATTGTTCAGCAGCTGCCGGCCCCTGACGTAGACCTCGTAGTACTCCTCGCCCGTCAGCGGGTCGATCTTCAAGGCGAAGGTCTTCATGGGAGCCCCTTTATCACAGGGTCATGCGAACGCGCCTGAATCCGTGGAGGGCCGCGCGAATGACCACCCCAGTGTAGCCAATCTGACCAGGGCAGAGGGTCACAGGAGGGGCCGCGGTCAGGCGAGGAGCGCCGCCAGTTCGACCGGTGAAGTCACCGGCCGGGCGCAGGTGCGGCCCCGGCAGACGAAGGCGAAGGGACCTTCCTCGGAGGCGGCGCGATCCTCGCGCAGAGGGAGGAGCTGGTCCTCCGATACGGACAGGACCCGGCCAGGCAGGTGGCGGCAATGGACCTCCGCCAGCAGGGCCCGCACCGCCGGGCTGCCGGGATCACCGGAGATGGCCACCTCCACCGGCTCGCGCAGGGCCAGGTCGAGCACGCCGAGCAGGCCCAGGAAGGCCCGGGGCGCCCGCTGCATCCAGGGCCCAAAGCAGCGGAGGGCGCCCTCTGCGGCCAACCGGAACTCCTCCCGCTGGAGGTGCCGCGACAGCCGCAACAGGGCCCGGGCCGCCAGGGTATTGCCGCCGGGGACGGCGTTGTCGAAGCCCGGTTTCTGCCGGAAGATCAGATCGGCCTGATCCGCCTCTGTGCTGAAGAAGCCCCCCTCCGCAGAGTCCTCGAAGCGGGCCAGCAGCCCCTCGGCCAGAGCCTCGGCCCAGCTCAGCCAGGCGGGATCGAAGCCGGCCTCATAGAGATCCACCAGGCCGTCCACCACCGCGGCACTGTCCTCCAGGAACCCCGGAGTGTGGGCCTGGCCCTGGCGCCACACCCGCAGCAGGCGGCCATCCCGCCACAGCTCCCGGCGCAGGAAGCCGGCGCAGGCCTGTGCCGCGTCCAGGTAGCGCGGGTCCCCCAGCACCTGGTAGCCCCGGGCCATCGCCGACAGGGCCAGCCCATTCCAGGCGGCCAGCACCTTGTCGTCCTTGCCGGGGCGCACGCGCCGGTCCCGCCAGAGTCTCAGTTGCTCGCGCAGGGCCCGGTCGTCCTCCTCCGCCAGGCGCGCTCGGGGCGGGCAGGAGAATCGGTGCACCACGCTGCGCCCGTGCTCGAAGTTCCCCTGTTCCGTGATGCCAAAGGCGGTGCAGAAACGGGCGCCGTCGACCTCCCCCAGGGCCTCGCGCACCTCGGCCGGCGTGAAGACGTAGAACTTCCCCTCTTCGCCTTCGCTGTCTGCATCCTCGCTGGAATGGAAGCCCCCGCTGGGATCGCGCAGGTCGCGCAGCAGGTAATCCAGCGTCTCCCCGGCCACCTGCGCGTACCGGGGCTCGCCCGTGGCCTGGAACGCCGTCAGGTAGGCGCAGGCCAGCTGCGCGTTGTCGTAGAGCATCTTCTCGAAGTGGGGCACCAGCCACTGGCCGTCCACGCTGTAGCGGGCAAAGCCGCCGCCCAGGTGGTCGTACATGCCGCCCTCCCACATGGCGTCGAGGGTGCGGAGCGCCATGGCTCGGTCCTCCACCGATCCCCGGGCCAGGATCAATTCCACGGCCAGCTGCTGCGGAAATTTGGGCGCGGGACCGAACCCGCCCCAGCGGGCATCGAAGCCCTGGCGGAGCTGCTGGAGGGCAGCGTCGACCACCGGGGCGTCCGGCAGCCCGTCGCCGGGCTCCACCGCCGCCTGGCGCTGGAGCTCTGCGGCCAAGGCCCGGGCCTGGCCCACCACCCCGGCCCGATCCTCCCGCCACACCTCCGCGATGCGGGTGAGCAGAGGAACGAAGCCTGGCATGCCACCCCGGGATTCGGGAGGGAAGTAGGTGCCCGCGTAGAAGGGTTCCAGCTCCGGCGTGAGCCACACGCTCATGGGCCAGCCGCCCCGGCCCGTGAGCGTCTGCACGGCGTCCATGTAGAGGTCATCGAGATCGGGCCGCTCCTCGCGATCCACCTTGATGCTCACGAAGTGGGCGTTCAAAACCCCGGCCACCGTGGGGTTCTCGAAGCTCTCCCGCTCCATGACGTGGCACCAGTGGCAGGCGCTGTAGCCGATGCTGAGGAAGATGGGCTTCTGCTCCGTCCTGGCCTTCGCCAGGGCCGCCGCGCCCCAGGGATGCCAATCCACCGGATTGTGGGCGTGCTGGAGCAGGTAGGGACTGAGGCTTCCGGCCAGCTGGTTGGACATATCCGACTCCACCGGATCGGATTATGACCCAGGATGCCTTTCGTGACAGGGAAATGACTTCGCACGTCGGTAGAATGGAACTTTCGTACCGACCCGGAGTCCCATGTTCGACAGCCTCACCCAGAAGCTCAGCCAGGCGATGAAGTCTCTCCGGGGCCAGTCCAAGCTGACCGAAGCCAACCTCGAAGCCGTCCTCCGCGAAGTCCGCATGGCCCTCCTGGAGGCGGACGTCCACGTGAGCGTGGCCCGCACCTTCCTCCAGCGGGTGAAGGAGAAGGCCCTGGGCGCCGAGGTCATGCAGGGCCTCAACCCGACCCAGGCCTTCATCGACATCGTCCACCGGGAGCTGGTGGAGATCATGGGCGGCCAGGCACCGGAATATCCCATCACCTTCGCGGCCAAGCCGCCGACAGTGGTGATGATGGTGGGCCTCCAGGGCGCCGGCAAGACCACCACCTGCGGCAAGCTGGCGGTCTTCCTCAAGAAGCTGGGCCGCTCCCCCCTGCTGGTGCCCGCCGACGTCTACCGCCCCGCGGCCATCGAGCAGCTGCACGTGGTGGCCAAGGATGCCGGCGTGCCCTCCTTCCGCACCGGGGAGAAGGATCCGGTCGCCATCTGCGCCGCGGCCGTGGCCGAGGCGAAGCTGAAGGGCTGGGACACGGTCATCCTCGACACGGCGGGCCGCCTGCACTTGGACGAGGCCCTCATGGAGGAGCTGGCCAGGATCAAGTCGGCCACCGGCCCCGACGAGATCCTCTTCGTGGCCGACGCCATGACGGGCCAGGACGCGGTCCGCAGCGCCACGGCCTTCCACGAGAAGCTGGGCATCACCGGCGTGGTGCTCACCAAGACCGACGGCGACACCCGCGGCGGCGCGGCCTTCAGCATCAAGCAGGCCACGGGCCAGCCCCTGAAGTTCGTGGGCGAGGGGGAGAAGCTGGAGGACTTCCAGCGCTTCCACCCGGATCGCATGGCCCAGCGCATCCTCGGCATGGGCGACGTGCTGAGCCTCATCGAGCACGCCAAGGACAAGATCGACGAGAAGGAAGCCGAGGTCATGGCCAGGCGCCTGGCCAAGAACCAGTTCACCCTGGAGGACATGCGCAAGCAGTTCCAGCAGGTGCAGAAGCTGGGCTCCATGAACAAGATCATCGGCATGCTGCCGGGCCTGGGGCAGATGAAGGACCAGCTGGCGAGCGTGGCCACGGACAAGCGCATCAAGCACCTGGAGGCCATCATCAACTCCATGACTCCCGCGGAGCGCGCCAACCACAACCTGCTGGACGGCAAGCGCAAGCGCCGCATCGCCGCGGGCTGCGGGCGCCCGGTGAGCGAGATCAACCAGCTCATCAAGCAGTACGTGGAGACGAAGAAGATGATGGGCCAGATGAACGATCCCAAGTTCATGGCCCGCATGCAGCGCATGGCCAAGATGGGCGGCGGACCCAACCTTCCCTTCTAGCCTTCCCTTCTAGCCTTCCCTTACAGCCTTCCCTTCCAGAGGTCCCCCAGGTGCTTCCCCGACCCCTGACGTCCGCAAGAGCCTGGATGGTCCTCGGGGGGATCCTGGCCGTCTGCCTGGCCGGGGCGTGGCTGTGGCGATCCAGCGCCCACCGGGCCGGGACGAGGCGGGTGCTCGTCATCAGCGCCGAGCCCTCCCAGCAGACCGACGTGAACCTCGGCCTCGAGACCCTGATCACGGACCACCTGGAGGTGCTGGCCGGCGTCACCGTGACCCATGCCCCGGTAGTCCCGCTCCCGGCGGTCCTCCGGAAGCTGCCTCCGGACCTGGCGCTGCTCCGGTTGCATGGGCGGCGGGAAGGCCAGCGGCTGGCCCTGAGCACCCAGTGGACCACACCCGCCGACCTGCTGGCGGGGCATCCCTGGAATCGCAGCGCCCAGCCGCCCATGGATCCGGGGCAGGCCATGGAGACCTGGCTGGCCCACTGGCCCCTGGAACGCCGGTATCGCTTCCGGGCGGACCTCTACCCCCGCCAGCCCGAGCGCTTCTGGGACCTCCTCCAGGCCATGGCCATCCGGGATGACCGCGGAGCCACCGCGCACCTGGCGGCGACCCAGGCCCTGGCCGAGGCCGAGCCCATGTGCGCCACGGCCTGGACCACCCTGGGCGACCACCTCTACCGCAGCCTGTGGGTGGACCCGGCCCAGGCGGGCATCGGCCTCAACTCCCGCACCCACAAGGCCTTCCAGCGGGCCGTGAGCCTGGTTCCGGGCCACCCCCGGGCCACCTTCCTGTGGTCTCTGATGCTCACCGACACCGGAAACCAGGACCTGGGCCTGCGGCTGCTCGGCGAGGCCATGCGACTGAGGCCCGGGGTGCCGGACCTCTACCTGGGCCTCACCTACGCCGGCCGCACCTCGGGTCTGCTGGCCGGGGCGCGCTCGGCCATGACCCGGCGGGAAGCCCTCATCGCCCCCCTCGCCCCGACGTCGTTCTGGACCGTCGAGACCACCAACCTCTACCTTGGCGACTGGACGGCCTTCGAGCGGGACCTGCAGCAGGCCCGCGCCGTGCGGGAGGACGCGGGCGTCCTGTTCTACTTGGGCTACCTGGCCCTGCTGAAGGGCGATCGCCCGACCGCCCTCGCCCACATGAAGGCTTCCGAAGCGACGGCGGGCTCCAGCCCCTTCCAGGACCTCAGCCGGGTCTACCGCGCCTATCTGGAAGGACGCGGCGCGGACGGCCTGGCCGAGCTCAAGCGCATCGACGAGGTCCGCGGGAAGCTGCGCATCCCCGACGGTGAGCTGACCTTCAAGCAGGCCGAGGCCTACTCGGTCCTGGGCGACGCGGACCGGGCCGTGGACTGCGCCACCCGTGCCTTCGTCCAGGGGTTCAGCTGCTCCCGTTGGTACGAGACCTCGCCCTTCCTCGAGAAGATGCGGACCCATCCCCGCTGGCCGACCCTGCGGCGGAACATCCGGGAGCGCCAAGCCGTCCTCGAAGGCAGCTTCCCGCCCTCCAGCTTCGAACCCTGAATTTACGCTTGGGCGGAAGCCCTTTCCGAGATACACTTTCCTGCTCAGGGAGTGCCCATGCTTTCGATCCGTCTTGCTCGCAATGGTGCCAAGAAGCGCCCGTTCTACCACATCGTCGTCTCCGAGAACGACCGCATCCCCACTGGCCGCGCCGTGGAGGTGCTGGGCTTCGTGAACCCCATCGCCGGTTCCGGCGAAGAGGTCCGCATCGACGCCGAGAAGGCGAAGTCCTGGCTCCAGAAGGGCGCCCAGCCCTCCAAGACCGTGCTCGATCTGTTCAAGAAGAACCAGATCCTGTAATCCGGTTTCCGACGTCCGAAAGCCGGGCCCTGGTCCGGCTTTCTTTGTTCGTGGAGCGACCACATGAATCCCGAAGCCTTCCTGCGTGATGTGCTGACCCCCCTGCTGGACCACCCGGAGGCGCTCCGGGTCGAGGTCAGCGGCGAAGGGAAGAAGCGCGACGTGCTGGTCTTCGCCAATCCCCGGGATCGCGGGCGCATCATCGGCAAGCACGGGCGCATGATCTCGGCCCTCCGCACCCTCTGCAAGGTCGCCGGCGAGAAGGCCGGCCTGGCGGTGAACCTCGAGCTGGATGACGAGGACGAACGGGAGGCTTAGGGCCTGGCTCCAGAATGGGGCGCGGCCCAAGCGAGACAAGGAAAGCGACGATGGCAATAGCGGCACTATTGACGAGGAGCTTGACGCAGGATCGCGCCGGGCGCCGCCCCTTGCCCTCCGGGACGGGCCCAGCCGCGCGCTCAGGTGCGTCACCGCGCTTGAACGATGTCCCGCATCGCCCTGCGCGCGCTTTCTTCCTGGATCACGCGGCTGGACCCGTCGCGGCTCGCATCCATTTTGAAGGCAGGCCCTAAATGCTGCTGGCAGGCCATCTGGCCAAGGTCCAGGGACTCAAGGGCGAGTTCCTCTTCCATTCCGTCATGGACGAGCCGGACCGGCTGGAGGGCATGGCGGGCCTGGTCCTGGCTCCGCCTCAAATGGACCTCGAGCATGGCGAAGCGGCTTCCCCGGCCCGGCCCGTGAAGCTGCGGAGCTTCCGCTGGCACCAGGACCGGCCCTGCCTCGCCTTCGCCGAGGTGCCCGACCGCACGGCCGCCGAGACCCTGAAGGGCTGGGCGCTGTGGATGCCCGAAGCGGCCGCCACGCTCTCCGAGGGCGAGACCTTCCGGCACCAGTGGATCGGCTGCGAGGTCTTCATCGGCGGGCGCAAGGTGGGCGAGGTGCTGCGCCTGGATCCCGGCCCCGCCGGCTACGACATGGTGGTGATGCGCGACCTGCGGCCCGGCCGCACGGGCCAGCGCGACATCCCCTACATCAAGGCCTGGTGGACCCTGGACCTGCCGAACCGCCGCCTGGACCTGGATCCCCCGGAAGGTCTGCTGGACGTGAACCAGGTCGGAAGCTGACAATCGGAGCCATGTCCCCCCGCTTCGAACGCCTGAAACAGACCTTCGGCATGCGCCTGTTCGGGTGGCTGAAGATCCCCCTCCTGGCCTCCGTGCGCCCCAGCGTGGTCGAGCTGACGGAAGCCCGCTGCGTCGTGCGGATTCCGCTCCGGCGCTGGACCCGGAACCACCTGGGCTCCATGTATTTCGGCGCCCTGGCCATCGGTGCGGACTGCGCCGGGGGGCTGCTGGCCATGGACCAGATCAAGCGCTCCGGGAAGCCGGTCTCCCTGGTCTTCAAGGCCTTCCAGGCCACCTTCCTGAAGCGCCCGGAATCCGATGTCTACTTCATCTGCGAGGAAGGCGCCGCCATCCGCGACCAGGTGCGCCGCACCCTGGAATCGGAGGAGCGCATCACCGAGCCCATGCGCATCCAGGCCTCGGTGAAGCTGCCGGACGGCACCTTCGAGCCCGTGGCGGAGTTCACGCTGGAGCTGAGCCTCAAGCGGCGCAGCTAGGCGACCCGCAGCTGCAGCACGAACTTCTGGATGCCGGCCAGCAGCATCTCGATGGCGATGGCCGTCAGCACCAGGCCCATGAGCCGCTCGAAGGCCAGGGTGACCTTCTCGCCGAGGAAGTCGGCGATCTTCTCCGCGAAGCCGAGCACCACCGCCGAGACCGCCATGGCCACGGACAGGGCGCCCAGCCATTCCCAGAGCCGCTGAGGCTCCCGGCTCACCAGCAGCAGCACCGTGGCGATGGCCGAGGGCCCGGCGATGAAGGGGACCGCCAGCGGCACGAGGAAGGGCTCCCCGTGGACCGGGAGGTCCGTGGGCCCCTCCGGGTGGGGGAACACCATCTTCAGCGCGATGAGGAAGAGGATCACGCCGCCGGCGATGCCCAGCGAGGTGTCCGTCAGGTGCATGAGGCGCAACACCGTCTGGCCGAAGAGGGCGAAGAACAGCAGGATGGCGAAGGCGAACAGCACCTCCCGGATGATGATCCGCTGGCGCCGGGCCGGATCCACCTGGCGCAGCAGCCCGATGAAGACCGGGATATTGCCCAGGGGATCCGTCACCAGCACCAGCAGGATGATGGCCGAGACGAAGGAGGAGGAATCCATGGCCTTTCAGCATAGCCCTGGAACCGGTCCCCCTTGGAAGGGAAGGCCCTCCCTCAGACCGAGGAGACCTCGCGCTTCAACACCTTGGCAAACCACCAGCGGAGGCCCACCAGCAGGAATCGCCAGTCCTTGAAAAATTCCGGCGGCTTCCCTTCCACCGCATGCCCCAGGAACTGGAAGCACCAGCCCACGCCGAAGAAGAGCAGGCCGACCTTCCAGAAGCCCGGGCTCAGTGGAGCCGCCAGCAGCAGGAGGACCGACAGGGCCACCAGGGGGATCCCGACGGTATGGCAGGCCCGGTTGACGGGATGCTGGTGGCTTTGCGCATAGGCCTGGATCCATTCGGCCATGGGTCTGGTTCCGAGCATGGGTATCTCCTGGCACTGCGAGGCATCGTGCCCGGCGGGGCGGATCAGGTCACTTCAGTTCGAGTTCGAAGGGCAGCCGGGCGTAGACGCCCTGGGGATCGTTCAGCGAGGTCAGCAGGTCCAGCTGGTGCCGGAAGCCGTCCACGAGGCCGTCCACGGGACCCGGCTTCGCCAACTTGCGGGACTTCCCACCCAGGTTCTTCAGGAGCTCCTTGAGGGCGTCCGGCTCGCGCTCCGGCCCCACGACCTGGTAGTCATCCCCGGCCTTGATCCGCGAAGCCGCGTGCTTCACCGCCGCCTCGAGCCCCCCGATCTCGTCCACCAGCCCCAGCTTCACGGCCTCGTGACCGGACCACACGCGGCCCTGGGCGATCTCGTGGACCGCCTCCTTCTTCATCTTCCGGCTGTCGGCGACCTTGGCCACGAACTGCTCGTAGATGCGATCCACCAGGCCCTGGATGCGGGCCAGCTCCAGGTCGTTCTTGGGGCGGGCCAGGGTCATGGGGTTGGCCAGCTTGGCCGTCTGCACGCTGTCCCAGGTGATGCCGTGCTCGTTGGCCAGCTTCTTCACGTTGGGCAGCAGGCCGAAGACGCCGATGGAACCGGTGATGGTGCTGGGTTCCGCGAAGATGCGGTCGCCATAGGTGCTGATCCAGTAGCCGCCCGAGGCCGCCAGGTGGCCCATGGACACCACGAGGGGCTTCGCCTTCTTGGTGAGGATGACTTCGCGCTGGATGAGCTCCGAGGCCGCGGCGCTGCCGCCGGGGCTGTTCACGCGGAGCACCACCGCCTTGATGCGGTCATCCAGGCGCAGGCGGCGCAGCTCGCGGCTGAGGCGCTCCCCGCCCACCTGGTTGGCCTTCCCCTCGCCATCCACGATCTCGCCTTCGGCCACGACGACGGCGATGCGGGTCTTCCCGGTCCTCGCCTCGCCGGCGATGCCGGCGTAGGTGGCCAGGGTGATCTGGGGGAAGTCCTTGTCCTTGGGTTGCTTCCCGGCCAGCTTCTTCAGCTCGTCCAGCACCTCGTCATAGGGTGCGATGCGGTCCACCAGGCCCAGCTTCTTCGCCTCCTCGGCCTCCACGAGCCCCTTCTCGTCGGCGATGACCTGGAGGTCCGCGGGGGCCTTCTTGCGGTCCCTGGCGACGGTCTCCTTCCACTCGCCCCAGATGTCATCCAGCAGCTTCTGCACCTGCTCGCGGTTGGGGTCACTCATGCGGTCGGTAATGAAGGGCTCCACCGCGCTCTTGTACTTGCCCACGCGGGTGACCTGCACCTCCACGCCGTACTTCTTGAAGGCCTCGCCGAAGAACATGGGCTCGCTGGCCAGGCCGTTCACCTCCATCTCGCCGAAGGGGTTGATGAACACGGTGGTGGCGCCGGCGGCCAGGTAGTAGTCCCGCTTGGCCCAGCCCAGGTTGTAGGCCAGCACGGGCTTCTTGGCCTTGAACCGCTGGATGGCCTCCCGCAGCTCGCGCAGCTGGGCGGGGCCCGCCCCCTGGAGGCTGCCCGTGAGGAACAGCGCCGTGATGCGGCTGTCCGAAGCGGCCCGATCCAGGGCATCGATGGCCGCGGGCAGGGACTGGGTGCGCGCCCCGCCGCCGCTCAGGGCCTCGCTAAGGGCCTCGCTGGGCTCGGGATCGCGGTCCGCGTCGGACAGGCTGGTGTCCAGATCGAAGACCAAGACGGCCTTGCCCGGCACCGTGGGCTTCCCCGAGGATCCGATGGCCGCCAGCAGCCCGAAGAACAGGAAGATCGCCAGTCCGCCGGCCACCATCAGGGCCAGCAGCGCAGCGAAGAAACTCTTGAAGAAGTCCTTCATGACGGCTCCGGGAAGACGGTCCAGGATCGCATATCTCTGGGGCTACGAACGGAGCCGGGCTGCGAGGGCGAGAAAGCCGTCCAGGGTCTTCGGCACCGCCGCGGCGGTGCGGGGATCCGTCGGCACCCCCCGGGCGTCGAGCTGCTGGTCCGCGTGCGGGACCGTGATCGCGCCGGGGTAGGCCAGCGCGCCCATGTTCGCCAGCGTCGCCCGCCAGGCCACCAGGCCGCGGGCCCCGCCGAAGGCGCCGGGGCTGGCGGCGCACAGCAGCACCGGCAGGCCCTGCCAGGGGCTGGGGCCCATGGTGCTGAGCCAGTCCACCACGTTCTTCAGGTGGCCCGGGATGCCGGCGTTGTACTCCGGCGACACGATCAGCAGGCCCTGGGCCGCGTGGAGGGCGGCATGGAGGGCCTGCGCCTCCGCCGAGGGCGCCACGCCATCCTCGTAGAGCGGCAGGCGCAGGGCCGCTCCCGTGAAGGCGGAGACCTCGTGGCCCCTCGCCTCCAGCTCCGTCTCCAGGTGGCCCAGCAGGCGGGTGTTCAGGGACTCCGGGCGGAGACTTCCGCCCAGCAAGGCCATGCGCATGGTTCCTCCTCATCGGCCTGAATTGTGACCTGGATCAATCTTTACTTAATCGGTAAACTTTAAGCCCCGAGGAGGAAGTCGTGTCGAACTACCCCGAATACATGGTCGCCCCGATGCGTGAAGAACTGGTCCGGGAGGGCTTCCAGCAGCTCCTGACCCCGGCCCAGGTGGATGAGGCCCTCCAGCGCCCCGGCACCACCCTGCTGGTGGTGAACAGCGTCTGCGGCTGCGCCGCGGCGGGCGCCCGCCCCGGTGTCACCGAGGCCCTGCGCTCCCAGAACCTGCGCTTCGACCAGCTGGTGACCGTCTTCGCCGGCATGGAGAAGGACGCCACGGCCCAGGCCCGGGAGTACTTCGAGGGCGCCATGCCCACCAGCCCCCAGGCCGCCATCTTCAAGGACGGCCAGCTGGTCCACCTCATGCAGCGCCAGGATTTCCTGGCCCACAGCCCCGAGGAGATCGCCGCCACCCTCACCGAGGCCTACCGCCAGACCGTGGCCGCAGGCTGAGGAAGGCCCGCGGGACTTGAAGTAGGCTGGGTGTCGGAGAACCCGATGCCCAAGCCCCTGTCCCACTTCAGGATCGTGGATCTGTCCTGTGTGCTCGCAGGCCCCTTCTCGACCCAACTGCTGGCGGACTTCGGCGCCGAGGTGCAGAAGCTGGAACCTCCCGAGGGCGATCCCACCCGGGGCTGGGGCCCCCCCTTCGAAGACGCGGAATCCGGCGAAAGCGCCTACTTCCGCTGCGCCAACCGGGGCAAGCAGAGCCGCACCATCGACCTGCACACGGAAGAAGGACGGGCCGACCTCTTCGAGCTGCTGAAGGACGCCGATGTGCTGGTGGAGAACTTCCGCGCCGATTCCGCGGACCGCCTGGGCCTGGGCTGGAAGCGGCTCCACGCGAAATTCCCCAGGCTCATCCTGGCCTCCGTGCGGGGCTTCGCCTCGGATGTGACCGCCTCCCGCCGGGCCGGCTACGACTTCATCATCCAGGCGGAAAGCGGCTGGATGGCCATCACCGGTGAACCCGACGGCCGCCCCATGAAGATGGGCGTGGCCCTGGTGGACGTGCTGGCGGGCCTCTACTGCGCCAACGGCATCCAGGCCGCCCTGCTCCACCGGGAGCGCACCGGCGAGGCCATGCACATCGAGGTGCCCCTCATGGAAGCCGCCCTGGCGGGCCTCGTGAACGTCGCCGCCGGCGCCCTCATGACCGGCCAGCGGCCCGGACGCTGGGGCAACGCCCATCCCCAGATCGTCCCCTATCAGACCTTCTGCTGCACGGACGGCGACGTGGCCATCGCCGTGGGCAGCGACCGCCAGTTCGAGGTGCTGGCCATGTGGCTGAACCTGGACCTGGAGGCCCGCCCCGAGTGGCGGAAGAACCGGGGCCGCGTGCAGGACCGCGAGGAGCTGGTCGCCCTCATCGAGGCCCGCACCCAGGCCAGCACGGTCGAAGAAGTCCTCGCCTTCTGCGAAGCCAACGCCATCCCCGCCAGCCGGGTGCGGAGCGTGGACGAGGTGCTGTTCCGCCACGGCGGCGAACTCCACAACCTGCTCCAGCCCCTGTTCGAATCCGAGACCGGCGAGATGATCCCCACGCTGGCCACGCCCCTCCTGCTCAACGGGGAGCGCCCCTGCGCGCCCCTCCCTCCGCCCCGCTGGAACCCGTGAGGTCCAATCGCCGCCACGCCCCGCGCCTGGTGCCCCTGGGCGCCCGCCAGCCGGACCAGAAGGCCCTGGCCCGGCTCCGCCTGGCTTGGTCCTTCGTCGTCGGTCCCGCCCTGGCGGACCGCACCCGCCCTCTGCGTGTGGAGCGGAACGTGCTCGTGATGGGCTGCTGGGAGCTGACCCGCATCGGCCCCCTCCGCGACGCCGCCACCGCCGTGTGGCCCCAGATCCGCGACCGCATCCACCGGGCCCTGGATCTCAGCCTGACAGGCCTCCAGATCGTGCCCTGCGACCCTCCGCCGGAAACGCCCGCCCAGGCCCAGGATCCCGATCCCCTCCGCCGCGCCCTGCGCCTGCTCGAAGCCCGCCGCAAAGAGCGCGTCCGCCTCGGCCTGGAGAAGGAATAGCCCCAGACTGGACGCCCCCGGCCGTTTCCAGTACAGTCAAACCTTCGTCGGGGCGTGGCTCAGCCTGGTAGAGCGCTCGGTTCGGGACCGAGAGGTCGGAGGTTCGAATCCTCTCGCCCCGACCAATAAGAAAGGGGCCTGCGGGCCCCTTTCTTATTGGTCGGGAGCAGGCGAGAGGATTCGAACCTCCGAGTGGGACCGCCCGAGGCGTGCCTTGATGGCACGCCGAAGCGGGACCGGCGGCTGGCAGAGCCAGACGCAGTTCGAATCCGGGGCCTGGGTGGGTCGGAACCTCAGAAGGGTAAGCGGCCAACCTCCGAGTGGGATTTCGAAGGCGCCACTAGATGTGGCGCCGTAGAAAGACCGGCACACGGCGAAGCCGGGTGCGTTCGAATCCGGTGCCCTGGTGGGTCGGCGCCTGATACGGAGAATGGCCAACCTCCGAGTGGAATCCTGGAGCCGTCTTGCGGTCAGACCACCCAAATGCCCCAGGCAGGCCACCTGGCCTTTCGTGATCCGCCTTAGCCCCGCTCCCAAGCTACAATGACCGGTTCCGCCCGCCGGGCGGGGAGTCCACCCGATGAGCGACGCCTGCACCATCATGACCACCTGCGGCAGCGAGGAGACAGCCCTGACCATCGCCGCCGCCCTGGTGGATCAGGCCTATGCCGCCTGCGTGAACATCGTCCCCAGCATCAAGAGCTACTACTACTTCAAGGGCGAGACCCACCTCGATGAAGAGGTCATGCTCATCATCAAGACCACCCGGGAGCTCTTCCCGCAGGTATCGGAAGTGATCACCGACCTGCACACCTACGAAGTCCCCGAGATTCTTATGTTTCCCGTGGAGGCCGGTTCCGAGGGTTTCCTCGACTGGATCCACCAGAGCGTGAACCGGCTCGCCTGACCCTGCTTCGACCAGCCCCCGGGAGTCCCCCCATGGAACAGACCCTGTCCCTCGAATTCCTGCGCGTGGTCGAACAGGCGGCCATCGCCTGTTCCTCTTCCACCGGCCACGGTCGCCGCAAGCACAGCGACAAGCTGGCGGTGGAGGCCATGCGCCACGCCATGGAGACCGTCCGCATGGATGGCACCATCGTCATCGGCGAGGGGGAGCGCGACGAGGCGCCCATGCTGTTCATCGGCGAGAAGGTGGGCATGGGGGCTGACCTGGATGGCGACCATCCGGCCGTGGACATCGCCGTGGATCCCCTCGAGGGCACCAACCTGTGCGCCACCGGCGCCCCCAACGCCATCGCCGTGCTGGCGGCCACGGAAAAGGGCGGCCTGCTGCACGCGCCGGATCTCTATATGGAGAAGCTCGTCGTGGGGCCCTCCGCCAAGGGCAAGGTGAGCCTCGACGCCCCTGTGCAGGAGAATCTCGAGATCATCGCGAAATCCCTGGACCGCCAGGTGTCCGAGCTCACGGTCAGCGTCCTGGACCGGGACCGCCACGCCCAGCTCATCGCCGACATCCGCAAGGCCGGCGCCCGCATCCAGCTCATCGGCGACGGCGACCTCAGCGCCGCCATCAGCGCCGCCGTCAGCGGCACGGGCATCCACGCCGTCATGGGCACCGGCGGGGCCCCCGAGGGCGTCCTCTCCGCCGCCGCCCTGAAGTGCCTCAACGGCGAGATCCAGGGCCGCCTCAAGGTGGACACCAATACCGCCAGCCGCGAGAAGGCCGAGGCCATGGGCGTGGACTTCAACCGCATCTACTTCACGGATGACCTCTGCCCCGGCAAGCAGATCGTGTTCGCCGCCTGCGGCGTGACCCACGGCAACCTCCTGAAGGGCGTGCTGCACTTCGGGCACGGCGTCCGCACCTCCAGCCTCATCCTCACCTACGGCGCGCGCCAGGTCCGCTTCATCGACACCGTCCACATGAAGGAAGGCGAGAAGGTCACGGTCCGCTTCTAGGCATCGGCCTTGCGCGAATCCCTCCGCACCCGCCTCTTCCGCTGGGCATTCAACGTCTGGCCCTGCTTCCGGGGCACGGGCGCCCGGGTGGCCTTCATCGCCTCGGACTGGTCGGAGATCCGCGTGCGCCTGCCCCTCTCCTGGCGCACCCGGAACTACGTGGGCACCATCTTCGGCGGCAGCCTGTACGCCGGCGTGGACCCCTTCTACATGCTCATGCTGATCCACCTATTGGGGCCGGAGTACGTGGTATGGGACAAGGCCGCCTCCATCCGCTTCCGCAAGCCGGGCCGCAGCACCCTCTTCGCCACCTTCCGGGTGGATGAGGCCGAGGTGGCCGAGATCCGCCGCCTCCTCCGGGACCAGACCAAAGTGGACCGCACCTATCCCGTGGAGTTGCGCGACGGCCAGGGTGTCGTGCATGCGGAAGTGCAGAAGGTCATCCACATATCCCGTCGAATCCCTTCCTGATAGGCTTTTGGCATCATCTTACGAGGTTATTCATGGCTTCCCCCTTTCGCGCCTCACTCTGCCTCTGCCTGGGCTTGGCGGCCTTCTCCCTGGCCGCCCAGTCCAAGCCCGGCGTGGACCCGGCCAACCTCGACGCCACCGTGAAGCCCTGCGAGGACTTCTACCAGTACGCCAACGGCGGCTGGCTGAAGACCCACGGCATCCCCGCGGACAAGGCCCGCTACGGCGCCTTCGAGGAGCTGAACGAGCGGAATCGGGCCATCCTCCAGCAGATCCTGAACGAAACCAGCGCCAAGACCACCTGGGCCAAGGGCAGCGTCCAGCAGAAGGTGGGCGACTTCTACGCCTCCGGCATGAACGAGGCCGCCATCGAAAAGCGCGGCCTGTCGCCCCTCAAGCCCGTGTTCGCCACCATCGATGGACTGAAGGACGCGAAGCAGCTCCCCGCCCTGCTGGCCAAGCTGCACAACCAGGGCCTCT
Source organism: Geothrix edaphica (assembly GCF_030268045.1). Lineage (NCBI taxonomy): Bacteria > Pseudomonadati > Acidobacteriota > Holophagae > Holophagales > Holophagaceae > Geothrix > Geothrix edaphica. Next base: position 121,206 of record NZ_BSDC01000003.1, read on the forward strand.
CCGGCGGCTTCGGGTTCTTCGTGGGCCAGGACATGAAGCAGTCCACCCGCTACATGGGCAACCTCTCGCAGGGCGGCACCGGGCTGCCCGACCGGGACTACTACCTGAAGGACGACGCCCGCAGCAAGGAGATCCGCGCCAAGTACGAAACCCACATCGCCAAGATGCTGGAGCTGGCGGGCGACGCGCCCGGGCTGGCCCGGGCTCGCGCGAAGGTGGTACTGGATCTGGAGACCCGCATGGCCCAGGCCCAGTGGAGTCGCGTGGAGATGCGGAATCCCCAGAAGCGATACAACAAGCGCACCCTGGACCAGCTCGTCGAGGAAGCGCCCGGCTTCGACTGGAAGGGCTATCTCAAGGCCCGCGGCGTGAAGCTGGCGGATCTCAACGTCAGCCAACCCTCCTTCTTCCAGGTCTTCGGCAAGCTGGCTTCCGAAGTGCCCGCTCCCCAGTGGCGCACCTACCTGCGCTGGCACGCCGTGAGCAGCTGCGCGAGCCTCCTGCCCAAGGCCTTCGGCGATGAATCCTTCGCCTTCCAGGGGAAGGTGCTGAACGGCACGCCTGAGCAGGAGCCCCGGGCCAAGCGCATCGAGGCGGCCACAGATCGCTCCCTGGGCGATGCCCTGGGCCAGCTCTACGTGAAGGTGGCCTTCCCGCCTGAATCGAAGAAGCGCGTGCTCGAGATGATCGAAAACATCCGCGTGGCCCTTCGGGAACGGATCACCGGGCTGGATTGGATGGGGTCCGAAACCAAGCAGCAAGCCATGAAGAAGCTCGATGCCATCGCCGTGAAGATCGGCTATCCCGACAAGTGGAAGTCCTACGCCTTCGACATCAAGCGCGACGACTACTTCGGGAATACCCGCCGGGCCGCCGCGTTCCGCGTCCAGGAGAACCTGGCCAAGCTGGGCAAGCCCCTCGACCGGAAGGAGTGGAACTGGACCCCGCCCACCGTCAACGCCTCGTACAACCCCTCCATGAACGACATCACCTTCCCCGCGGGCATCCTGCAGCCGCCCTTCTTCGATCCCAAGGCCGATGACGCGGTGAACTACGGCTCCCTGGGCTTCGTGATCGGCCACGAGATCACCCACGGCTTCGACGACAGCGGCAGCCAGTTCGACGCCGAGGGCAACCTGAAGAACTGGTGGTCCGAGGCGGACAAGAAGGCCTACCAGTCCCGCACGGACCTGGTGGTGAAGCAGTACGACGCCTACGAGCCCATCAAGGGCGAGCATGTGAACGGCAAGCTCACCTTGGGCGAGAACATCGCCGACATCGGCGGGCTGAAGATCGCCTTCGCCGCCTACCAGAACAGCCTCAAGGGCAAGCCGGTCCCGGCCCCCATCGACGGGTTCACCGGCCCCCAGCGCTTCTTCCTGGGCGCCGCCACCGTGTGGCGCAACCACATCCGCGAGGCGGCTCTCTCGCTGCGGCTCAAGACCGATCCCCACAGCCCCGGCCGGGAGCGCGTGAACGGGCCCCTCTCCAACCTGCCGGAATTCTACGATGCCTTCGGCTGCGCCGACGGCCAGCCCATGAAGCGCGACGCCAAGGTTCGTCCGACCATCTGGTGATCCATGCTCCGGAATGCTGCGCATTCCGGAGATAGAAAATAAGGAAATGGCATGAAGAACCGCTCCGTACTGCTCACCCTGGCGCTGATGGCGCCGCTCTCCGCCCAGGTGCCCTACAAGGGGTTCAATCCCGCGAACATTGACCCCACCGTGAAGCCCTGCCAGGACTTCTTCCAGTACGCCGTGGGCGGGTGGGCCAGGCGCACGGCCATCCCCGCCGAGTACGAGCGCTACGGCGTGGACCAGGAGATCGACACCCGCACCCACCAGATCCTGCGGGAGATCATGGCCTCTGCGGCGGCCGCCAAGGCCGCTCCCGGCTCTGAAGCCCAGAAGGTCGGGGACTTCTACGCCAGCGGCATGGACGAGGCCGGCATCGAGGCGGCGGGGCTCAAGCCCCTGGCTCCGCTGTTCGCCCGCATCGACAGCGTGAAGGATGCGGCCTCCCTGGCCGCGGTGCTGGCGGACCTCCACCGCCGGGGCGCCTTCGCGGGCTTCTATTTCGGCGTCGAGCAGGACGACAAGGAGAGCAGCCGCTACACCATGGTGCTGGCCCAGGGCGGCCTCGGTCTGCCGGACCGGGACTACTACCTGAAGGATGACGCCAAGTCGAAGGGACTCCTCGCCACCTACCGGGCCCACGTGGGGAAGATGCTCGCGCTGGCCGGTTCCGATCCCAGGGAGGCTGACCGCATCCTGGCCCTGGAGACGCGGCTCGCCAAGGCCAGCATGACCCGCGTGGAGCAGCGCGATCCCAATGCCATCTACCACGCGATGACCCCGGCCCAGGTCCGCGCCGCCGCGCCCGGCTTCCCCGCCGATCTCTACCTCAAGGCCCTGGGGGTCCCCGCCCCGGACCGCTTCGTGGTCCGCCAGCCCGCCTTCCTGGCGGAGCTGGGCCGCATGGTCCAGGAGATCCCAGCAGACCAGTGGCGCATCTACCTCCGCTGGACGCTGCTGCGCAACGCCGCCCCGGGCCTGCCTGCGGCCTTCGAGCAGGAGGCCTTCGCCTTCTACGGAACGCAGCTCCAGGGCACCACGGCCCAGCACCCCCGCTGGAAGCGGGTGATGTTCGCCGCGGACCGCGGCCTCGGCGAGGCGCTCGGCAAGCTCTACGTCCAGCGGGCCTTCCCCGCCACCAGCAAGGCCAAGGTCCTGGAGATGGTCGAGAACCTCCGCACGGCCCTGAGGGCCCGGATCGATGGCCTCGCCTGGATGACCGCCCCCACCAAGGTCAAGGCCCGGCAGAAGCTCGCCGCCATGCGCGTGAAGATCGGCTACCCGGACGCCTGGCGCGACTACGCGAAACTCGGGATCAAGCGCCAGCCTTACGTCCTGAACCTCCTGGAGACGCGGCGGTTCGAGTTCCAGCGGCGCCTGGCGAAGCTGGGGAAACCCATCGACCGGAACGAATGGGAGATGACCCCCCAGACCAACAACGCCTACTACAGCCCCACCATGAACGAGATCGTGTTCCCCGCGGGCATCCTCCAACCGCCCTATTTCGACGCAACGGCCGATGACGCCGTGAACTACGGGAACATCGGGGCCACCATCGGCCACGAGATGACCCACGGCTTCGATGACGAGGGCCGCCAGTACGACGCCGACGGCAACCTCAAGAGCTGGTGGACTCCCGAGGACGAGAAGGCCTACAACGTCCGCGCCGCCCTGGTGGTGAGCCAGTTTGATGCCTTCGAGCCCCTGCCCGGCCTCAAGCTCAACGGCAAGCTCACCCTGGGCGAGAACATCGCCGACCTGGGCGGCCTCAAGATCGCCTGGGACGCCTGGAAGCTGAGCCAGAAGGGCAAGGCCCCCGTGGGCCGGATCGAAGGTTTCACCCCCGAGCAGCGGTTCTTCCTGGGCTACGCTGAGACATGGCGGACCCTCACCCGGGAGGAGGCCACGCGCCTCCGTGTCGTCACCGACCCCCACAGCCCCGCCAAGTTCCGCGTCAACGGGCCCCTGGCCAACCTTCCCGAATTCTATGAAGCGTTCGACTGCAAGGACGGCGACCCACTGAAGCGGCCCCTCAACGAACGACCTTCCATCTGGTGACGCCATGACGCGATCCACCCTCTCCCTGATCCTCCTGTCCGCTCTGGCGCTGCCCCTCAGCGCCCAGAGCGATCCCGGCGGCGAACGCACCGGCATCGCCGTGTCCTACCTGGCCCCGGTGGACAACCTGGACTCGGTGTTCAACCCCGGGTTCCAGGTGGGCTTCCAGATCCACTTCAACCGCGAAAGCCGCCACCTGGGGCGCTTCCGCATGGACTACCTGCGCATGGATGCCAAGCGCCCCGTGGTGGCGGGCACGCTCCTCACGCTGAGCGGCACCACCTGGGTGACGTCTCCGCTGATGGCCGACAGCCGCATGGAGGCCTACAGCGTGGCCTACGAGTGGATGCCCCACGTGGAGGAGCCCGCCCGCCACGGCCTGTTCGGCATCTTCGGCGTGGGGGGCACCCTGTGGAACGAGACCATGCGGAACCCCGTGCTCTTCGGCGGCAGCCACACGGACACCAAGTGGGGGCTCACCCTCAGCGGCGGCGCGGGGTGGCGGTTCAACCCGGCCTTCTCCGTGGAGGCCCGCTATGTCTACAGCGACCTGGCCTTCCACGAGCATCGTGATGTCCGCTACGGTTCCACCCGGTCGTTCCTGACCTGTGGCGCCACCTTCCGATTCTGATGGACCTGTTTCGAGGACTTTCCATGCGTCTCCGCCCCATCGTCCTGCTCGCCACCCTCCTCGCCGCCGGCGCGGCCCTGGAGGCCTGCACCAACCTGCTCGTCACCAAGGGCGCGAGCAAGGACGGCTCGACCATGATCACCTACGCCGCTGACAGCCACACGCTCTACGGCGAGCTCTACTTCAAGCGCGGCGGGCGCCATCTGCCCGGCGAGATGCGCGAGATCCGCGAGTGGGACAGCGGCTACACCTTCGACACGGGCAAGAGCCTCGGGAGCATCCCCGAAGCGCCGGTGACCTACACCCGCGTGGGCAACATGAACGAGCACCAGCTCACCATCGCCGAGACCACCTTCGGCGGGCGGAAGGAGCTGCACGTGCCCAGCGGCATCGTGGACTACGGCAGCCTCATCTACATCGGGCTGGAGCGCGCCAGAACCGCCCGCGAGGCCATCGAGGTGATGACCAGCGTCGCCGAGACCTACGGCTACGCCTCCGAGGGCGAGAGCTTCTCCATCGCCGATCCGGATGAGGTGTGGATCCTCGAGATGATCGGCAAGGGCAAGGGCCAGAAGGGCGCCCTATGGGTGGCCTACAAGCTCCCCGACGGCACCATCAGCGCCCACGCCAACCAGGCCCGCATCCGCCAGTTCCCCCAGAACGACCCCAAGACCGCGCTCTTCAGCAAGGACCTCATCCCCTTCGCCCGGGAGAAGGGCTGGTTCAAGGGCGCGGACAAGGACTTCAGCTTCGCCGACACCTACGCGCCCCTCACCTTCGGCGCCCTGCGCGCCTGCGAGGCCCGCGTCTGGAGCCTGTTCCGCCGCGCCGCCCCCAGCCTGAACATCCCCATCGACTACGTGAAGGCGGAGAAGGGCGCCAAGCCCATGCCCCTCTTCATCAAGCCCGACCAGAAGCTGGACGTGCGAGACGTCATGCAGCTCATGCGCGACCACTACGAGGGCACCGAGTTCGACATGACCAAGGATGTGGGCGCCGGCCCCTACAAGCTGCCCTACCGCTGGCGGCCCATGGGCTTCAAGATCGACGGCCAGGACTACGTCCACGAGCGCGCCATCAGCACCCAGCAGACCGGCTTCTCCTTCGTGAGCCAGGCCCGCGGCTGGATGCCGGCTCCCGTGGGCGGCGTGCTCTGGTTCGGCGTGGATGACACCTACACCACCGTGTACGTTCCCATCTCCTGCGGCATCAAGGAACCGCCGAAAGCCTTCGCCATCGGCACCGGCAACTTCGATTCCTTCAGCTGGGACAGTGCCTTCTGGACCTTCAATTTCGTGAGCAACTACACCTACACCCGCTGGAGCGACATGATCGTCGACGTCCAGAAGGTGCAGCGCGAGTTCGAGGGCCGCTTCCTGGCCGACCAAGCCGAGGTGGACCACACGGCCCTGAACCTCTACAAGCAGGATCCCGGGCTCGCCAAAGACTACCTCACCCGGTACGCCGGCCAGCAGACCGAGCAGCTCATGGCCCGCTGGAAGAAGCTGGGCGAGTCCCTCATCTGGAAGTACCTGGATGGCAACGTCCGCAACGAGAAGGGCGAGGTCACCCACCCCAAGGCCCCCGAGGACTGGCTGCGCTGCATCGTCAAGGACCACGGAGATGTCATCAAGGTGAAGAAGGTGGATGGGTTGGCTCCCGACGAAGAGTAGTCCCGGGCTGGAAACCCGCGGTTCCCATATGGAAGGCCCCGCTTGCGGGGCCTTCCCAGTTGTGATCTCTGCTATTCCAGACCCTGTGGGATGATGGCGGGTTCCCCGAGGTTTTATGCACCGCCCTGATCCGCATTCCTACTACGATGCTGCCCAGCCCAAGGCCCGGCGCCTCCGTTTGAAGCTGGGCGTGGACTTCACCGCCAAGCGCATCGACGGGGAAGTGGTGCTGGAGTTCGACGACCCGGTTTCGGGCCCGCTCGACCTGGACACCAAGGGCCTGGAGATCCAGGCCGTGCAGGTACCGGGCCAGGGTCCCATCCCCTGGGAGCTGGGCGGGGCGGATCCCATCCTCGGCAGCCGCCTCCGGGTGACCGCGCCGGCTGGCACGAGGGAAGTCGTCATCCACTACCGTACCGCCCCGGACGCCATGGCCCTCCAGTGGCTGGATCCCGGGCAGACCGAGGGCAAGGTGGCGCCCTACCTCTTCAGCCAGTGCCAGCAGATCCACGCCCGCACCATGGTGCCCTGCCAGGACACGCCCATCGCGCGTGTCTCCTACCAGGCCGAGGTCACGGTGCCCGAGGGCCTCACGGCCGTCATGTCCGCGGGCCCCGATGGCGACGAGGCCACCGGGGACGGCCGCCACGTCTTCCGCTTCACCATGCCCCAGCCCATCCCCAGCTACCTGCTGGCCCTGGCCGTGGGACGCCTGGAATCCCGTGATCTGAGCCCTCGCAGCCGCGTCTGGGCCGAGCCGGAAACGGTCGCCGCCGCCGCCTGGGAGTTCGCGGGCGTGGAGGGCATGATCGCCAAGGCGGAGGGCCTCTTCGGGCCCTACCCCTGGGACCGCTACGACATGCTGGTGCTGCCGCCCTCCTTCCCCTACGGCGGCATGGAGAACCCCCGCATGACCTTCCTCACGCCCACGCTGCTGGCGGGGGACCGCAGCCTGGTGGACGTGGTGGCCCACGAGCTGGCCCACAGCTGGACCGGCAACCTCGTCACCAACGCCAGCATGGAGCACTTCTGGCTGAACGAGGGCTTCACCGTGTGGGCCGAGCGCAAGATCCTGCGCACCCTCCATGGCGACGACGCGGCCGCCCTGGGCTGGGCCATGGGCCAGAAGGCCCTGGAGGACAGCCTGGAGCGCTTCAAGAACGAGCCCCACCTCACCCTCCTGCGCCTGCACCTGGAGGGCATCGACCCCGACGACGCCTTCTCCAGCATCCCCTACGAGAAGGGCGCCCGCCTCGTGGCCGCCCTGGAGCGGCAGGTGGGCGAGGACCGCTTCCACCGCTTCCTCCGCGACTACATGGACGCCTTCCGCTTCACCTCCATCACCACCGAGCAGTTCTGCGCCTTCGTGGACGAGCAGCTGCCCGGCGCCCTGGCGGCGGTGAACGCCAAGGCCTACCTGGACGAGCCCGGGATCCCGGCCACCGCGCCCCAGTTCCGCAGCGCCCAGCTGGACGGCCTCACGACCCTGGCCGAAAGCTGGGCTGCGGGCGGACGGCCCACGCCCCAGCAGATCGCGGCCTGGACGCCTGCGGAGCTGCAGGTCTACCTCCAGAAGCTGCCCCGCCAGCTCAGCCAGGCCGACTGCGCGTGGCTGGACGCGCACCTCCAGCTGATGGACCGGGGCAACCACGAGATCCTGGTGGAGTGGCTCACCCTGGCCGCCGCCGCGGACTACGAGCCGGCCTTCGCCCGCATCCGCGAGGTGCTGATGCGCGTGGGCCGCATGAAGTACCTGCGGCCCCTCTACGGCGCCCTGGGCCAGCACGCCCGCACCCGCGCCCTGGCCCGCGAGATCTTCGCCGCCGCCAGCCCCGGCTACCACGGCCTGTCGCGCCGCGTGGTCCAGTCCGTCCTCGAGTCCTATCCCGCCTGAAGTCTCACCACCAAGACACCAAGAACTGAAAAAGATTTCTTTTCTGCCTTTCTTGGTGCCTTGGTGGTGATCAGTTTTCTCTAGTTCCAGGAGACCTCCATGTCCCAAGGATCCGAACCCCAGGAGATCAAGGGCCTGCCCTTGAATGCGCGTCGGCCGCTGAACCCCGGCGAAGCCTACGTTCCCCTGGTGCCCCAGGACGGCGTACCGGAAACCACGCCCCGGGCCATCACCATGGGTCTCATCTTCTGCGCCATCTTCAGCATGGCGGCCGCCTACCTGGCCCTGAAGCTGGGCCAGGGCATCGAGGCCGCCATCCCCATCGCCATCCTCGCCGTGGGCCTCAGCCGCTTCTTCCCCCGCAAGAACACGATCCTCGAAAACGTCATCGTCCAGTCCATCGGCGCCAACAGCAGCCACGTGGTAAGCGGCGCGGCCTTCACCATCCCCGCCCTCTACATCCTGGCCCAGACACCCGGCAGCGGCGTGCCCACGCCCACGCTCTGGCAGGTGGTGCTGGTGAGCTTCCTGGGCGGCTGCATCGGCATCCTATTCCTGGTGCCCCTGCGCCACCACTTCATGGTGGAGAACCACGGCATCTTCCCCTGGCCCGAAGCCACCGCCACCGCAGAGATCCTGGTGACGGGCGAGAAGGCCGGCAACCAGGCCAAGGAGCTGGCTGTCGCCGCCGGCATCGGCGCACTCTATGACGGCATCACCTCGATCTTCCGCGGCATGGGCGAGTACCTGCGGTTGGAGCATGTCTGGGTGGGTCGGGCCCTCCGCGACCGGTTCATGTCCTTCAACTTCCTGAACAGCGCCGCCACGCTGGGCATCGGCTACATCATCGGCCTGAAGTACTCCGCCGTGATCGCCGCCGGCTCGTTCTTCAGCATGTTCGTGCTGGTACCCCTCTTCCACGCCATCGGCCAGTACGTACCCCTGATCGTGGCCCCCGGCACCAAGCTCATCGCCGACATGACGCCGGAGCAGGTCTTCTTCTCCTACATCCGCATCGTGGGCGTGGGGGCCATCGCCGGCGCTGGCGTCATGGGCGTGCTGGCCTCCATGCCCAACATGATCCGCAGCATCATCAGCAACATGAAGGCCCTGATGAACCGCGATGCCGCTGCCGAATCCCCCAAGGCCGTGCGCACGGAACGAAGCCTTCCTGGCTCCATGATCGCCGTGGGCCTGGTCACCTGCACCGTCGGCACCATGGCCTTCCTCAGCTTCGGCGTGGGCATCCAGCACGCCCTGGTGCCCGCCCTGGTCGCCACCGTCGTGGTGATGGTCATCTCCTTCTTCTTCGCGCCTGTGGCGGCCCGCGCCATCGCCACCATCGGCACCAACCCCATCAGCGGCATGACCATGCTGACCCTTGTCATCACGGGCGTGCTGATGCTCAAGCTGAACTTCACGGGCGGCTACGGCATGTTCCTCACCATGATGGTGGGCGGCATCGTCTGCACGGCCCTGGCAGCCTCCGGCGCCTTCAGCACGGACCTCAAGATCGGCCACTGGATCGGCGCCACGCCCGCCCGGCAGATCGGCTGGAAGTTCGTGGGCACCTTCGTGGCGGCGCTCTTCACGGGCATCGCCATGTGGCTCATGGCCAAGCAGGTGAACCTGGACGGCACCATGGCCCTGGGCACCTCCATCCCTGCGCCCCAGGCCAGTGCCATGAAGGCCATCCTCGAAGGCATCTTCGGCACCGTGTCCATGCCCCTGCGCTGGTACGCCTTCGGCCTCGGCGTCATGCTCTCCGTCGTGCTGCGCATGGTGGAGCTGCCTGCCCTCGGCTTCGCCCTGGGCATGTATCTCCCCATCGAGCTGAACACCCCCCTGTTCCTGGGCGGCCTGCTGGCCCACTGGGTGAATCGGCCCAAGGCCGGCACCTCCGAAGCCGACGCCAAGGCCCGGGAGAACCGCGGCGTGCTCATCGCCAGCGGCCTCATGGCCGGCGGCGCCATCATGGGCGTGGTGGCCAGCTTCGTGAAGCTCAAGTGGACCGAGGGTTTCCCCATCCTCACGACCCACCAGGCCGAAGGCGCCCTGGGCGAATGGCTCGGCCTCACCGCCCTAGTGGCCCTGTGTCTCTACGTCGTCGTCTACAGCCGACGGGCCAGGGGCGAGGCGTAGCCGCCGCACACGGTGCTTCATCCGGACCGACGGATGTACCTGATGAAAGAGCCTAAGCAGCACGGTTGAACCGCAGGGCTGATGGTCAGCGTGGGCGCATTGACGACGAGGGCATCTTTTCCCTTGAAAAAGGCGACCTATCGCTGAACCATTTATCTGCTTAATCCACCCCATCCTCCTGATCCGGCTCGCGAAGCACCAAGGGAGGCAGCATGTTGTCCCCGCGGTCCGTCAGCTACTTGATCCCTCTTCTGCTGATCGCCGGCCCGCCGCTGCGGGGGCAGACGTCCACCACTGGGGCTGTCACCGGTCTGGTGTGTGACACCAGAGGCACACCCCTGGCGGGCGCCAGGGTTCGGGCGACCTCATCGCAAATCCAGCGAACGACCACCTCGGACCAGAAGGGCGGATTCCATCTCCCCCTGCTCAACCCCGGCGACTGGATCCTGGAGATCACGCTGGCGGGCCACTCCACGCTGTCCCTGCCCCTCACCGTCACCACCAACAATGTCCACCCTGTGAAAGTGAAGATGGCACCGTTGGGACAGGCGCGGGTTGAGGTTTTAGCCGCGACCCTGCAGGTGGACCTGAGCGCGAACACCCAGGGCTCCAGCTTTACCGCCCCCGACCTTGAGCGGTTGCCCACCGGCCGGGACTTGAGCGACATGCTCATGCTCGGGCCCGGGGTGGAGGATTCGGGCTTCACGAACACTGGCGCCACCAACTGGAATGGCAATCCCTCGGTGAGCGGCGCGTCTTCCCTGGAAAACCAGTACCTGCTCGATGGACTGCTGACGAACGACTTCCGCACCGGCTTCCAGGGCGCGGTCGTGCCGAAGGATTGGATCGAGCAGGTGGAGGTACAAACTGGCGGCTTCGCCCCGGAGTACTCGGCGCTCGGCGGTATCGTGGTGGCGGTCACCAAGCAGGGCACCAACACCTTCGCCGGTTCCCTGGCATACACCTCGACCATTCCGCAGTTGCAGGCACGCGCGAACTACAACCCGGCCGAGGGTCAGCTGAAGCCCAACGACCCGCAGCGGACCTGGGACTCCACCTTCACGGTCGGCGGGCCCCTGCTCAAGGGCCGCCTGTATTTCTTCCTCGGCGGTTATTTCAACCGGGTGGAGCCCGACCCGGCCTCCGTGACCCCCAACAACCAAGGTTTCAGGTCCGACCCACCGAAGGATGACACCCGCAACCTGTACGGCAAGGTGAACTGGTTCCCGCACCTGGACCATCAACTGATCCTCGTGCTCCAGGACCGCAACCGCGATCAGAGCCAGGACCACCGCTATCCCTCACCGAACGGCACCGCCCAGCTCGGCCGGTCGATCCATGACCGCACCCGAAACGTGAACCTCAACTGGGACTGGAGCATCAGCCCCTCGATGGTGCTGGCGGTGAAGGCTGGACGTTCCCAGTTCGACCTGAAGCGAAGGCCGACGGATGGCACCGAGGTGCGGGTAAACGACCTGATGTACTACAGCCCCTTGGGGCCCTGGGGCTCCCAGCCACTGCCCCCGTCCACCCTTCCCGGAAGCGGTTTCCAGTACGGTGGATTTGGGCCGTACAACCTGAATAACGCAATCACCACTCGTCAGGTGCGCGCCGATTTCACCTGGCTGCTGGACGGCCACGCCATCAAAGCCGGAGTGAGCCGAGTCATGCCGGAGTGGATCAGCCAGGGACAGACCACGGGCGGTTATGCCGTCAACATCTATCAATTCAACTCCGGACCCAATCAGTACCAATTCCGGGGTCTGCGGCGGATCTTCTCCTCCGGGGATTCGCGGGCCACCGGCGACTACTCCGCCCTCTACCTCCAGGACACCTGGGAGATCCGGCCGGGTTTCCACCTGATGTACGGGCTCCGCTACGAGGGCCAAGAGCAGCGCGACAACCAGGGGAGCACCTTCTTCAAGTTCACCCGGGCCAAGGATGTCACCCAGCCGCGCATCGGCTTCACCTGGGACCTGCAGGGCGACGGCCGAAGCAAGCTGAGCGGAAGCTACGGCCGCTACTACGAGCAGATCCCCCTGAACCCAGTGATGTCCACTGGGGGGGGCGGCGTGAACCTCTGGGAGAACTACAGCCCCGCCAGCGCCAGCTACGACCTCACGACCCGCGCCTGGGCCATTACAGGTCCTCCGGACGGCATCCCCGGGTTCGACCCGCGTCCGACCTTCGACATCGGCGCATTCTGGGGTACGCGTCCGCCCATCGCCGAGGGCATCCAGCTTCCGCAACGGGACGAGTACACCTTCGGCTACGACCACCAGTTCGCCAGCGGATGGCTGACCGGCGTCCACCTCCGCTGGCGCAAGCTGACCCATGTCATCGAGGATTCGGTCCCCACCGACCGCGACGGCAAACCCATCGACGGTAAAGGGTTCTCTATCCTCTGGAATCCCAAGTCCGGCGCCACCGTGCGCTGGCGGAACAATGCCCTGCACCGTGATCCCGGCGCGCTCAATGTGTGGGTGAACGATGTCTTCCCCACCGCCTACAACCTCTACCGGGCCATCGACTTCACCCTGGCCAAGCGCGGCCCCGACTACAGCCTCGAGCTCAGCTACACCCGCAGCCGCTTCGAGGGCTCCTACGAAGGCTTGGCCGTGCAGTTCCAGGCCAGTGCCAACCTGTCAGTCACCTACGACTATTGGCCCTATGTGGGCGTGGGCCTCCTGCCCCTCGACCACACCCACAGCCTGAAGCTGCTCGCCACCAAGAGCCTCCCGCTCTTTGGCCACACCTTCACCGTCGGTACCTTCACTCGGCTGGTGAGCGGTATCCCCAGTACCGATTGGGACGACACCAACAACTTCGGCGGCTACAACGGGGCGGTACACCCCATCGACGGCAGGTACGGCAACCACGGCCGCATGCCCACCCAGGTGGTATGCGACCTCATTCTGCGTTATGAGCTGCGCTTCAGCCGGGTCAAGGTCACGCCCTCCTTGAACGTGTTCAACTTGTTCAACCAGCGGACGGTTGTCGGCGTGGACGAGAGCAAAGCCTGGGGGGAGTATTCCTACCCGGAAGGCAACCCCAACTGGCGCCAACCCTGGGCCTGGCTCACCGGCCGCAACCTGAGCTGGGGCCTGTCCCTGACCTTCTGAGGCGAAGGCAATGCCTGCTCAAAATCTTCCCATCGGCACCTCCCTCGGTCCGTACCGCGTGCTCGCGCTGCTGGGCAAGGGCGGGATGGGCGAGGTGTACCGCGCCCATGACCCGAAGCTCGGGCGAGAAGTGGCCATCAAGGTCCTCCCGGCGGCCTTCGCCGAGAACGCAGAGCGGTTGCACCGCTTCGAGCGGGAGGCCCGGGCGGCGAGTGCGCTGAACCACCCGAATATCCTCACAGTCTATGAGCTCGGTACCCACGAGGGCTCGCCCTTCCTGGTCATGGAGCTGCTCCAGGGGTTGACCCTGCGCGAGCTGATGAACCAGGGCCCGCTGACAGTGGCGCGCATCGCGGAACTGGGGCGGCAAATCGCCGCAGGGCTGGCGGCGGCGCACGAGCGAGGCATCATCCACCGGGACCTCAAGCCCGAGAACCTCTTCCTCACCCAGCGCGATGTGGTGAAGATCCTGGATTTCGGCTTGGCCAAGCGCAGCTGCGCGGGGGAGGAACCCACGTCGGTGATGACCCTCGCTACCAGCACCGGGATGGTGGTGGGAACCTCGTTCTACATGAGCCCCGAGCAGGCGACCGGGAAGACCGTGGGGTTCGCGTCCGATCAGTTCAGCCTCGGCGTGGTGCTCTACGAGATGCTTGCCGGGAGCCGCCCCTTCTCCGGCGATTCGATTGCGGAGACGCTGGCGGCGATCGTACGGGATGAGCCGGTGCCGCTGGAACACCTGGCGACCGGCATCCCGGCGGGTCTCACCGCGATCGTCCACCGCTGCCTGGCGAAGGATCCAGCCAAGCGCTACGGGAGCGACGGCGAGCTCGAGGCGGCACTGGCGGCTCTGACGACCGAGGAGGGCACGCCGGTCCCCCGGCCCCCGTCCAGGCTGCGGGCCCGCCTGCGGCTGCCCCGCAGAAGGCTGCTGCCCGCCGCCGGAGTGGCCCTGGCCGCAGCTCTCGGCCTTCTTCTGTGGTGGCACCCCTGGGAGCCGGCTGCGCCCAGGTGGGACGACCACCTCGCGCTGGTCCTGCCCCTGGAGAACCGGACGGGGGACCCCTCCCTGGACGAGCTGGGCCAGCAGGCTGCAGACCTGGTCCGCCAGGACCTGGAGAAGGTGGGGAGCCTGAAGCTGGCCGTGAACCCTGGGGGACGCGACCTGCAACGCCTGGCGGAGACCACGCACGCGCGGCTGGTCGCGACCGGCAGCTACGCACGGCGCGGCCGGGACCTGGTGTTCCAGGCCCGGCTCGAGGATCCGTGGACAGGCACGACCATCTATTCCCTCGGGCCATGGCAGGCACCGGCGGAGGACCCCACTGCCGCGCTGAAGGAGCTCCGGCAGTACCTGGCCGGGGCGCTGGCCGTGTCCCTCTGCGACAACGGCGGCACGAGGCTCGGCACCTGGCGGGCGCCCCGCCTGGACACCTGGCTGCAGTCGAAGAAGTACTACGAGCAGTTCAATGCCGATCCCGAAGGTACAATCGCTGGATTGCGCAAGCTTCTGGAAAGCGACCCAGACGGATTCGACGCCATCCAGGTGCTCCTCGCCTACCTCGCCACGCCCAAGCGCGCTGAGGAGGCGAGGGCCCTGCTCGACGCGATCGAGCCCCGCAGCTCCGCCTACACGTTCGCGGAGCGCGGCTACCTGCGCTACTTCCGGGCGAAAACCGAGAACCGGCCCGCGGAGGGCGTCAAGGCCCTGTTGGATGTCCGTGCGACCTGTGGCGATTTCGATGCGCTCCACTACGACCTGGGGAACCTGTACCTGCGTATGCACCGGGATGGCAGCGCGCTCCGGGAATTCCGGCCGATCCTGGATTCCTCGCTGAACTGGGAGGGCTGGTTCGCGGGATGGATCGCCCTCCCCATGGGGAGGATCCTGCACCAGCGGGGAGAGTACGAGGAGGAGCTACAACTGGCTCGCAAAGGCATGGCGGTGGTGCCGGACAACATCGTCTTCCGCGTACGAGAAATTGGGGCGCTCGCAGCCATGGGCCGGGTGGCAGAGGTGGAGCAGGCGGTGCTGGCCGGCGACCTCGTCAAGCCGAGCCGCGGGCTAGCTGGCCCACCCCGGGCCCTGGAGGCCGCGGCCGCCGTGGAGTTCCATGCCCACGGCCGGGAGGATGAGGGCCGGCGCTGGGCGGCGCGGTTCCTGGATCGCCATCCGCCTTCATCGGACCCGCGGCTGTGGTTCCACACCACCCACATGCTCCGCATGCTCGGGCGGCGGAGGGAGGCGCTGGCCCTGGCGGACGCCCGGCTGGCAAGCGACCCCGGCAATCCGGATCCGCTCTCCGATCGGGGGATCCTCCTGGCGGAACTGGGCGAGACCGCCGAGGCCCGGGCGGTGGAAGTGCAGCTGGCTGCCCTTCCGTCGCGGCCAGGCGCGATACCCGGTCATCCGTTTGAATGCGCCTGTGTCCTGGCCGCGCTCGGGGAGAAGGAGAGGATGGTCGAATGCCTGCGCCAGGTCATTCTGGATGGCCAGAACCTCACCTACGTCCTGACTCACGACGAGGCCTTCCGCAAGTTCCGCGGGTATCCGCCTTTCGAGGACCTGATCAAGCCGGTTGACTAGGACGGGTGCAAACAGGCCCGCAACGCTTGCTGCACTCCGGGATTCCCCACCACCAGGCTCCCGCTCTCGAACCACTCCTGCCCGCCTTCCCAGTCGGTGATGATGCCGCCGGCCTCCTGCACCAGCAGGGCGCCTGCGGCGATGTCCCAGGGCTTGAGGCCCAGCTCGAAATAGCCGTCGAAGATGCCGCAGGCGACATGGGCCAGGTCCAGGGCGGCGCTGCCGGCGCGGCGGATGCCCTTGGCGCGGGGGAAGACGCGGCCGAGGGCGGCGTTGAAGGCCGGCCAGCGCTCGCCCAGCTGGAAGGCGAAGCCCGTGGCCAGGAAGGCCCCGTCCAGCCCCGCCTGCCGGGAGACGCGCATGGGCTGGCCGTTCCAGGTGGCGCCCATCCCCCGCACCGCCAGGAAGCAGTCCTCCCGCAGGGGATCCAGCACGCAGCCCACCACGGGACCGTCCGCGTCCCACAGGGCCACGGACACGCACCAGTGGGGGAAGCCCTGGACGAAGTTGAGCGTGCCGTCCAGCGGATCGACAATCCAGCGGCGCTCGGTGTCTCCCGAGGCTCCGCCCTCCTCGCCCACGAAGCCGTACTGGGGGAAGCGGAAATCCAGCTCAGCGCGGATGGCCGCTTCGGCAGCGCGATCGGCGTCGCTCACGAAGTCGTTCTTGGTCTTCTCGGTGATGGCGGCCGGGTCGAGCTTCCGGAAGTACCCGAGGAGCACCTTCCCCCCAGCCTGGGCCGCAGCCAGGCAGGCATCGCGTTGCGCATCGTACAT
This sequence comes from Geothrix edaphica, assembly GCF_030268045.1. Taxonomy (NCBI): domain Bacteria; kingdom Pseudomonadati; phylum Acidobacteriota; class Holophagae; order Holophagales; family Holophagaceae; genus Geothrix; species Geothrix edaphica. Next base: position 137,666 of record NZ_BSDC01000003.1, read on the forward strand.
GTCAGGCTCCCGGCCTCGATTCTGTCACGGCGGCTTCGGCCCGTCGCTTGAGCGCCCGGATCATGCCCGGGAACACAAAGAGGTGGAAGGGGAGCATCGAATACCAGTAGATGAGCCCGAGAACGCCGTGGGGCTCGAAGAAGGCCAGCTGTTCCAGCCGCGAGCCCGCCCCTTCGGGCCGCACCGTGAACTGGAGCCAGGCATGGCCGTCCAGCTTCATCTCGGACCGGAGCCGGAGGAGGCGGTCCTCCTCCAGGGCCTCCACCCGCCAGAAGTCCACGGGGTCGCCCACGCGCAGCTGCCTCGGGTGGCGGCGGCCCCGCCGCATGCCCATGCCCCGGAAGGCCCGGTCCAGGAGGCCCCGGATCTGCCACAGCCAGTTGCCGGCGGGCCAGCCGTTCTCCCCGCCCAGGGCGCAGAATGTGTCGAACACCACGTGGGGCGGCGCCTTGACGTGCCGGTGGTGGCGCTCCAGGAACATGCCCTCGTGGGAACCCAGGACCTGCTCCTCCTGCTCGCGGGAGAGGCTCGTGGCCCAGGTGGTCTCCACGGCATCCTCGTCCAGGCGTTCGAGGGCCAGGGCCAGGGCCTCCTTGTAGGCCATGGGCCGCACCCGGAAGACCTCCAGGGCCCGGGGATCGCGGACCACCACCTCGGTGGTCATCCCTTCGATCAGGGGCTTCACGAGCTCCAGCGGGATCGGCGTGACCAGGTCCACCCACAGCGCCGACAGGATCGGCAGCGGCACGCGCATGGGGATGATGAGGCGGCGCAGGCCCCGGGCCTCGGCGTAGCCCAGCATCATCCGCCGGTAGTCCAGGATGTCCCGGCCGCCGATCTCGAAGATGCCCGAGACCTCGGGATGTTCCAGCGCCTCGGTGAGGTAGCCCAGCACGTTGCGCACGCCGATGGGCTGGCAGCGCGTGTTCACCCAGCGCGGGGTGATCATGATGGGCAGGCGCTCCGTGAGGTGGCGGAGCATCTCGAAGCTGGCGCTGCCGCTGCCCACGATGACGGCCGCCCGGAACTCCAGCACCGGCACGCCGGTGGACCCCAGGGCCGCGCCCACCTCCTGCCGGCTGGCCAGGTGCTCGCTGCGCTGCCGCGCGGGATCCCCCAGGCCGCCCAGGTAGATGATCCGCTGCACACCGGCCTTGGCGCAGGCCGCCGCGAAGACCAGGGCGTGGCCCAGGTCACGGTCGCGGAAATCCGGCCGGTCCTCGCTCATGGCATGGACCAGGTAGTAGGCCTGCGACACGCCCTCCAGGGCCACCGCCAGGGAGGCCGGATCGCTCACGTCCCCCTTCACCGCCTCCGCCCCGGGCCAGCTGCGCCCGGCCAGGCGGTCGGGGTTGCGGGCCATGCAGCGGACGCGGTGGCCCGCAGCGAGCAGGCGGGGCACCAGGCGTCCCCCGATGTAGCCCGTGGCGCCAGTCACGAGGATGAGCGGCCTGCCGGGATCCATCAGGCTGGCGCCCGTGGCCTGGGGCGTCATGCGGGCACCAGGTCCGCGAACACGAACCCGTCCCGTTCCACGACTTCGCCGCGCCGGACTGGCACGGGATGGTGGAACATGGGCCCGTCCCAGACGAAGGTGTGGAACTCGCCCCGCTCCCCGCAGGGATCCACCGAGGCCGGCAGGTCCGCCAGCAGCTGGGCGTCGAAGGCCCGGCCGGCGAAGGAGGCCTCCAGGGCCCGGGGATCCACGCAGGTCAGGGTGGCCTTCAGGCCCGCGGCCACCATGGCCTGGGCCAGGGCGGCCGTGTCGGGGTTCCAGATGGGGAAAAGGGGGGCCAGGCCCGTGCCCGCCAGCTTCTGGATGCGGTAGTCCCGCACATCCTCCAGGAACAGGTCGCCGAAGGCCATGACCTCGATCCCCTCGGCCACGGCCCGGGCGCAGGCCTGGGCCATGAGGGCCTCATAGGCCTCGTTGGGGCAGGGCCAGGGCAGCGGCACCTTCCAGAGGGGCAGGCCCGCGGCCTCGGCCTGGGCCTCCAGCAGGGCGGCCCGCACCCCGTGCATGGCCACCCGGTCGAAGGCGGCGTTCGTGGTGGTGAGCAGGCCCACCACCTCCACCTCGGCCGCCTGACGGAGGGTGTGCAGGGTCCAGGCGGCGTCCTTGCCGCTGGACCAGCTCAGGAGAGCCTTGGGTCGGATCATGCCCAAAAGGATACGGCTCGAAAATCCTGACGAATTTGGTAAACTTTATTGGGAGTCTGCCATGCCCAAGGTCATCAACATCGAGCCCACCCCCAATCCCGACGCTCTGAAGTTCCTGGTGCATCCGGCCATCCTCAAGGCCGGCTCGCGGTCCTTCAAGGATTTCGGCGCGGCCGTGGGCGATCCGCTGGGCTCGGCCCTCTTCGCCCTGGGCAAGGTGACCTCCGTGTTCTACATGGACCGCTTCGTCACGGTGAACAAGGAGCCGTCGGCCGAGTGGACCGACCTCATCGATCCCATCTGCGAATCCATCGAGGACCTGAAGCTCCCGGAGAACGACACGGGCGACGCGGCGGGGCTGACGCCCGGTGGCGACGCGGACGCCACGCTGGAGCGCATCAACCAGCTGCTGGACTCCCGCATCCGGCCCGGCCTGGCCGGGGATGGCGGCGGCCTGGAGGTGATCTCCTTCGACGGCCAGACCCTCCAGATCAGCTACCACGGCGCCTGCGGCTCCTGCCCCTCCTCCACCAGCGGCACCCTGCGCTACATCGAGGGGCTGCTCCAGGAGGAAGTGAGTCCCAGCATTCGCGTTGTGAGCTGGTGAAATGCCCGTGGGAGGACTGGCCCCACCCCCTACACGGCACCTCGGTCACGGCCGCAGGCCGTGCCGAGTGGAGATCAGTCCCAGCCTCCGTGTGGTGAGCTGGTAGATCCATTCGAGCCCACCCCTTGCGCTATGGGAAAAGCCCGGCACCCTAGGGATACCTTCTGGAGACACGAGTGAGCCCTGGAAAGGCGGTCAAGCGTCGCAGCGCCAAGGGGAACCACCTCGCCGCGCTGGCGGATCTGCTCAATGCCAGCCGGACGGATCCGGCCCGCCTCTTCGAACACGGCCTGGCTCTGCTGGTGGATCGGCTCAGCGTGGATCGCGCCCTGCTCACCCGGGTCACGGGGCTGGGCTATGAGGTCTTCTGGTGGGCCGTGGCGGACGACGCGAGCATGGACGACGTGTTCGCCGCGCCGGAGAAGGGGTTCTGCCCCTGGGTCATGGCCCATCCGGACCGCCCCCTCACCATCCGCGACGCGGCCCTGGAACCACGGTGGCGGAAGAGCGCGGGGCACCTGCAGCTCGGCATCCGGGCCTACTCCGGCGTGGCCCTGAAGGAAGGCGAGAACGTGATCGGGACCCTGTGCGTGCAGCACCGCGCCCCCAAGGCCTTCGACCGCAGCGAGACGGAGCTGATCCGCGCCATGGGCCACCTCATGGCCCGCACCCTGGAATCGGAGAGCATGAAGCAGGAGCTGCATGGCGCACTGGATGCCCTGGAGCTCAGCGGTGCCATCGTGGAGGACAGCGCCCTCCAGAGCGCCCGCTCGGGCCTGCCCAACCGCCGCTACCTCGACATCTGGCTGCGCGCCTCGCTGTTCATGGCCCGCCGCCGCAAGGAGCCCATCGCCCTGGCCCTCTGGTCCCAGCCCCTGGTCACGGGCACCCGGGGCCGCCTTGCCGCCGCCGCGTCCCGCCTGCGGGGCGAGGATCTGCTCATCGAGCTGTCGGCGGACCAGTACCTGCTGATCATGCCCCACACCAGCGAGGAGGGCGCGGAGGTCCTGATCACGCGGCTTCGCGGAACCCTTGGGGAGCATCCCACCGGCGCCACGCTGTGGTTCCCGGGGGAAGACGACATGACCTTGAAGTCGGCTTTGACGCGCGCCGCCAAAGCCTTTACTGAAGCCAATCGCCAGGGCGCGGCGCTGATCTGGAACAGCCGGCGGGGATGAGCCGCCGCCTGCGCGCTGGCCCGTGGGGCGGGTCCATGGGAAGATGAAAGGCTCTGGTACAGCCGGTGGAACCCGGCCTCGTGGAGGTGGATGTTGGAAACTCCGACCCTGGTGAAAGCGGCCCTGAACGCGCTGGAGGCTCCGGCAGCCCCCAACCGCGAGGACCTCTGCCACTGGTATGAACTGATGCACCTCGGACGCCTGCTGGACGACAAGGCGCCCAACTATCTCAAGCAGGCCATCGGCTGGTCGTACCACGCGCCCTGCGCCGGCCACGACGGCATCCAGCTGGCCGCGGGCCTGGCCTTCCGGGCCGGGCAGGATTTCCTGTTCCCGTACTACCGCGACATGATGACCTGCCTCGCCGCGGGCCTCACGCCCGAGGAGATCATCCTCAACGGCATCTCCAAGGCCACGGACGTCGCCAGCGGCGGCCGCCACATGAGCAACCACTTCGCGAAGCCGTCCATCGGCATCCAGAACGTGTCCAGCCTCACGGGCAACCACACCCAGCACGCCGTGGGCCTGGCCCGTGCCGTCAAGTACTACGGCCGCGACAGCATCGTGTTCTGCAGCCAGGGCGAGTCCTCGCTGTCCGAAGGCTACTGCTCGGAGAGCATCAACGGTGCCGACCGCGAGCAGCTGCCCGTGGTCTTCGTCGTCCAGGACAACGGCTACGGCATCTCCGTGCCCAAGCACGACCAGAGCGCGAACGACTACATCTGCGACAACTTCAGCGGCTTCTCCAACCTGAAGATCATCAAGTGCGACGGGCTGGACCTCCTGGACTCCATGCGCGCCATGGCCGAGGCCATCGCCCACATCCGCACGGGGAAGGGGCCCGCCATGGTCTACGCCATGTGCGTGCGCATCGGCAGCCACTCCAACTCGGACCGCCACGAGCTCTACCGGGACGACGCCGAGCGGGCCGACGCCAAGGCCAAGGATCCCCTGCCCCGCTTCCGCGCCTACTGCCTGGCGCACGGCCTCAGCGAGGACGAGCTCAAGGCCATCGAGACCGAGAACCAGGCCCGCTACCTGGCCGCCCACGACCAGGCCATGGCCGCGCCGAACCCCGATCCCGCCACCATCTACGACTTCGTCATCCCCGAGGGCTGGGTCTCGGCCCAGTACCCGGACGGCACCCACCACGCCGAGGGCACGCCCATCAGTGTGATCACGGCCCTCAACCAGACCCTGAAGGAGGAGTTCCGCCTCAACCCCGACACCTTCATCTGGGGCCAGGACATGGCCAACAAGGAGAAGGGCGGCATCTTCAACGTCTCCAAGGGCCTGCAGCAGGAGTTCGGCGAGAAGCGCGTGTTCAACGCCCCCATCGCCGAGGACTTCATCGTCGGCACCGCCAACGGCTTCTCCCGCCTGGACGACAAGATCCGCGTGGTGGTGGAGGGCGCCGAGTTCGCCGACTACATCTGGCCCGCCGCCGAGCAGATCGTGGAGTGCAGCCACGACTACTGGCGCAGCAACGGCCAGTTCTCCCCCAACATCACCATCCGCCTGGCCTCCGGCGGCTACATCGGTGGCGGCCTCTACCACTCGCAGAACGTCGAAGGCTGGCTCACCACCCTGCCCGGCATCCGCGTGGTGGTGCCCGCCTTCGCCGATGACGCCGCGGGCCTGCTGCGCACGGCCCTCCGCAGCCGCGGGACGACACTCTACCTCGAGCCGAAGTTCCTCTACAACGCCAAGATGGCCCACGCCGTGGTGGCGCCGGACTTCGCCGTGCCCTTCGGCAAGGCCCGCGTCCGCCGCGAGGGCACCGACCTCACCATCCTCGCCTACGGCACGCCGGTCCACTTCGCCCTGGAGGCCGCCGCCAAGCTGGAGAAGGAAGGCAAGTCCGCCGAGGTCATCGACCTCCGCAGTCTCAGCCCCCTGGACACGCCCGCCATCATCAAGTCCGTGAAGAAGACCCACCGCGTGCTCATCGCCCATGAGGACAAGGTCTTCGGCGGCTTCGGCGGTGAGCTGGCGGCCATCTGCGCCTCCGAGTGCTTCGTCTGGCTGGATGCCCCCGTGGAGCGCGTGGGCTCCGAGTTCACGCCCGTGGGCTTCAACCGCGTCCTCGAGCGCGCCACCCTCCCCAACGCCGACAAGGTCCTGGCGGCGGCCCGCAAGGTGTTGGCCTTCTGATCTTTTCGAAAAGCAGACAGCGCTCGCGGAGGGTCGCAGAGGGAACAGAGGACGCAGAGAAGAAGCAAGAACCGTTTCCTTCTCCGCATCCTCCGCCATCTCCGCGATCCTCTGCGAGTGTTTTTCAAAGAGGAGCGTTCATGCAGTTCGGTCCCTGGGATGTCCAGATCGTCAGCGGCGGCACCTTCCGGCTGGATGGCGGCGCCATGTTCGGCACGGTGCCCAAGGTGGTGTGGAACAAGCTCTATCCGGCCGACGAGGAGAACCAGATCCTCATGGCCACCAACTGCCTGCTGATCCGCGGCGAGGTGGACGGGAAGAAGCACGTCATCCTCGTGGACAACGGCAACGGCGACAAGGAGAGCGACGACTTCATGGCCCGCTTCAAGTTCGAGGGCCGGGGCGTGCTGGATGCCAACCTCGCCCGCCATGGCGTGAAGCCCGGGGACATCACCCTCTGCATCCTCACCCACCTGCACTTCGACCACGCGGGCGGCAGCACGCGCTTCGGCGCTGATGGCCAGCCGGTGCCCAGCTTCCCCAACGCCCGCTACGTGGTGCAGGCCAAGGATCTCGCGGACGCGAAGCATCCCCACCTGCGCGTGAAGGCCAGCTACCTGCCCCAGAACTGGGAGCCGCTGGAGGCCGCGGGTCTCCTCGACACCGTGGACGGCAGCACCGAGCTCCTGCCGGGCATCTCCGTGCGCCCCGCGCCGGGCCACATCGAGGGCCTGCAGAACGTGGTCGTCGAAGGCGGTGGCAGGCGCCTGGTCTACCTGGCGGACCTCATTCCCACCGCCCGCCACATCCAGCCGGCCTGGGTCATGGGTTACGACCTGGACGTGGTCACCTGCGTGAACGAGCGCCAGAAGCTGCTGGATGAAGTGACCGGCTCCGGCACCGTCTGCGTCTTCGAGCACGATCCCGACTTCCCCGCCGGCACCGTCAGCCGCGATGCGAAGGGGAAGTACAGCGTGGCCCCCGTTCAGGTCTAGCCGCCTCCCGCCGGGCCTAGAGGCGGGTCGGGAAAAAACGTCATCCGGAACCAAATGTCCGATGGCGGTGGCCGGCGAAATGGCACACAATCCTGCCAGCCGCCATGACCCCCCTGACGCTCCTCCTCCCAGGCCGTCCGCCTCTGCTCCTCCGGGGCGAGGAGGGCCGGGCCTGGCACTTCGGGCGTTCGCACGAGAACGAGGTGGTCTTCCTCGACGGCGGCCTCAGCCGCAGGCATGCCCGCATCGTGCTCCAGGATGGGACCGCCCGCCTGGAGGATCTCGGCTCCCGGAACGGCACCTTCGTCAACGATGAGCAGATCCAGGCCCCGCGCGCGCTGCAGGGCGGCGACGACATCCGCATGGGTTCGGTGCGGATCCATGTGACCCACGGATCCCAGGGGCCCGACGTGCGGATCCAGGCCCGGGACCGTCCGGACTCCCAGCAGAGCCTCATCATGTCCCTGGCCCAGGCGCGGAAGGCCTGGACGCCCGCCCAGGACCGGGACCGGACCGGAGCGGTCATCCGGGCCCTCCAGGCGCTGAGCCTCGAGCTCATCAAGGACGTGCCCGCGGATGCCCTGCTCGCCCAGGTGCTGGACCAGCTCTGGACGCTCCTCGGCCCCTGGCGGGCGGCGATCCTGATGAAGGAGCCCTCGGGCGAGCTCCGCCTGGTGGTCTCCCGCGCCAGTGAAGGGCAGGCGACCATCCTGCTCCCCCGCAGCCTGGTGGAAGCCGCCCTGGAGCGACAGGAGGCGGTGCTCTTCCGGGAACTCGGCCTGGACCTGGCAAGTCCCTCCATCCTGCTCAGCGGCATCACGTCGGCCATCGTGACCCCCCTGGAATACGAGGGGACCGTGCTGGGCCTGCTCTACCTCGACGCCCGCCCCCCGCGGGACTCCTTCAGCGAGCAGGACCTGGGTCTCGCCACCACCTTCGCCCACCTGGCCTCCGCCAAGCTGGAGCAGGCGCGCCTGCGCGAGGCGGAACTGAGCCGGCGGAAGGTGGACCACGAGCTGGGCCTCGCCCGCCAGATCCAGCAGGGGCTGCTGCCCGGCTTCCCTCCGGAGATCCCCGGCTACCAGCTCTACGGCAACAACCTGCCGAGCCGCCAGGTGAGCGGCGACCTGTTCGGGTGGTGGCCCCGCGGCGATGGCCGCTGGCTCATCGCCCTGGCCGACGTGAGCGGAAAGGGCCTGGGGCCGGGGCTGGTGATGGCAAGCCTCGCCGCCTTCCTGGAGGCCTGGGCCGGCCGGGATCTCTCCACGGACACACTGGCGTTCCACCTCTCCAAGGCCCTGGCCCGGCACACCGACGGCCGGCGCTTCGTGACCGCCTTCCTCGTCCTGCTGGACCCGGCCACCGGCGCCGTGACCTACACCAATGCCGGCCATAACCCGGCGTTCCTCCTCAGTCCGGAGGGGGCCTGCCTTGAGCTGGAAGCCCAGGGCCTCCCCCTGGCCATGCTGCCCGGCCGGCCCTATGGCTCCGCCACCATCACCCTTCCGCCGGGCGGCCTCCTCGCGCTCTACACGGATGGCATCACCGAGGCGGCCAACGCCAAGGATGAGGAATACACCCCGGAACGGCTCAAGGCCTTCCTCCAGGCGAAGGCGGCGGCCCCCCTCGAAGCCGTGGATGCCGAGCTCATGGCCGAGCTGGACGCCCATGCCCAGGGCACGCCCTTCGCCGACGATCGCACGCTGCTCCTGCTGCGGCGGTCCTGAACCGGACCATGGAAACGCGCCCAGCGCTTCGGACCGCCGCGGCCTATCGCATCGATGGATAAAGAAACTTTTTTATTAAACAATTGCGGTTTATTCCATGACGCGACTAGGCTATGAGGCCACTCCCGATCTGCCAGGGTCCGATCTGGGCCTCTGGCTTCCACCCCACGCCCTTCTCTGGAGGCCCCATGGCCACCAAGCAGATGAACGTCAAATCCGACGGGTTCAACCCGAAGGACCTGTCGGTGAACAAGAACCAGGACTCTGTGCACTTCGTGCAGAGCGGCCCGGACGCGCCCAGTTCGGTGACCCTCAGCAGCTCCGCGCTCTTCGGCGTGACCACCTGCGTGGTGGACGCCAGCACGAGCGGAACGAACGTGTACCAGGTCCTGGGCACGGCCACCGTTGGGGACTACACCGTGTCGCTGCCCCCATCCCCCAGGCTGACCAAGGACAGCGGCACGATCAAAGTCACCGGCTGAGACCCACCTGACTCGGCGGCAGGAGCGGCGGGGCGTCCCCGCGCTCCAGCCGCCGGGCCCGCTCCATCCAGGGCGCCAACGTCCGCGCGAGGTGCGGGTTGGCGCTTCCGCAGGCGGCGAGTTCCCTCGACGCTTCCCGCCCCTTCTCGCGGCGCGTCTCCCGGGGTTCCGCCTCGGCCTCGAGCAGGCGCAGCGTGGCTTTCAAGGCCAGGGCCTCGGCCCACTGGGGACGGGCCTGGAGGAGGGTCCCGGCCCGGGCGCTCCCTTCCGCCAGGGCCTTGCCTGCCTTGCGTCCCTGGGCCTGCTCCCACTCGGCCTGGGCACACCAGAGCTGCCCGAGGGCGAGCAGCGATTCCTGGGAGGCCGGATCCGCCGCCAGCGCCTGGTCGAAGGCCTCCCGGGCGGTGCCGAAATCCGCCTCCGTCGCCTGGGACCAGGCGGCCTTCCAACGGGCATGGGCGGCCCGGAGCATCCCCAGGTACTGCCAGGTGTCGTGATTCTTGGCATCCAGGGCCAGCGACTGGGCCAGGAGGGCCTCGCCCGCGCGCACCTGGGCGCGGGGGTCCGCCCCTGAGACCACCGCCCATGCCACCCGGACCGCGCTGCAATGACCGGCATTGTCCAGGAGCCCCTGGTCTCCCGGGGCGACCTGGCGGCCCTGCCGCAGCACGGCCTCGGCCTCGGCCAGGATCCGGGGGGCGGAGAACCACTGGCTCTCCGTGATGAGCTGATCGGAGAGGTTCAGGTAGCCGTAGGACTGGGCCGGGGCCGCCAGGATGGCCCGCCGGTAGCAGGCCTTGGCCTCGCTGCTCCACGGAGCCGGATCCTCGCCCCGCCCCCAGGCCTCCCGGGCCAGTTCGGACAGGGCCATGCCCTCCCCGTTGTGGAGATGGGGACTGGCGGCATTGATGGCCAGCCCCTGATGGTTCAGGTCGCGGGAACGCAGCAGGGCCGGCCGGGGATCCTCACCCTTGGCCCGGGCCCGGAGGGCCTGGGTGTAGTACACCTTGCCGAGCATGAAGTAGGGGACGAAGTGCTGCGGGTTCAGGCTGCGGGCTCGTTCCAGGGCTTCGGCCGCGGCCTGGAGGTCGGCCTCGGGCTGGGCGGCCCTGGGCAGCCTCGCCCGCTGTTCAAGGCAGGCGCCGAGGTTGATCCAGGCGGGGAGGAGGTGGGGCTCCATCCGCGTGGCCGTCCCGAAGCTCTCGATGGCCGCACTGAAATAGACGGAGGGATCCTGCCCCCGGCCGCCTTCGAACTGGGCCAGGGACTGGTTCACCATGCCCAGGTGATTCCAGACCGCGTAGTCGCGCTTCTCCACAGACAGCCCGCCGAAGGCTGCGAGCCCCCGCGACAGGGGGTCCGTGGGGTCCAGGTTGCGCAGGAGGCGGACATTCCCCAGCGTGTAGTAGGCCTTGCCGAGGGCCACCCGGGCATCCGCGCGGGTGGGGCCCGCCGCCACGGCCTGCCTGGCGGAAGCCACCGCTTCCGCCGCGAGTTCCTGGGCGTCCTCCCCCCGGAGGGCCCGCGTGTCCGCGAGGTTCCCCTGCAGGCCTGCAGCGAGGATCAGCGACGGGGCGTGGTCCGGCTGGAGGCGGAGGGCCGCCGCCAGGGCCCGCATCCCACGGTCGAAGGGCCCCTGGACATCCCCCTGCCCGTACTTCTCCATGAAGAACGCGTTGTTCTCCAGATCGGCGGCCGCGGCGTACACCGCGGGCACGCTGCGGCCCGTGATGGCGGCAGCTTGCAGGGCCTGGCGTCCCTCCTCGAAATCCTGGCGGGCGCCCTCGCGGTCACCCTGGTTCCACTTCTGCCAGGCCCGGGCCTGGAGCAGGGAGCCGCGCAGCAGGGGCGCCTCGTAGAACCAGGGCAGCTCGGTGCCCAGCGCCTTGAGCCGGACCAGGGCCTCGTCCAGCCGCCCCTCGTAGAAGGCCAGCAGCGCCTCCAGGTAGGCGGGCGAGGGCACGTCCGCGCCCCGGGCCTGGCGGAGGTAGGCGAGGGCCGGGTCCCGCAGGGTGCGCTCCACCTCCCGCAGGCGGGCCTCCCGCTGGTCCTTGGAGACGATGCGCTCCGCCTCCAGGAACCGGTCCCGGAACTGCTGGCCCAGGGCGAGGCTCAGGGCGTACGCCACGCGCGGCTCGCGGTAGCCGGCGTCCCAGGCCATCTGCAGGTGCTCCCGGGCCTGCTCGGTGTCGTCCAGGGTCCAGTGGCCCCGGCCCAGCGCGTAGTGGCCGGGCCCGTTGGCGATGGCCCCGGCCCGGGCCATGTCGGCCTGGAGCCGGGTCATCTGCTCCCGCACGGCCTGCAGGTCGGGCCGGATGTCGTGGGGCGGCGCCAGCGCCGAGTAGCGGGCCATGGAATCGATGCGGACCGCGGCCTCGGTGAACTGCTGGGCGAGCCGCTCCCGGCGCCCCGCGTCGCGCCGGGTCTTCACCGCCACGCCCAGGGCCACCAGCACCGCCAGCAGGGCCACGGCGGCCACGGCGGTGAGCTGCCGGTGCTTGCGGGCCTTGCGCTGGAGCCGGTACCAGAGCCCCGTGGGCCGGGCCAGCACGGGATCCGCCGCCAGGAACCGGTCCAGGTCATCGGCCAGGGCGCGCGCCGAGTCGTAGCGCCGCGCACGGTCCTTCTCGAGGCACTTGAGCGTGATGGCCTCCAGATCCCGGGGGATGTCCAGGCCGGGCCCGCGCATGGGCTGGATGTCCTCGGAGCCGATGGCGCCCAGGATCTCCAGGGCGTTGGCGCCGGAGACCGGCGGGCGGCCCGTGGCCATGTGGTAGAGCGTGGCGCCCAGGCTGTAGATGTCCGTGCGGCGGTCCAGGCGCGAGACCTCGCCCCGGGCCTGCTCCGGCGACATGTAGGCCGGCGTGCCCAGCACCGAGCCCGTCTCCGTGAGGTCCTGGTTCCACTCCCGCGCCAGGCCGAAGTCCATGACGAAGGTGCGGAGGGAGCCGTCCGCCACCCGCTCCACCATGATGTTGGAGGGCTTGAGATCCCGGTGGATGATGCCCACACGATGCGCTTCCTGGACGCCCAGCGCCGCGTCCCGCAGCACCAGCACCTTCTGCTCCAGCGACAGCTCCTGGGCCGCGGCGTCGAAGGGCAGGCCCGCCACGTACTGCATGGCGATGAAGACCCGGCCCTCCACCTCGCCCACCTCGAAGACCTTGCACACGTGGTCGTGGTCCACGCGGGCCTGGGCCCGGGCCTCCAGCATGAAGCGCGTGACGTAGCGGTCGTCGTCGAGGCGCACGAACTTGAGGGCCACCTCGCGGCCCAGGCGCCGGTCGCGGCCGTGGAACACCTTGCCCATGCCGCCCTGCCCCAGGAAGCCCAGGCACTCGTAGCGGTCCCAGCCGGGCACGGGAAAGTCCGGATCACCGGCCCGGGGCCGCGGAGGGACGGTCGCATCCAGCGTGGAACCGCTGCCATCGGCGCCCGGGCCACTGTCCAGGGTCTCCGCCCCGGACAGCATGAGGTCCATGTCGCGCGCCCTCGGATCTGCTTCCATCGGCTCAGCTCCCACGGGGCGAGGTTGGCTTCGGAGATCGCTATTCAGAAATGGATCATGGCACGGTAGATCCATAGATCATCATCAGTCAATTTGTTAATTTACGATCAATCAGTAAGCTACGGTGTTTTTGAGAAACGGGCAGGTCGCGGGGAAGAAAGGCGCCACCCGGAGCATCCAAGAGGTCGTTCCCGGAGGCCCCCATGCCTGGCTGGATCTCCTTCGTGGCGTTGGCCACCCTCGTCGCCTGCGGACATGGAGGCGGCAGCGTCCCCCCATCCCAGCCACCAGCGGGTGGGACCTTCACCACCACCACGGTGGTCGCGGGGCTCACCCAGCCCACCGCCATGGCCCTCGTGCCGGATGGCCGCATCTTCGTCTGCGAGCAGGGCGGCGCCCTGCGGGTCGTCAAGGCGGGCGCCCTCCTGGCCACCCCCTTCCTGAGCGTGCCCGTGGACGCCACCGGCGAGCGCGGCCTGATCGGTGTCACGGTGGACCCCGCCTTCGCGGCCAACGGCTTCGTGTATGTCCACTACACCGCCACCTCGCCGAATCTGCACAACCGGGTGAGCCGGTTCACGGCCGCGGGAGACCAGGCGGTACCGGGCAGCGAAACTGTGCTCCTGGACCTGGATGACCTGAGCACGGCCACCAACCACAACGGCGGCGCCCTGCACTTCGGCCCGGACGGCAAGCTCTACGTCGCCGCGGGCGACAACGCCAACGGCAGCAACGCCCAGAGCCTCACCAACCTCCTGGGGAAACTGCTCCGGCTCAACCCGGACGGCAGCGTCCCTCCGGACAACCCCCTGCTGGCGCAGACTTCGGGAAAGAACCGGCTCATCTGGGCCCTGGGTTTGAGGAACCCCTTCACCTTCGCCTTCCAGCCCGGCACCGGCCGCCTGCTGATCAATGATGTGGGGCAGAACACCTGGGAGGAGATCAATGGCGGTCAGGCAGGCGCCAACTACGGGTGGCCCGCCACCGAGGGCGCCACCTCCAACCCGGCCTACCTCTCCCCGATCTACGCCTATCCCCACAGCGGCGGTCCGGTGACCGGCTGCTCCATCGTGGGCGCCGCGTTCTATGACCCGGCGACGCCCACCTTCCCGGCCGCGTTCCTCCACAAGTATCTCTTCATGGATTACTGCGGGGGCTGGATCCGCACCCTGGATCCCGCCACGGGGACCGTGGGCGACTGGCTGACGGGTCTCTCCAGTCCCGTGGATCTGCGGGTCGCGGGAGATGGCTCGGTCCTCGTGCTGTCCCGCGGCGGCGGGAGGCTGCAGCGCGTGACCTACACGGCGCCCTGAGCCCGTCCCGCCTGCCCCGTCCGCGCACGCGCTAAACTGGAACCTCTTCGTTCGAGGTGCCCGTGTCATTCACCCCAGGCAGCAGGCGCGGCGCCATGGCCGACATCAACATGACGCCGCTCATCGACGTGATGCTGGTGCTGCTGATCATCTTCATGATCGCGGCGCCCATGATGATGACGGGCGTGGACGTGAAGCTGCCGGAGAGCCGCACGGGCCGCAACCTGGAGAGCGAGGCCCTCACGGTCTCCATCACCTTCGACGGCCGCCTCCAGTTCGACCAGGCCTTCATGGCCCTGCCCGTGCTCGCCAACCAGCTCAAGGCCAAGGCCCAGTCCGGCGGCAAGCGCCCCGTGCTGGTGCGGGCCGACCACAACGTGCCCTACGGCCGCGTCATCCAGGTGGTGGACGCCATCCGCGAGGCGGGCTTCACCCAGGTGGGCTTCGTCACCGCCGCCGCGCCCATCGCCGCCCCGCCTGCCGAAGCGAAATGAGCCAGGACCTGCAGGCCTACCTCCGCACGCGCGCCCACCTGGGCGAGCTCCGCTGGGGGCCGGGCCTGGCCCTGAGCCTGGCCCTGCACTTGACCGTCGGCGTGGCCTTCTTCTGGCCCCGGAGCGGCGGCGCGGAGAAGGCCGAGGAGCTCAAGGTCACCTGGGTGAACCTGCCCGCGGCCATGGGCGGCACCTCCGGCGGCTCCGATGCCATGGAGGTGGGCAAGACCGGCGAGCGCCTGCGGCGCGTGGAGGAGGTGGCGCCGGTGCGGGACACCACGCCCTCCGCCACAGCCCCGGATCCCTTCGCCACGAAGACCACCAAATCCGCGGCCAAGGGCGACAGCAAGGACACCGCCAGCCAGGGCACGGGCACCACCGCCGCCAAGGGCAAGACCGCCTCGCCCAACCCCGTGGCCGGGGCCGTGGGCTCGGGCAACGGCGCGGCCTTCGGCGCGGGCTCGGGCATCCCGGGCCTGAACCCCACCTCCGGCGTCCAGGGCGGCGTGGGCCTGGTGGGCGGGGTGGATGGCAACTTCCCCTTCGTGTGGTACCTGCAGCAGGTCCAGGCCCGCATCACGTCCAACTGGAACCGGGTCTCCAGCACCCAGGGCCGCGTGCAGATCTACTTCCGCATCGCCCGGGACGGCAGCCTCGACCGCGTGCGCGTGGAGATCCCCAGCGGCAACGCCGCCATGGACGAGAGCGCCCGCATGGCCGTCCTGCGCGCCGCCCCCCTCCAGCGCCTGCCGGAGGGCTACGACGGCTCGTACCTGGGCGTGCGCTTCTGGTTCACGTACCTGGGGAACTGAGCAGCACGGACCCGCCTGCGCTCACTCCACCAGACCGCCCCCGCCCGGATCCGGGTCGATGACGGCCACGGCCAAGTTCACGGAGTGCATGGGGAAATCGAGGGTGAACTCGCCTGCCGGCAAGGGGATCCGGACCATGACGCCGGTGGCATCGAAGCCCGTCAGCTCCCACGCCTCATCCGCCCGGAGGTGGATGGCCCGACTCACTTTCGGATCTGAGAAGGTCCAGCCCCGGACGCCCGGAGGCAGGTGTTTGGCTGCGAATTTCAGGCTGTGCATGGTTCCTCCTGTTCATGGGGCGTTGGGGATGCAGGGCCCGATGGCGCGGCCCGGGAAAGAGCTGTTCAGGAACGCTTCCGCCAGCTGGAAACCAGCGAAAGGACTTCCTCATGGTGTTCGGAGTCCTCGCTGCGGGGGCTGGCCAGGGCCGAGGCCAGGGCATCCAGGGCCTCCTTGTCCCGCCCCCGCAGGTGCAGCACCCAGGCCCGGGCGCGCCAGATCTGGGGGCGGTCGCCCGCGAGCCCCCGGGCCTCGTCCAGCAGGCGCTCGGCTTCCGCCAGGTCGCGCTGCCGGGCCTTGCACTCGGCGAGGGCGGCGAGGGCCTCGGCCCGGTTCTGCGCCGTCCCCTTCTTCGCCAGCAGCGCCGAGGCCTCCATCAGGCGGATGGTGGCGGCCGGGAGCCTCCCCCGCGCCCGCAGGAGATCCCCCAGCCGGTAGAGGGCCCGCCCCTGGATCAGGAGGAAGTCGTGTTTCCGCGCCTCCTCCAGGACGGCGTCGTACCGGGCGGCCGCCTGGTCGAAGTCGCCCTTCATGTGGGCGGCGATGCCCAGCAGCAGCAGCGTCCGGCACTCGCCCTCGGCATCCCCCAGGTCCCGGCGCAGGCGGAGCACCTCCAGGAAGGTCTTCTCCGCCGGCCCGGGCCGCCCCTCCTCCAGGTCGAGGATGGCCAGGTTGTTCTGCGTGAGGGCCGTGTACAGAGGGCTCTCGGCCACGCCCGCGTCGGCCAGGGCATCCTGGTAGAAGCCGCGGGCCTCCTGGGTCCGGCCCAGGTACTTGGCCCGGTTGCCCAGGTTCACCAGGATGTCGGTCCTCAGCCCCCGGTTCCCTGTGGCGGTCACCATCTCGAGGGCGGGCGTGAGCGACCGTTCCGCCGCCGTCCAGTCCTCCTTGTGGATCCAGTGGGTGCCGAGCTCGTTCAGGATCTTGGCCTGGAGGTCCGTGTCCCGCGTGGCCCGGCCCAGCTCCAGGGCCTGCTCCAGCAGGGGGACCTCCTCATCGGACTTCCGGTCCGTCCTCCGGGCGAGGAGCGCCAGCCCGATCAGCCCTTCGGCTTCGGAGTACCGGTCCCGCGACTCGCGGGCGGTGGCCACGGCCCACATGAGCGTGGGCAGGGCCTTCGCGTCCCCCCGGCTGTACAGCACCGAGCCATAGACCCGCACCCCCGGAGCGAAGCGCGGCGCCAGCAGCGCGGCCCGCTCCAGGAAGGGAAGGGCCCGCATCCGGTCCCCGTGCCGGAGCAGGTCGAGGCCTGTGCCGTAGGCCTCGAGGGCCTCCTTCGGGGGCATGGCCGGGAACTCGGGGGACCGGCCCAGCGGCGACAGGGTCCGGTTCAGCTCCTTCAGCACCGAAGGCACCGCCAGGTTGGGTTCATAGTCGGGGGTGGCGGCGGCAGATTCCCGGCTGGCCCGCAGGCGGCCCTCGCGGTCCACCAGCCTCAGCCGCAGCACGGGAGCGCCCGAGCCGGGAACCGGGGCCAGCTCCCCCAGCATCACCAGGTCCGCGCCGGTCCGGGCCACCAGGCGGCGGATGAGCGCCGCCTCATCGCCTGCCGTCGCCGCCATGGCCGCGGCCCGGGGCCGGTCGTCTCCGGGATCGCGATCCTGCACGACCTTCACCTGGGGGAAGCTGCGGAGGATGTGCTCCAGCAGGTCCGTGGTGGTGATCTCCGCCTCGGGCGTGCGCCCGGGATCCGGCGTGAGGTTCCGGACCGGCGCCACCACCAGCCGGGCCTGGCGCGAGGCCGAGAACTCGGGGATCACGCCCCGGCCGTAGGCCCATGTGCCCAGCCCCGTCAGGGCGAGCGTCACGGCCGCCGCGGCGGCCGCCCACCACACAGGGGAGGTGGGCGCCTGGATCTGGTCCAGCGCCTCGACCACTTCCTGCGCCGTGGGGCGGGCCGACGGATCCAGGCAGAGCAGGCGGTCCACCAGGTTCCGGAGGGCGTGCGGCCCGGCGGCGTGCCCATGGGGATGCGGCCCCGACCCTGAGCGCCACTTGAGCACCCTCCGGGTCCAGGGGACCGGGGTCCGCTCCGTCCCCGGCGGCGGATCGCCCGCCAGGGCCAGGGAGGCGACCACGCCGAGCGCATACAGGTCCGTGGCCGCCGTGGCACTCTCCCCCAGCAGCAGCTCCGGGGCGATGAAGCCGCGGGTGCCCATGACCGTCCCGGGCTGGGTGAGCGGCTCATCGGAACCCGGGCAGGTCGCCGTCGTGCCTTCCTCCCCAGGCGGGGCGGGCCAGGTGTCCCCGCGGTCCCCCGGTCCCGCCACTTCGAAGTCCTTCGCCAGGCCGAAATCCAGGAGCTTGGCCGAGCCCTCCGGCGTGATCAGGATGTTCGACGGCTTCAGGTCCCGGTGGATGACGCCCTTGGCGTGGGCCGCCGCCAGGGCCAGGGCCACCTCGCGGAGCAGCCGGAGCGCTTTCGGGAGCGGCAGCGGCCCCTGCTCCAGCAGCTTCGAGAGGGGGGTCCCCTCCACCCACTCCATGGCCATGACCAGGGTCCCGTGGTGGTCCAGCCAGTCGTACACGTGGCAGATGCCCGCGTGGTCGAGCTTCGCGAGGATCTGGGCCTCCCGCTGGAAACGGCTCAGGGCGGCCCGCTGGCTGGCATGGTCCGCGCGGATGGTCTTCAGGGCGACGTGGCGCTCCAGCGAGCCGTCCCAGCCCCTGTATACCCGCCCCATGCCGCCCTCGGCGACAAACGCCTCCACCTGGTAACGGCCGACCACGTCACCGGGCTGGAGCGGGCTGGCAGTCTGAGTCGCCATGGGAGTCGCTGGAACAGGACACCATCAGGAGCCGACCATCCACTCGGGCCGCACATCCGTCCTTCGAGGAAGCCGGGGCATTCGCAAAAAGTCTACATCTCCTGTCCACCACCTCTGATTTCAACCGATCTCCGACCCGGCCCCTTCACCGGCCCGTCCGGCGGTACACTCCCGTCATGCTTCCGCTTCTGCCCCTGGTGGCCCTCTACGCCCAGGCTCCGGCCTCCCCCGCCCTCGCGACCGTGACCGCCGAGCCCAGGGAGGTGCGCCCCGGCGAGTCGGTGCTGCTGACCTGGGCCTGCCCCAGGTCCACCCAGGTGCGGCTGGAACCCGGCGGCATGATCCTGCCGGGCCGCTCCCAGGTGACGCTGCGGCCCGCCTACACCACGACCTACCGCCTCTTCGACGCCAGCCCCGGGGCGGAATCTGGCGGCGCGGAGCTGGGCCACGCGGAGGTGCGCGTCACCCCCGGCCTGCCCCTGGGCGAGGCCGCCCGCATCTGCGCCTTCGACGCCAGCGCCAAGGCCGTGCTGCCCGGCGATCCCGTGGTGCTGAAGTGGGAATGCGCGGGCAGCGCCAAGGTGCGCCTGGAGCCCGGCGGCCTCGAGCTCGACGGCAAGAGCGAAGTCACCGTCACACCCCTGGAGAGCACCCGCTACACCATCACCGCCAACAACGCCGCTGGCGGCCAGAGCCGCACGCTGGAGGTGTCCGTGCTGGGCCACCAGGCCCTGGCCCTCGCCAAGGCCGCCCGGACCCCCACGGCCAGCGTCTGCAGCTTCGAGGCCAGCCGCACGGTGGTGAAGCCCGGCGAGCAGGTGGACCTGAAGTGGGTGTGCCAGGGCGACGCCAAGGTGCGCCTGGAGCCCGGCGGCCTGGAGCTGGACGGCCAGTCCAGCATCGCCGTGGTCCCGGACAGGACCACGGTCTACACGCTGAGCGTCAGCAACCTCATGGGCGGCTCCTCGCGCAGCGTCGAGGTGCAGGTGGAGGCCCCGCGCCGGGTGCTCACCGAAAAGGATCTGGCTGATCCGGAAGAGGCCGTGAAGCCCCTGGAGCACATGGACCTCCAGGAGGCCCTGCACCGGGGCGCCGCCCTGCGGGCCGCCGCGCCGGAAGGCGCCTGGACGCTCCGGCTGGTGGTCTCCGGCCGCGCCGACGGCCTCAAGCAGGTGGCCCGGGCTGCCGGCCCCAAGGCCCCGGGCGTGCTGGTGCTGCCCTACGTGCGCCCCGACGGCTTCCGCTGGTGGCAGGCCTGCTACGGCGCCTACCCCACCCGCGCCGCCGCCCTGAAGGCCTGGCGCAGCGCGCCGGAGGCCCTGAAGAAGGCCTTCCACGACGCCCTGCCCCTCCGCCTCCAGAGGCTGCCGGGCGATCCGCCGAAGGTCGAGCCTAGCCGCGGATGACGTCGATGGTGTAGGGCTCGCCGATCATGTTGGCGTCCTGCGTGTCCACGATGAAGTAGATGGTGCGCGTCGCCTTCGTGGGGTTCTCGTAGGTGGCCTGGGGTTCGCCGGTGGGGATGCGGTTCTGGAGCAGGCCGGGCTCATCCTGGCCCCAGGCGTTCACCGCCAGCACCCGGAACCAGGCCTTGCGGCCCTCCACCACCTGCACCTTCACCTTGCCGCCCGCGGGCACCTCGATGGCATAGGCCCGCCGGCCGCTCATGTCGGGGATCTTGTCCGTCACCCGGACGCTGCCCGCCGGCAGCTGCAGGGCCGGAATGGAGGGCCCCTTGCGGGCCCCCTGCCGGGTCTCGCCCAGGATGCCGGCCTCCGCCCCCGGATCCGGGCGGTGGGGCACCATGGGCCCCCGCGGAGCCTTGGGCAGGTCCTTGGCGTCCACCACCGGCAGGGGCGCCGGGGCCTGGAGGACCATCATGGGAAGCAGCAACAGACTGGGCAGCATGGGCACCTCCGCGCACATCCACTCCTAGGATGCTCCCAAACCGGAATGGGTTTACCCCGGGAAGGAAGGTCGGGCCATGCCTCGGATTACTACCTGTTGAAACAGGCATGGCGAATGACTATCTTCAGACAGCCCAATGCGGGCTTTATCCAAGGAGGACACATGAAGATCAATCCCTTCCGGTCGGTTGCGCTTCCCGTGGCCCTGGCGGCCTGCGCGCTCGCCCCTGCCCACGCCGGCGAAACGCCCGGCAAGGCCGTGGCCTTGGCCGCCGACCAGCTTTCCTGGGAGGACCTGGCGGCCAAGGGGGCCGGCGTCATGATCTCCGACGTCGAGGGCCACCACGCCAAGGGGGCCTGGCACGGCTTCGTCAAGTTCCCCGTGGCCAGCAAGAGCGGCGTCCACGCCCACTCCAGCGCCCTGAGGCTCGTGGTGGTGTCGGGCACCTTCCGCTACGGAAGCGACCCCGACCACGAGCAGCCCTATGGGCCCGGCTCGTACGTCTTCATCCCGGCGAACCACCCCCACTCCAACAGCCAGCCGGACGGGGCCGTGGTCTACGTCGAGCAGTCGGGCAAGTACGACAACAAGCCGGCGGGGCACTAGTTCAGATGGGACGGAGCCACCCGGTCAGTGGAGCACCTCGTACTCGCTCTGGACCAGTCCGCTCGGGAAGGACCGGGTGGCGACGTGATGCAGGCGCACATCGTGAGGCAGGGTGCTGAAGAGCGGGATGCCCTCGCCGATCAGCACGGGGACCCGGGTGATGATGAGGCGGTCCACCAGCCCCGCCCGCAGGAACCGCTGGATGGTGATGCCGCCGTCCACGTAGAGCCTCGTGGCCCCGCGCTCCGCCAGCCGGGCCACGATCTCCGCCGGCGAGCCGGCCATCTGCTCGACAGTGCTGCCGATGGCGCTCGGCAGCTGGAGCGGGCGGCCGCTCAGCACCACCACCCGCTTGGCGCCGTAGGGCCAGGGATCGAAGGTCAGCACCTTCTTGAAGGTCTTGCGACCAATGACCAGGGCATCGATGCCCGCCAGAAATTCCTCGAAACCGTGGGGCTCCCCACCCTCCTCCGGCAGCCAATCCAGGTCATGGTTCGGGCGCGCCATGAACCCGTCCACGCTCACACCCACAAAGACGGACACCGTCATCCGGCCCTCCCCACCTTTGGGTGGCGTGGGGAGGGTGAAAGTGACCGAAACTGCCTACCCCGAGGCGCTAAAACGAACCTTGGAAGCAAGGGCTATCGGGGGTGGAAGGCAATGAAGGCCGGGTCCGAGTTGAGCAGGAGGTTAGGCATGGAGGGAAACGCGCTTACATTGATCCCCGAGAATCGAAGACGAACACCTCACCGGGAACCAGGTTGAAGTTGCAGTCTTCTGCAGGAAGTCCTCGACTCTTCAGTGTATTGATGACTTTCCCCTTTTCGATTAGGTCCATGAGCATCCTGTGTTCAAGGTTTTCTACATGCGACAGCATGTGCACAAAACCATTGAGCACTTCTTGACTGTCTTGCATGAGTTGTAACTTGGACTCCGCAATAGACCTGATGTTAAGTTTCTGGACTCCCGCGTGTGCGGCTTCTGAATTCCGAAGTCGGTTCACTAGGTCCATGTGGTCCATAGCGCAATGCTCAAACTCCATGCATAAATGGAACGGGTGTGCCAGCGTGCCGACCAAAGAGACCAGATGAGGCTCTTTGCCACTTTGCCGTTTGCAATCTGGACACGGAGACTCTAGCAGCGCGCCTAAAGCCATGCGCCTGTAACGAGACTCTGGAATCTGGGTGCAGTATATGAGTTGCTTGATCGCAACCTCGCAGAATCGCGCCGAATACATGAGCACTTCGTTGTATAGACGGATGCGTTCCACCTCTGCGTCAACCTCGTTGTGATCCGGTGTGTCGGTGGTCGCGTACTCGTGAAAGGCATTGATGATCCTGCCCATGAGGAGTTGCATTGTGACGCCGCTTGCCGTGTAGGGGTTCGTGAACCCACCGTTTGTAGGGGGTTCTGATGCCGGCATGAGAGACAGTCGACCACATTGCAGCATCCACGCCCGCATTTCACCTGCTAGCGGCAGGAGATTCACCCCTGCAATTCGCTCTCCTGCCCAGCGGAATGCGTGCGGACGGTAGCTCCACGAGTGATGGGTGCCGTGCCACTCACGTTTTGATGGGCGCATAGTCGTGTTGGTCATCGTTGAAGTGTTGGGGTGGTTTACTTTGAAGCCTAATGAATGAAGCTAACCGGCCCCGCCTGTACCGAGGCGATGAGCGGAGCCGAGGAAGCGAGTAACTGAGAGAGAACGAAGGGCAATGCAGGCGGAGCCCGAGTTGAGCGGAGGGTTAGGTGCTGTATCTGTAGCTAAACTAGGCGAATGGTATCGAAGTGAAGCTTGGCCCAGGTGATGAGCTTGAGTGCCATTTCTGACATGGCTTCAGGAGGGAAATGTTTCAACTTGTTGCCATATCGAATTCGGTTTGGATACTTGGAGGCCCCGTATTTTTCGCCCTCAATCAAGGTTCCAATCGTTCCATTCCCAAAAGCTGGATCTACGGTTACACCGCGTACCTCGGATGCAGAAATCCAATGTGGAACTCCTGGAGCAATCTCTTTGTATATTTCACACGCGGATAGATCCATTAGCAACTGTGATAAATTGTGGGATCTTGCTCGAATCTGCCCGATGGGCTTTCCTGCTTTTTCGAGCAGGGCCTTAAGAGATATCTCGGCTGATAAGAGGCTTAGATAGAGTACGGTTTGTCTCGTAGCAAAATTCTTGAGTCCGCTTGTTACGAGGGACTGCGCTGTTTCAGCAAGTTTTTCACTAAACTCAAGGCTGTATTCGGTCATTTGGGACCTCGTGCATCTAACGATGAAGCTAACCGGCCCCGCCTGCACCGAGGCGCCGAGCGGAGCCGAGGAAGCGGGACGAAGAGAAAGAGCGGAAGGCAATGCAGGCGGGGTCCGAGTTGAGCGGAGGGTTAGGCCTTGAAGAGACCTAGAAGTTACTGATGAGAATTGGACCATATGATTGGACATTGCCAGGTAAACATAAAGGGAGGGCGGTATGTTTGCCAGTCGAACCTTGATTTGTTATCTGGTACATTGTTTTGATGAAATTCGGATTTAAGCCAGAGATTGTATTCGAACTCAGCTAGTGAAATGAATTTTAAACAAATATCAATGAAATAATCCAAATCTTCTTTTTTATTACTCCAGGTTGTATCGCCGAATTGATAACTGCTATCAGAAATACCAACAGAAAAGGAATCACCAGCCTTTTCCATACCTGGCAATCTCTCTGCAAAATGCGCAAATGTATAGCGTGCATTTTCTAATTTTCCAAAATAATCGATATTGTTTTTGTATAAATTGGCCGCATTACTACACTGAGGGAATCCGGAAATAAAATTTATTAAATATACAGATTTGTATATGGTCTCCCAGTATACTTCCCACTCCATCAATGGAGCCTGCATTCGTAAAATCGATTCTTCCGGGCTTATCGAAGTAATTCGCCCAATACGCAATTGGCCAAGTTGCTTAAAATCAGGTTCTTTTGTTAGATCTAAATCATTTTTGGATTGAGATTCCAATGCTCGGGTGTGTTGAGTGGGCAAAAAGCGAAGGTATAGCTTTAAGCGATCCATGGCTAAGCCAATAGTTCCCCAATCTTTTTTGTGAAGTGTTTTTGGCTTAATTTTGATTTTTCCCAAGGTGATTTCCTAAAAAATGTGGCCTAACTTTGAATTAGACGACCAAACCCACCCTGAGCCCGCCGTCTAATGTGGATGAAAACGATACCGGCATTGTAGATCACTGGGTCCCTTCCCCGCCGAACGGGGCAAACCAAGGGGCGAACGGTAAGGCCCCTCCCCCCCTGGGTGGGAGAAGCAGGGATCGGCCGAGCGCTACCGCCTCCTTAGGCTCACCTGGCCACGCCCCTCAGGCCTGGAGCTTCCCCAGCAGATCCTCGGCCACGCGCCCCGCGGCTCCCGGCTCCCCCAGGTGCCCGCGCACTTCACTCAGCTCGGCGCGCACGCGCCGAGCGACCTCGGAGTCCAGCAGGTGCGTCAGCTCCAGGCCCAGCCGCTCGGGGTTCACCTCACCCTGGAGCAGCTCGGGGGCCACTTCGCGGCGGGCGACGACGTTGGCGAGGCCGAAGTGGGGGACCTTCACGATGCGGCGGGCCATCTGATAGGTGAGGGCGTTCAGCTTGTAGACGATGGCGAAGGGGGTGCCCAGCAGGGCGGTCTCCAGGGTGGCGGTGCCGGAGGCCACCAGGGCCGCGTCCGCGTAGGCCCGGGCCGCGTAGGGGTGGTCGCGCACCAGGGTCACGGGGGCGTCCCCCAGGTGGGCGCGCACGAAGGCCGAGTCCAGCGTGGGTGCCACGGGCAGCACCCACTGCACCTCGGGCCGGGCCGTGCGCCAGCGCCGGGCCAGCTCGGCCATGGGCGGCAGCAGCCGCTCGATCTCGCCCCTGCGGCTGCCCGGCAGCAGGGCCACCAGGGGCCGCGCGGGATCGAGGCCCGTCTCCGTGAAGAAGGCGGCGCGGTCGCACTCGGCCTTCACCACCTCCACCAGGGGATGGCCCACGAAGCGGGCATCCACGGGGTAGCCGCGGAACAGCTCCGGCTCGAAATCGAAGAGGCAGTAGAGGGTATCCAGCACCGTGCCCAGCTCGGGAATGCGGCCCTTCTTCCAGGCCCACACCTGGGGGCACACGTACTGGTGCAGCGTCACGGCGGGCAACTGCTTCCGCAGGGCCTTGGCCATGCGCAGGTTGAAGCCCGGGTAGTCGATGAGCAAGGCGCCCGTGATCTTCTCCTCCGCCGCCGCGGCCAGGATCTGCTTGAAGAGGCGGTTGAGGCGCGGCAGGTGCTTGATGACCTCCACGAAGCCCACCACCGCCAGGTCCTTCACGTCCGCCAGCTTGCGGTCCAGGAAGGGCGTCATGCGCGGGCCGCCCACGCCGATGATGCGCAGCTCGGGACGCCGGGCCTTCAGCTCGCGCAGCAGCTCCGCGCCGTGCAGGTCGCCGGAGTCCTCGCCCGCGAGGACGAGCAGGGTCTGGGTCACGCGTGGCCCCCCTCGCGCTCCAGGTGCCGGCCGAACACCACGCTGTCATCGGGCACCACCGGGCGGCCCAGGGCCGTGGCGGGCATCTCCGCGGGGAAGAGCACGGCCGGATGGGCGGCTTCCAGCGCCGCGGCCTGGGCGCGGAAGAGGTCGGGCTCCGTGGCGGGCAGGGCCATGTCCCAGCGGTAGCCGAGCTTCTGGAGGGCCTGCAGATCGGAGCCGGGTTCGCAGACGCCGCACCAGAGGCGGTCCGCCAGCGCTTCGGCATCGGCGGTGCCCGGGTGCCAGCAGTAGCCCACGGCCTCGGCCCGGGCCTGCCGGAGCAGCTCCACCACCTCGGCCTCGGCCCCGCCCTCGATCCGCAGGGCCAGCTTCACGCCCCGGCCGCTGGTGGCCTCCAGCAGGGTCTCCAGCTGGCCCAGCAGGCGGAAGCCCCCTTCCCGGTTCTGGGGGCGGGCCGCGGGCAGGATGAGGAAGTCCGGGGCCAGGGCCGCGTGGAGGGCCGCCAGGGCCTCTTCCACCGGGGCCTCGCCCGGCAGGTCGATGGCGTGGACCGCCAGCCCGCGGCGGACGGCGGCCGGCCACTCCGGATGCAGCCGGCCCTCCCACCGCAGGGTCACGGGGGCGAAGGGGAACCAGGACCCGGGAGCAAAACTGGATGGAATCTGGGGCACGAACCGCATCGGCTTATCATGGAGCAATGGAGGCGCCATGGGCCGCATTTTCACCCTCGACGAAGCCCGGGCCCTGATGCCCCAGGTGAAGGCGGTGACGGAACCTGTCTACACACTGGCCGCGAGCCTCGCCGAGGAACTCACCCACGCCGAGGAGGCGCAGGACGAGCGCCGGGCCGAGGAGCTCCGCGACCGCCTGCAGACCCTGGTCAAGTCCTGGCAGCAGAGCATGCAGGACCTGGAGGCCGACGTGAAGGGCCTGTGGCTCGTGGATTTCGATTCCGGCGACGGCTACTGGTGCTGGGCCTATCCCGAGGAGGCCCTCGACCACTGGCACAGCTACGAAGGCGGCTTCCGCTCCCGCGTGCCCGCGGATCAGCGGCCGGGCGTGCAGGCCTAGGGGATGCCGAAGCCCCTGCCTGCGAAGCGCATCGAGCCCACGGCCCCGCCCGGCGATTTCCGCGTGGCGGTGCTGGCGGTGGTGGCGCAGATCCCGGAGGGGTGTCTGGCTTCGTACGGCCAGGTGGCCCTGCTCGCGGGTTTCCCCCAGCGCCCGCGCCAGGTGGGCATGGTGCTGTCGGGCCTGCCGGAAGGCACCGACCTGCCCTGGCATCGCGTGGTGAACACGCGGGGCTACGTGCCCAGCCGGGGCCGCTGGTGGGGCGCCTTCGAGCAGATCGGCCGCCTGCGCGACGAGGGCATCGAGGTGGACGACCAGGGCAACCTGGACCTGGAGGCCCATCGGTGGGACGGGGTGGAGCGCAAGCCGAAGGTCGCCGCCAAACGCCCCGGTGCCCGGAAAAAAGCCTGATTCCGGCGCCCCCCGGGCCGCCCTTCCCGCGCCAGGCCCGGGCCCGCTCAGGTACACTGGGGGGGCGGAGGGCTCCATGAAGGTGCGTGTGTCGGTGCAGTTGAAGCCGGGGATCCTGGATCCCCAGGGCAAAGCGGTGGAGCAGGGCCTGCACGGTTTCGGCTTCGAGGTGGAGCATGTCCGCATCGGCCGGCTCATCGAGCTGGACGTCCCGGGGACCGACGTCGCCGAGGTGAAGGCCAAGGCCCAGGCCATGTGCGACAAGCTGCTGGTCAATCCCGTGATGGAGAAGGCCTCCATCGAGGTGTTGTGATGCGCGTGGCCGTCCCGGTCTTCCCGGGCTCCAACTGCGACCACGACGCCCTCCACGCCTGCGGCACGGTGATGGGCTGGGAGACGATCCCCGTCTGGCACCAGGAAACGCGGCTGCCCGAGCACACCGACCTGGTCTTCGTGCCCGGCGGCTTCAGCTACGGCGACTACCTGCGCTGCGGCGCCATCGCGGCCCTGGCCCCCATCATGGCGGATGTGAAGCGCCACGCGGACAACGGCGGCCTGGTGCTGGGGGTGTGCAACGGCTTCCAGATCCTCTGCGAGGCCCAGCTGCTGCCCGGCGCCCTGCTGCGGAACGAGTCCCTGCGCTTCATCCACGCGGACGTCCACCTGCGCGTGGAGCGGACGGACCTGCCCTTCACCCGCGCCATGAAGGCCGGCGAGGTGTTCCGGGTGCCCATCGCCCACGCCGAGGGCAACTTCACGCTGGACCCCGCAGACCTGACGGACCTGGAGGCCCGGGGCGGCGTGGCCCTGCGGTACTGCTCGGCCCAGGGCGAGATCGGCGCGGACCACGTGCCCAACGGCGCCATGAACGGCATCGCCGGCATCGTGAACGTCCGGGGTAACGTGCTGGGCATGATGCCGCACCCCGAGCGGGCCGTGGACCCCAAGCTGGGCCCCACGGGCGGCCTGGGCATGTTCCGGAGCCTGGAGGCGGCCTTCAGCAGGGCCTGAGCCGGGGCCTTGCGGGTGCCATGGAAAAAAATCAGCCTTGGCTTGTGAAAATTTCATGCCTTGGAAAAAGTTTTCCTGTCATCCTTCCGGATAGCCCCGATGGGCATGCCTGTTTATTCCTGAGCCATGAGCGAATCAGAAGCCAAGAACCTCCAGACCTACACCAGCGGGCCCCTCCGCCTGGCCGTCCTCAAGCGGGATCCCGTGCCCGCCAAGCTCCTGCCCGCGCGGGATGCGTGGACGCTGCTCCAGCCCACGCATGCGGTGCGCGTCTGCACCAGCGAGGACCGTGAGGAGGGCGTCATCCGCTCCGGCGACCTGGCCCTGCTGCTGCCGGGCTTCGGCCACACCCTGAAGCGCCACCACGCGAACGCGCCCTTCGGCTTCACGGCGCTGTTCATGGAAGGCCCCTTCCCCGAGCCGCTGCTGTCCTCCCTCCAGAACCCGCCACGGAAGTGGCAGGAATCCAGCTTCGCCGTGCTGCGCAGCCTCAGCCTCAAGCAGCTGTTCAGCATCTTCTCCCAGGAGCTGGCGAATCCCGATGGCGTGCAGCTCATGACCCGGGAGCTCTTCCTCATCCTGCTGGGCGCGGAGCTCTCCCGCCTGACGGAGAAGGAGGACCGGGGCCGCTTCCCCTACCGCCTGAACCGCTCAACCCTCCAGCTGGTGCTGGACCACATGGAAGTCCACATCGGCTCCAAGAACAGCGTGCCCGAGCTGGCCACCATGGCCCGCTGCACGCCGGACCACTTCATCCGCCTCTTCCGCGAGGCCACCAGCACCACCCCCCACCAGTACCTCATCGAGCGCCGCCTCCAGCGGGCCGTGACGCTGCTGGCCAACGGCGAGCGCCCCAGCGACGTGGCGAAGATCCTGGGCTTCTACGACGCCAGCGCCTTCACCCGCGCCTTCAAGCGCCGCTTCGGCGTCCCCCCCAGCGAGTACGCGCAGGAAGCCTACGACCGGCAGTTCCCCAAGAAGTAGGGCGAAGCCCCTGCTGAGAAAAAGGGCGCCGGATGGCGCCCTTTTTCTCAGCTAGGACAAAAGCCTACTTGGCGACCTTTTCCGTCACGGTCTTGGCCTTCTGGGCGCCCTTGGTGGTGCCCTTCTTAGACTTGGCCTTGGCCTTGTCGGCGCCGGTCTTGGCGGCGCCCTCGCCCTTGGCGGTGGCGGCCTTCACGTGTTCGCCGGCCACGGGCACCGCCCCGGCCTTGGCATCCGCCTTGGCCTTGGCGTCCGCAGCCTTCTTGTCGGCCTTGGCCTTGGCCTCGTCAGCCTTGGTGTCCACCTTGGCCTGGCCCTTGTCCACCGCGGCATTCGCGGCGCCCTTCAGATCGTCCTTGCCGGGAACCTGCGCCACGAGCGCCAGCGAAGCACCCAGCATCAATGACAGAACCACTCTCATAGAAACCTCCACTGAGGACTTAGGACCGAGGACTGCCCCCTAGGGCTTGCACACTTTGCAGGCCTTGTAGCCGGCCTTGTCGGCTTCCGCCGCGGAGGCGAAGGAGGTCTTGTTCGCTTCCTTCATCTTCGAGGCGAGCTTGCAGTCGGCGCGGTGGTAGATCTTGGAATCCTTGTTGGCGATGATGGCAGTGGAGGTCGCCGCGGCCTTGGGGGTGGCGGCCTTCGCAGCGGCGGCCGCAGCGGGGGCGGCCATGGGAGCGGGCTTCGCGGCGGCGGGGGTCGGCGCGGGAGCGGGAGCCGGCTTCGCGGCAGGCGCAGGGGCGGGCTTGGCCGCAGGCGTGGGAGCGGGCTTGGCGGCCGCAGCCTTGGCCTCGGCAGCCTTCTTCTCGGCTTCCGCCTTCTTGGCTTCCTTCTCGGCCTTCTTCTCCGCCTTCTTCTCGGCCTTCAGCTCGGCAGCGGTCTTGGCGGCGGCGGGCTTCGCAGCGGCGGCGGCCTTGGTATCCGCGGCCTTCTTCTCGGCTTCCGCCTTCTTGGCCTTCTTCTCGGCCTTCTTCTCCGCCTTCAGTTCGGCGGCGGTCTTGGGTTCGGCGGGCTTGGCCTTGGGCTCCTGGGCCACGGCCACCATGGAGGCAGCCAGCAGGAGGGCGAGCAGGGCGCGGTTCATGAGTTCTCCTTGAAAGGGTGCCCAAGCGTGCGCTTCGGGTCTTTGGCTGTCAACGAGATGCCAGGCAGGACGGCGCGAAGCGGGGCGGACGGCGGGCCTTGGAGGCCTGCTCGAAGGCATAGGCCAGCTTCAGCAGCGTGCCCTCCTGCCAGGGCGCGCTCACGAAGGACAGGCCCACGGGCAGGCCCGAGGCGAACCCCGCCGGCACGGTGATGTGCGGGCAGCCCGCCACGGCGGCGGGGCTGGAGAAGCTGAGGCTGGAGCTGTCGCCGTTGAGGTGGTCGATGAGCCAGGCGGGCCCGCCCGTGGGCGCCACGATGGCCTGGGCCGCATGCTTCTCCAGCAGGCCCAGGATGTCCTTCCGGGCCTGGGCGCAGGTCTCGAGGGCCTTCCGGTAGGCGGGATCCGTGAGGGGTCCCTTGGCCTGGGCCTGGACGAGGATCTCCTGGCCGAAGAAGGGCATCTCCCGCGCCTTCTCGCGCTCGTCGAAGGCCATCAGCGTGGCCAGATCCCTCACCGCCCCGCCCCGGCCGCCCAGGTAGGCGCTGAGACCCGCCTTGAACTCGTAGAGCAGCACCTCGAACTCGGCGTCATCGTAGGCGGCGGACTTCAGCTCCACCTCCACGAGCACGGCCCCGCGGGCCTTCAGCAGGCCGAGGGCGGGCTGGAGGACGGCATCCACGTGGGCATGGACGCCCAGGAGGTTCTTTGCCACCAGCAGGCGCGCCCCCTTCAACCCCTCATCGGCGAGGAACTGGGTGTAGTCCTTCTCCCGGCGGGCGCCGGGATCCCCGGTGGCCGCGTCCTTCGGATCGGCGCCGACCAGCGCGTTCAGCAGGAGGGCCGCGTCGCGCACGGTCCGCGCCATGGGCCCGGCCGTATCCTGCGTGGCGGAGATGGGGATGATGCCGCTGCGGCTCACCAGGCCCACGGTGGGCTTCAGGCCCACGAGGCCGTTGGCATTGCTGGGGCTCACGATGGAGCCATCGGTCTCGGTGCCCACGGCCACGGCACAGAGGCTGGCCGCCGCCGCCGCGCCCGAACCCGAGCTGGAGCCGCTGGGGCTGCGGTCCAGGGCGTAGGGGTTCCGCGTCTGCCCGCCCCGCCCACTCCAGCCGCTGCTGCTGCGGGTGGAGCGGAAGTTCGCCCACTCGCTGAGGTTCGTCTTGCCCAGGATCACGGCTCCGGCCTCGCGCAGCCGCTTGACCACGAAGGCGTCCTCCTTCGGCGGAGGTGCGTCCGCCAGGGCCAGCGAGCCGGCCGTGGTCTTCATGCGGTCCGCGGTGTCGAGGTTGTCCTTGATCAGCACGGGAATACCGTGGAGCGGCCCGCGCACGTTCCCCGCCTTCCGCTCCGCATCCAGCGCCTTGGCGATGGCCAGGGCGTCGGGGTTCAGCTCGATCACGGCGTTCAGCTTCGGCCCGGTCTTGTCCAGGGCCCGGATGCGCGCCTGGTACCGCTTCACCAGCTCCACGGCCGTCCAGCGGCCCGCCGCCATGCCGGCCTGGAGGCCATCCACCGTGGCCTCCTCCAGCACCAGGCCCTTCTGGGTGGAAGCCGCCTTCAGGTCGCCCCCCACCAGCGCCGCCGCGCCCGCAGCCAGCCCCGCGCCCAGGAAGGCACGGCGGTCGAAGGTCATGGAATCGTCTCGATGCGGCATGGGTCATTCCCCGGAGGTATGTGGAGGATCTTAACCCCGGTCGGCCGCCGGTCCCCGCGGCGCGTTCGCCGATCCGCGTCCGCGCCGGGGATCAGGCCGGCCGATCCTGGGATTGTCGGAGGCTTCCATGACCGCGTTCCTGCTCTGGCTCATCCTGCTGGTGGTCTGCTGGCCGCTGGCGCTCCTGGCGCTGGTCCTCTACCCGCTGATCTGGCTGCTGCTCCTGCCCTTCCGGCTCCTGGGCTTCGCCGTGGAGGGGGCCTTCGGGCTGGTGAAGGGGCTGTTCCTGCTGCCGGCCCGGCTCCTGGGTGGCAACAGGCTGGCGTAAGGGCCGACGGGAGCGGATATTGGGCTACGAACGCGGCCCACCGGGGCGCGGCCACGCGAACGGGAGGGACCCATGGAACTCTACCTGGACCCCAAGGAAACCGAACTCCTCATACGGCTCCTGGATCGCAGCCTCGAAGAGATCCAGCGGGAGATCAACCACACCGACCACGCCGCCTTCAAGGCCGGCCTGAAGGTGGACCAGACTCTGATGCACGGCATCCTGGCCAAGCTGAAGGCCCCGGCAGCCATGGGGATCTGAGTCTTCGGACGAGCGTTACTTGGGTACGTTTTCAGGCTCTGGTTTCGGGGCCGGTTCGGGCTTGGGGACAGGCTCGGCCTTGGCTTTCGGTGCCGGTTCGACCTTGGCTTTGGGTGTCGGCTCGGCCTTCGGGGCGGGTTCAGTCTTGGCTGCGGGTGCGGCTTCGGGCTTGGTGGCGGGCTTGGCCGGCTTCGCCTTGGCCCCCTTGAGGCTGGCCACCCGCTGCTGGGCCTCCCGGGCCTTCACGCGGGCCTCGGAGGCCTTTTCGGCGGCCGCCTTCGCTTCGGCCTCTGCGGCCTTGGCCCGGGCCTCCGAAGCCCGGATCTGAAGGTCCGCCGCGCGGGTCTCCGCCTCCTTGGCCTTGGCCGCAGCCGCCTTGGACTGCGCTTCCGCCTTGGCAGCGCCGCTCTTCAGGCGCTCTGCCGAAGCCTTGGCGCGCTTGGCTTCCGCCTCCAGACGGGCGGCCTCGGCCCCCGCGGCCGAGGGCCGTGCCTTCACGGCTTTCGGCGGCACGCCGGTGGCGATGAGCGATGAGGCCAGGAGCAGCAGGATGGGCAGGCGCATGGAACCCTCGGGGGAAGGTCCTCAGAATTTCCGGGCAAATCCCGCCTGTCAACCCAGCGCGCGCTCCAGGGCCCCGGCGTGCAGCTCCTTCACCTCGGCGGCGTCCGCATCCAGCAGGGGCTGGCCATCCACGGCGAGGGTGATCCGGGAACCGCCTGTGGCGCCGATCTTGGCGCAGGGGACGCGGTGGGTGGCGCAGAGGGTGGCCAGGCTGCCTTCGGCCTCGGGGCTCACGCTCACCACGATGCGACCCGCCGTTTCGCCGAAGAGCAGGCTGTCCAGGCGCAGCGCGCCCCGGGTCAGCATGAGCTGGCAGCCCATGCCCTCACCGTCGTTCGCGCCAAACGCACTCTCCAGCGCCGTGACGAGCAGGCCGCCCTCGCTGGTGTCGTGGGCGCTGCGGATGAGGCCCAGGCGGATGCCTTCGCGCACGCAGGCCTGGAGCCGAAGCTCCTCGTCCAGGCGCAGCTCCGGACAGGCGCCCTGGATCTTGCCCGTGCGCAGCTTCAGATACTCGCTGCCACCCAGCTCGTCGCGGGTCTCGCCCAGCAGGAAGATGCCGTCATGCGCGGCCCGGAAGGCCGAGCCGCAGATGCGATTGCCCACCTTGGACAACGCGGTGGCATCCGGCGCGTCCACGGCCACCGGGCCCGCGCAGTCCTCGATGAGGCCCACGGCCGCGATCATGGGCGTGGGGAAGATGCTCTGGCCTTCGGTGTCGTTGTAGAGGCTGACGTTGCCGCTGACGATGGGCACGTCGAGCGCCAGGCAGGCCTGGCGGATGCCCAGGCAGCCCTGCTCGAAGGTCCACATGTTCTCGGGCTTCTCGGGGTTGCCGTAGTTCAGGCAGTCCGTGAGGCCGATGGGCTCGGCGCCCACGCAGGCGAGGTTGCGGCAGGCTTCGGCCACGGCGTGGGCCGCGCCCCAGAAGGGATCCAGGTAGCAGAAGCGGCTGTTGCAGTCGCTGCTCATGGCCACGGCCTTGCCCGTGTCCTGGCCCGCCTCATCCTTCACGCGGATGATCCCCGCATCGCCACGGCCCATGCCCAGCAGCGTGTTGCTGCGCACGGTGCCGTCGTACTGCTCGAAGATCCACCGCTTGCTGGCCACCGTGGGCTGCTGGACGAGCTGGCGCAGGGTGCGCTCCACTTCGGTGGGCTTGAGGTCCGCGGGCAGCGGCGCGGCGTTCACTGCGTCGAGGTAGCCCGGGCGCTGGCGGGGCCGGTCGTACTTCGGCGCCGCGTCCACCAGGGGCTGGATGGGCAGGTTGATGACGGGCTCGCCGTGCCAGCTGCCGATGAAGCGGCCGCTGTCGGTCACCTCGCCCACCACGCAGGCGTCGAGGCCCCACTTGTGCAGCACGGCGATGATCTTGTCCTCGCAACCGGGGCGGGCCACCAGCAGCATGCGCTCCTGGCTCTCGCTGAGCATGAGCTCGAAGGGCGTCATGCCCTCCTCGCGCATGGGCACCTGGTCCAGGCGGATCTCCAGGCCCGTGCCCGCGCGGCTGGCCATCTCGAAGCTGCTGGACGTGAGGCCCGCGGCGCCCATGTCCTGGATGCCGATGACCCAGTCGGTCTGGAAGATCTCGAGGCAGGCCTCGAGCAGCAGCTTCTCCGTGAAGGGATCGCCCACCTGCACCGTGGGGCGCTTCTCCTCGCTGCCCTCGCCGAACTCCGCCGAGGCCATGCTGGCGCCGTGGATGCCGTCGCGCCCGGTCTTCGAGCCGATGTACATCATCTTGTTGCCGATGCCGGAGGCGAAGCCCTTGAAGATCTTGTCGCTGCGCAGCACGCCCAGCGTGAACGCGTTCACGAGGATGTTGCCGTTGTAGCTGGCGTCGAAGGCGCAGTCGCCGCCCAGCATGGGGATGCCCATGCAGTTGCCGTATCCGGCGATGCCCGCCGCCACGCCCTTCACCAGGCCCTTCATGCGGGGAGCGTCGATCTCCCCGAAGCGAAGCGAGTTCAGGTTGGCCAGGGGCCGGGCGCCCATGGTGAACACGTCGCGCAGGATGCCGCCCACGCCGGTGGCCGCGCCCTGGTAGGGCTCGATGAAGCTGGGGTGGTTGTGGCTCTCCATCTTGAAGGCCACGGCCCAGCCGTCGCCGATGTCGACCACGCCCGCGTTCTCGCCTGGGCCCTGGATGACGCGGGGGCCTTCCGTGGGCAGGTTCTTCAGGTGGACGCGGCTGGACTTGTACGAGCAGTGCTCGCTCCACATGGCGCTGAACACGCCCAGCTCGGGATAGGTGGGCATCCGCCCGTCCAGCAGGCGCAGGAGCACCTGCCACTCATCCTTCGAGAGGCCCAGCTCCAGAGCCAGGGATTCAGTGACGGCCGGTTCGTGGGCAACGGACATGGAGGCTCCGGAAGCCTTGATTCTAGCGGTTCCGGGGGCTCCAGACGAGGCTTGACATCCGTACCCGGAATGTCCGCTTCCCTCGGGAATCCCTTTCCGTACACTGGAAAGTCACGCCTTCGGAGCCCATGACCCCTCCCCGCACCCTGCTCACCTACAGCGCCCCCCGCAGCGGCTTCGGGGACGAGTGGATGACCTTCCTGCCCATCGGGCTGGGCTACCTGCAGGCCATGCTCAAGGCCCGGGAGCTGCCCTGCCGGGTGGCGAACCTGAGCGGCAAGGGTCGGAAAGAGGCCCTGGCCTACTTCAAAGCCCAGAACCCGCAGGTGGTGGGCGTGTCCATGTTCACCTTCAACCGGAAGCGCTCCTACGAGCTGCTGGCCTGGGCCCGGGAGGCCTGCCCCGGCGCCGTCCTGCTGGCCGGGGGCCCGCACCCCACGCACCTGGCCGAGGAAGTCTTCGAGGACTGCCCGGCCCTGGATGCCATCGTGCAGGGCGAGGGTGAGGCCGTCCTGCTGGGCATCGCGGAGCGCCTCCAGACCGCTCCCGGTTCGGATCTTTGGAAGCGCACGCCGGGCCTCATCCTCCGCGACGGCCGCACCCTGCCCCAAGCACCGCTGGAGGATCTGGACGCCATCGGCATCCCCGCCGAGCACCTGGAGGCGGACTTCCTGAACGACGTGGGCCAGCTGGCCTACCTCAGCACCAGCCGCGGCTGCCCCGCCACCTGCAACTTCTGCAACACGCCGGAGTTCTGGGGCACGTCCATCCGCTTCCGCAGCGCGCCCTCCGTGCTGCGCGAGATGCGACTGCTGCGCGAGCAGCACGGCCTCACCTACTTCAGCTTCCGGGACGACACCTTCACCGCCAACCGCGACCGGGTGCTGACGCTGATGAAGGGCATCCAGGAGAGCTGCCTCCATCCCCTGTGGAACTGCCAGAGCCGCGTGAACCTCGTGGACGAGGACCGCCTGGTGGCCATGAAGCGCGCCGGCTGCGAGTTCATGCAGTTCGGCGTGGAGCACGGCAGCGAGCGCGTGCTGCAGCTGCTGGACAAGGGCACCAACCTGCGACATGCGCGAAGGGCGCTGGGCCTGGTGCGCAAGGTCGGCATGAACCTGGGCATCTACCTCATCACGGGCATCCCCGGCGAGACCTGGGCCGACGTGGAGGAGACCGCCGCCTTCATCCGCGACACGCGGCCCCAGGACTGCCAGATCAGCCCCCTGGCCCTCTACCCCGGCACCCGCATGTTCGACCAGTACCGCGCCGAGGGCCGCATCCAGAAGGACTTCTACCGGGCCAGCGGCGACGCCGAGATCTTCGCGCGGGTGGACGCCCACACGGAAAAGGCCCTGCGCCACATCGACCACGTCGCCCAGCAGGCCCGCGCGAAGTCGCGGTTCACGCCCGCCGAGTTCGCCGAGCAGAAGGCCTGGCTGGGCTTCTGCGCCGTCACCAACCTGCTCTGCGGCGAGGCCGCCGAGGAGGAGGGCCGCTTCACCGAGGCCGAGGCGGAGTACGCCGAGATCATCGCGAAGGAACCCGCCAACCCCTGGGGCTTCATGAAGCGGGCCCTGCTGCGGGAGAAGCTCGGCCGGGTCGATCAGGCCCGCGCCGACCTCGCCGAGGTGCTGGCCCTCGCCCCCGGCAACCCCGAGGCCACGGAGCTGGCCGCCCTCTGGGGCCTGAAGCAGCACAAGACGCGGGCGAAGAAGCCCGCCCACGGCCCCACGGCCGAGATGAAGGGCGCCGAGGCCTACCTCAGCCGGCCAAAGATGTAGTGGGAAGCCTCCCCAAGAGCTAAACGGAGTCCGGCTGAGCCGGACTCCGTGCGGGGGTCCGGGGGTTCCCCTTGCAACGCATGCGTTGCGAGGGGAACCCCCGGAGAGTATCAATCATCGTGCTTCAGGTTCGGGCTGCGCTCGAGGACGATGAGCACCAGCCGCTCCAGCTGGTCCACCATGAGGAAGCGGAGGGTCGGATCCTTGGGGCCCGTGTGGCCCGGTTCGCCGCCGCCCCGCAGGACGAAGAAGGGGCCCGAGTGTTCGAGGCGCGAGATCCGCTTCCAGAGCAGGCGTCCGGCGCCCAGCTTGCGGGCCAGGGGCGCCGGCAGGGCGTTGTGCTCCACGGCCAGGCCCAGTTCATCCACCAGCACCTGGGAGCCCTCCACCAGCAGCAGGCCGAAGAGCGTGCCCAGGAGGAGCAGGCTCCCGGCCACCACGGCGCCGATGGCGGCGATCACCGCGACCCAGAAGGACCAGGTGGGTTCGCTGGCGGCCTCGGCCACCTTCAGGGAGGCGCGCAGGACGGGCAGGTGCTCCAGGATCTGTGCCAGGGCCCGGACCCCCACCAGCCAGGATCCGGCAAAGAGCAGGACGGCCATGGCCCGCTGGGCGAAGGAGGGGCGGAAGACCAGGGGCGAGCCAACGGACATCAGGCTTCCATTTCCGCGACGATGGCTTCCGCGGCAGCGGCGGGATCCGCCGCGTGGGTGATGGGCCGTCCCACCACCAGCCAGGTGGAGCCCTGCTTCAGGGCCTGGGCGGGCGTCATCACCCGGGCCTGATCCTGGGTGGCGGCGCCGGCAGGGCGGATGCCCGGGGTGAGGCGGTGGAAGGCCCCGCCACAGGCCTCGCGGATGCTGGCGGCCTCCCAGGCCGAGCACACCACGCCATCGCAGCCCGCCTGGTGGGCCAGCTTCGCGTAGGCCAGGGCCAGATCCTCGGCGCGCCCCGCATGGCCCAGGGCCGCCAGGGCCTCCCGGTCCAGGCTGGTGAGCACGGTCACGGCCAGCAGCTCGGTCCGGCCGCCGGCGGCCCGGTGGGCGCGCACGGCCTCCACGGCCGCCTCCAGCATGGCGGGGCCGCCCTGAACATGGACATTGATGAGGCGCGGATCCAGCTTCAGCAGCGATTCCAGGGCCCGGCGCACGGTGGTGGGGATGTCGTGGAGCTTCAGATCCAGGAAGACCGGCGCCTGCTGCTGGAGCTCCCGGACGAACGCGGGCCCCTCGGCGCAGAACAACTCCAAGCCCACCTTCAACATGCCCACCCGGCCCGCCAGGCGCCCGGCCATGGCCAGGGCCTCCTGGGCCGTGGGCAGGTCCAGGGCCACGACAAGGCGCTCCCGGGGCGTGAGGGTTGCTGGAGCTGGGTTCAAGGACGACTCCCGTATGATGCGGAGAATCATTCTGCCACCAAGGGAGTCTCGTGCCGCCACTGACCGCCCCGCCGCCCACACCGCCCGCCGAGATCCGTCCCGCCCCGCCCATGGCCGCCGAGCTGCAGGACCGGCTGCTGGAAGCCTACGACTGGGGCCGGGCCCTGCCGGACGCGCCGAAGGGCCCGGGGGCCACCGCCCACCGGTGGCTCCAGGCAGCGGCCACCTTCGATCCCCGGCAGGGCCCGCCGTCCAATCCCTTTCCGCCCGGAGCCGCCCATCGGGAGGCGGAGACCCTGCGGGCCCTGCTGAAGGCCCCCCGGGTGCGCCCGGCCGCCCGCCTCGCGGCGCTGCCCCTCCGCCAGACGGGCACGGCCCTGGCCTTGTGGCGGTGGGGCCAGACCCAGGTCCGTGACGGCCACTTCACCCCCGCGGTCCGGCGGGCCTGGGAGGACCGCCTGCTGACGGGCGGTCCCGGCCTCACCCGCGGCTACGCCCTCCGCCACGCCCTCTGCTGGGCCCTGGCCGAGCAGGACGAGGCGCGGTTCGCCGCGCTCAAGGGCCGGGCGGACGAGGCGGCCGAACCTGTCGTGGCCCGGTTCCAGCGGCTCTTCGGCCTGCTGGGCGGGCCTTCGCCGGTCCTGCGCCTCTGGACGCTGCCGGGCCTGGACTACCGCGACCTGCGGCTGGATCAGCTGGGCGCGGCCCGGGTCTGGATCCTGCCCGCGGAGGAGGGCCCCCTGCCGGACCTCCCGGCCGATGTGGCCTGGATCATCCCCAGCCTCGACGCGGGCCTGGATGACCGCAGCGCCAGCATCCCGGGGAGCCTGCAGGCCGAGGCGAAGGCCCTGGAGAGCCGCTTCCGGGAGGCCGGGCGGACCGCCCACTTCGTCCCGAGCCGCGCCGCGTTCCAGGACCTGGGCCTGGCCTGGTTCCCCGTCCTTGTCGACCTGGATGCGCAGGGTCGCATCAAGGCCCTGCGCATGGGGGATGCGGCCCCGCTGAAGCCCTAGCCGATCCCGCAGCCCTGCAGCCAGCCGGCCACGGCGCCCCAGACCACCTGGGACCAGTAGTAGAAGCCGCGCTTCACGGGCTTCGGCGTGTAGCTGGCATGGAGCCGGTCCTTGAGCATGGGGTAGTTGCCGTCGGGATCCAGCACCGCCGCGGCGACGGGGGAATCGAACTCGTAGGTGACCCAGCGGTCCTGCCCATCCCAGACGAGGCGCTGCTCCTCCCGGTTCTCCAGGCGCACCCAGAGCGTGATGGGCACCTTCAGGCCGCCCTTCCGCTCCAGGGTGATGGAGCCCACCCGGCCCGGCGCTGCGGGCTGCGGCGCCGCGAAGACCGGCGCCTTCTCCGAGAAGAGCCAGCCGCCCTGGGTGACCTCCCGGGTCTTCACGCCCCGGATGGCGTAGTCGAGGACTTCCGTCCCCTCCACGAAGTCCCGCCAGAAGGCTGACAGATCGTGCCCCGACACCCGTTCGGCAATACGCCTGAAATCGTTCCGGGTCGGGTGGTGGAAGGCCATCTCCTGCGCGTAGGCCCGCACCACCTGCTCCATCACGGGCCGGCCCAGCATGGCCTCGAGCTGGTTCAGGACCAGGGTGGCCTTCCCGTAGTTTGTCGCGAAGTAGCTCTGCATGTTCAGGGTCCTGAACCCGAAGCGCGTGAGGGGATCGGCGGAGGGCAGGGACCAGTAGCCCGCCCACTCCGGGAAGTCCGTAGGCACCTGGAAGCGCCGCCCGCCCAGCAGGCTGTGGTAGCTGCGCTCCATGGCCTTGTGGGTGAACCAGCTGTTGAAGCCCTCGTCCAGCCACGGTTCCTCGAACTCGTTGCTGGCCAGCATCCCGTAGAAGAACTGGTGGCCGTACTCATGGGTGGCCACCACCTCGGGCTCGAAGCGCTGCTGCAGGGGATCGAAGGTGACGGAACTGGCGGTGATCAGCGTCGGATATTCCATGCCGTCGGCCCCCTCGGCCTCCTTCGGCGTATCGATGACCGTGAGCGTGGGGTAGGGATACCGGAAGTACCACTCCTCGCTCCAGCGCAGGGCGTTCTCCACCGCCCGGCGCTGGCGCTGGAAGTTCCCCCGGTTGCGGTCGTTGATGTAGTAGAAGACCTGCACGCCGCGGTACTCGATCATGGCGGGATTGCGCCAGCTCTCCCGGGGCATCACGGCCCAGGCGAAGTCGTGGACGTCCTCCGCGTGCAGGCGCCAGATCACGTTCAGCGGGCGCTTGGGATCCTGTTCCACCTCGGTGATGAAGTTGGTCTGCGTCCCCGTGTGGGCCAGGCCCAGGGCGTTCGGCAGGGACAGGGACACGTCGTAGACGCCGAAATCCGCGAAATACTCCGTGTTCGCGTGGTAGGCGTGGCAGTTCCAGCGATCGCCCTGGTAGACCCCCACCTTGGGGAACCACTGGCCCGACAGGAGGAAGTCATCCGCCCACCCGCTGCGGGCGAAAACTTTCGGGTAGCGGTTCTCCCAGGCGATCTCCACCTGGATGGTCTCGCCCGGCGCCACCGGCCGCGGCAGCTTCAGCCAGTGAACGGTCTCATCCTCGCCCGTGTGGCCCTGCAGGTCCCGGCCCTCCATGCGGGCGCTGACCAGCCGGCAGTAGCCCCAGGAGGCGGCCTCCGAAGGCCGGTCCTGGTGGTCGCTCCGCAGGCGCCCGCCGCTCTCCTTCACGAAGAGGCTCTGGGGGCCCTTGAAGGCATTGAGGTAGAGGTGCAGGGGCAGCTCCTGCGTGGGCGCCGTGCCCGTGTTCCGCCAGGACAGAGTCTCGGTCGCTTCCAGCGTCTTGTGCTCGAAGTCCAGCACCGCATCGATCCGGTAGTTGGCGATCCGTGGCGACTTCGGCTTCTCGAACCACTTCTCCGGCGTCCAGGTCCGCGGCGCCGCGCCCAGTCCCATGGCCGCGAACACCACCAGCGCAGCCACCATGCGGCGTCCCATCAGATCCTCCCAGAGCGTCCGTCGAGTCTACCAACACTCGTCCAGCCTGCGTCCTTGCTACTCCCCAGAACCCTGCTACACTCAAGTTCTACCGCGGGGTGGAGCAGTCCGGTAGCTCGTTGGGCTCATAACCCAAAGGTCGCAGGTTCAAATCCTGCCCCCGCTACCATCGAAACGATGACCGGAGCCAAGTGCTCCGGTTTTCGCGTACGTCCCTAACGGACGGGCAGGATTTGGACCTGCGAGTGGGATCGCGGAGGCCCTCCGGGGGAGGGCCGGGAGCGAGACCGGGGACCGCGCAGCGGGACCAGTTCAAATCGTGACCGCATGGGTCGGCGCGGGAATGGGGAGGATGGGAGGGATTTGGACCTGCGAGTGGCCGGCGCCCGATGAGCGTCCTGCGAAGACAGCCCGGGGGGCTGTCTTCGCAGCGGATACAAGCGCGAATCGCTGGTGGCAACGGTCCAAA
Source organism: Geothrix edaphica (assembly GCF_030268045.1). Classification (NCBI taxonomy): domain Bacteria; kingdom Pseudomonadati; phylum Acidobacteriota; class Holophagae; order Holophagales; family Holophagaceae; genus Geothrix; species Geothrix edaphica. The sequence goes on from NZ_BSDC01000003.1 coordinate 179,467, forward strand.
TCCTGCCCCGCTACCAACCGAATAGGGCCGACTACATGTCGGCCCTATTGAATTAGTTTCGGCGACCCTTATCAGCCAGCCTTACCGGAACCACAGGTTTAAAACGCAGGTCAGGTTGGGCCCGATTAGAACCCGGGCTTGTGGTGAATATGAGTGTCTCCGCCTCCGCGGCACGCAGCCCTTCGTCGTCGAGCACTCCGGTGGCGTGGAGCTTCGCGAGCAGGTCGCCCACCCGCGCTTCCCAGGCGGGCGTGAGTGCACCTCGCCTGCGGTACATTTCATACCGCACTGGGTTCGGGATCACGGTGGCGAGCAGGGCGGCCTCCTTGGTGCTCAGGGTGCGCGCGTCCTTGCCGAACCAGTGCTGGGCGGCCTCGCCGATCCCGTTCACACCGTCGCCCCACTCCGCCAGGTTGAGATAGACCTCGAGGATCCTGCGCTTCCCCACCGCCACCTCGAGCGCGACGGTCGCGAGCGCCTCGCGAACCTTGCGCGAGAGCGTGCGGTCGCGTGACAGGAAGAGGTTCTTCGCGAGCTGCTGGGTGAGGGTGGAAGCGCCGCGCAGTCGGCCTCCATTGGACAGGGCCTCCTGGACCTCAGACAGGTCGAAGCCCTTGTGCCCGTAGAAGCCGGCATCCTCGCTTTCGAGCACCGCGCGCACGAGGTGGTTCGGAAGCTCGCCCAGCGGCACAAACGCCGGGTTCTCCGGGCCGATAGTCACCCGCCGCGTACCGCCACGCGTGAGGTGTGCCTCGTAGACGAAGGGGCGCGCCAGATCAGGTCCGTTGTTGGCCGGTGCTGGCTTGAGGTGGCTCGGGTCCACCTCTCCCTCGAGCCGCCATTCGGCCGGCTGGCCAAGCGGACCGGCAACTGTGAGTGCGCCGGCGAGGATGCCCGTGAGCCCCGGGGCTCCGCGCGGGGGCGCGAGCGTCGGGGGGAGTGCTGCGGTGAGGACCGTCCAGTCCACTGCGGTCGCGCGAAGGGCGAGCTCGAAGTGAGGCTCGGGGCGCGCCGCGACGGAGAGCGCGACCTTCAGCGCGGCCCGGCCCGCGTCGTCCAGGGCCGCCGTTGCCTCCACCAGGGCCACGGTCCGGGCCCCAGCATCCCAGCGCACGAGGCCCGCGACCTTCAGCGAGAGCGAGCCCACCGGCTCGGGAGCGAGCCGCTCGGCGAACACCGCGAGGTTGCGCGTGACGAACGTGAGCTGGCCCTCGCCCTGGGAGAGCGTCTCAAGGTGCGGCGCCTCGAATGAGAGATCGACGGTGCCGGCTCGGATCTCGAGGGGAAGAGTCGCACGCAGGCTTTCCGGGAGCGCCTCGGCGCCCAGCCCGTGGAGCCGGATCTGCAGTGCGCCAGGGCCACCACCCCAGGTGGCCTCGATCGCACCCTCCGCGCGCCCTGGCCCCACGGTCGCGATCGAGGCATGGGTGCGCTCCCCCAGACGATCGAGGTGAATGCGTCCGCCCAGCGGACCGAATACGAGGGGGGGGACAACGCGCGGTTGCCGGGACGACGAGCCCTCGAAGCGCACCTCCAGCCCGGAGAAGGCGACCACCGGCGGGGCAGGCACGTTGCGTCCCGGCCCCGGTCTGGTCATGTGCAGCTTGTCTGGGCGGAGGGTGCGCGCAAGGTCCGCGAAACGCTCCCCCTGCCGACCCGCATGGACGTGCACGCCTTGCAGGGTGACCGCCCCGGCCTCCAGGTGACCGCGGACCAGGCGCCACAGACGCGGTTGAACGGCGATCCGGTCGACCACGAGAAGGGGAGGCCGATCACCGGGTGGGTCGAGCACGACCGGTCCCATCACGAGTCGGAACGCGGCATCGACGGTTACCGTTCCCTCCAGGCGAGCGCCTGGGAGCCGGGCGGCGAGCTCGGCGACGGTGCGTTCGCGGAGAGCGCGCCGAACCGGTGCCGAGCGGAGCAGCGTCAGGACGCCAAGATACAGGAAGGCTCCCAGAGCGAGCCCCGCGCCGAGGGCGATCCACCGTCTCTGGGCGCGGGGCCGGGCGCTCGCCGGTTGCAGCGGCCTCTGAGGTTCAGGCTGAGGCCGGGGCGACTGGAAAGGAGGGGCTTGAGACACGGGGTTTCTGCGGGTGAGAGACCAGGAAAGTTGACAGGCCGGGGCGCGGGAGGGTCTCTTGTGATGATGGCGCCGAAGACTAGGATGCCCCTCCAAGGCCCGATTTCCACATATTCTCCGGCCCCCTTTTCAGGTGACATCAGCCGCACGGAGCATGCCCCAGCGGCGCGGTGTCGGCCACAACCTCAGTGGTTGTCACCAATCTGTGAACCGGACGGCTCCCTGACGGGTGGGGTGGGGAGGACACGACTTGATGTCGCGCCCGGATAGGGCCAGGGACCACTCAGCGGGAGGCAGAGCAGGCCCCGTGTTGGCGCTGGCCCGGCCCGATGGGGGAGAATGCCCTCATGCGCTACGCCGAACCCCTCTTCCGCCCACCCAGCGAGGCGGAGTCCTTCATCCTCCAGGCCACCCTCGGGTGCTCGTGGAATGCCTGCACCTAGTGGGCATATGTTTACCGAACCGGCGTGTTGTGTGTGTGAGTGGCTGTTTTCAATAGAGTTATGAATGTAATAATTGACACATATGCAATCTTTTACTAGTTTCTCCCCACTTCAGAGCCATGAAACTTTACATTTCCTGGTTCTAGCTTGACCAGAGTGGCCGTTACGATCCTCGGGCAACCCTGTGCCTTTGAGCGATGGCCGCCATCGACGCCGCGCTCGGGGGCCGAACCCCGCTGCGGCCCGAGTGGGCGCGGGGGCTCTGAACCCCGCTCGCGCCTCCGGGGTGGCTCTTTCAGCGCCGCTTGGCCGCCGGGCAGCCCCCGGAGCTGCAGTGGGAGCAGGCGCTCCCCGCCTTCAGGTCCTGGTAGGCGCAGCGCAGGAAGTAGAAGGCCGACCAGCTGACGGCGGAGGCGACGAGGAGGACCTGGAGGTTCATGGCCACCTCACGCGAAGCCGAGGGCGCGACCGGCCGCCACGGTGACCCAGGCCAGGCCCCAGCCCAGGACCAGCCCGTAGAGGATGGTGAAGCCCGCCCAGCCCCAGCTGCCCGCCTCGCGGCGGATCATGGCGATGGTGCCCAGGCAGGGCGTGTAGATGAGGGTGAAGACCATGAAGGCCAGGGCCGTGAGGGGGCTCAGGCCCGAACCGTCCCGCAGGGCCACCTGGAGCGGGCTGAGCCGCTCGCCCTCCTTGGGTTCATCGCTGGCCTGATGGATGACCGCCATGGTGGAGACGACGATCTCCTTGGCCACGAAACCGGCGGTGAGGGCGATGACATCCTTCCAGGCCTCGGCGCGCTTGTGGTCCGGATCCAGGATGGGCCGGAGCACGGGCTCGACCTTCTGCCCGAGGCGGGCCGCCAGGCTCGTGTTCACGATGCGGCTCTCGTGGGCCAGCTGGAGGGCCTTCAGGCGGTCCTCCGTCTCCGCCGCGGGCAGCTTCAGGGCCTGCACAGCCTGGCGCTGGTCCTGGTACTGGGCCGTCCATTCGCGGTTGGCGATGCCGGGATAGCGCGAGAGGAACCAGATCAGCGTGGCGCCCGCAAAGATGGTCGTGCCGGCGCGGGTGAGGAAGACCGAGCCCTTCTCCCACATGTGGATGGCCGTGGCCTTCAGGACCGGCAGCCGATAGGGCGGCAGCTCCATCACGAAGGGCGAGCTGGGCCCGCTGAACAGGGCGCTGCGCAGCATGCGGCCCATGAGCACCGCCAGGCCCAGGCCCAGGAAGTGCATGCCGATGATGACCAGGGCCGCCTTGAACGGCGTGAAGAAGGTCCCGGCGATGACGATGAAGACCTGGAGGCGCGCCGAGCAGCTCACGAGGGGCGTCACCAGGATCGTGATGAGGCGGTCCTGCCGGCTCTCGATGGTGCGGGCGGCCTGGATGGCCGGCACGTTGCAGCCGCTGCCCATGATGAGGGGGATGAAGCTCTTCCCGTGGAGGCCCATGACATGCATGAGCCGGTCCATGATGAAGGCCGCCCGGGCCATGTAGCCCGTGTCCTCCAGGAAGGCGATGCAGCCCATGAGGATCATGATCACGGGCACGAAGACGATCACGGCGCTCACGCCGGGGATCACCCCATCCACCAGCAGGCTGGTCAGCTCGCCCGCCGGCAGGCGGGCCTCGGCAAAGCCCGACAGGGCCTTGAAGCCCTCCGCGATCCAGTCCTGGGGGATCTTCCCGAGGACGAAGGACAGCGAATAGACCAGGGCCAGGATGCCCAGGAAGATGGGGATGCCGAGCCACCGGTGGGTGAGAACCGCGTCCAGGCGGGAGGTCGGCGTCTGCCCCTCGTCCGGGGCCGTGGCCACTTCCTTCACCAGCCCGTGGGCGAAGCCGTAGCGGCGCTCGGCGATGAGGGTCGCGCCATCGGCGCCCAGGTGGGGTTCCAGGAAGGCGAAGCTCTTCGCCAACTGCTGCCCGATGGCCTCGCTGGCGTGGCTCTCCGCCACCCGGCGCTTGGCGTCGGCGTTGTTCTCCAGCAGCTGGAGGGCCAGCCAGCGGGGGGGCATGGAGGCCTCGAGCCGCTCGTCCCGGCAGATCTCCGTTTCGAGCTTGGCCAGCTCGCCCTCGATGTCGTGGCCGTAGTCCACGGTGATGCGCCGGCAGCGGTTGGATTCGCCGCGGGCCATGGCCGCCAGGAGGGTCTTGAGCTCGGGAATGCCCTGCTCGCGGTTGCCCACGGTGGGGATCACCGGGCCGCCCAGCAGGGTCTCCAGCGCCGCCACGTCGATGTGGACGCCGCGGTTCCCGGCGTCATCCACCATGTTGAGGACGAAGGCGACGGGCTTGCCCAGCTCCAGCAGCTGGGTGCTGAGGTAGAGGTTGCGCTCCAGGTTCGAGGCGTCGAGGACGTTCAGGACCAGGTCCACGTCGGGCGAGGCCAGGAACCGGGAAGCGACACGCTCATCCTCGCTGCGGGCCGCCAGCGAGTAGGTGCCGGGGAGGTCCACCACCTCCAGGACCGAGCCGTCCTGCTCGAAGGTCCCACTGCGCCGCTCCACCGTGACGCCGGGCCAGTTGCCCACATGGTGGCGGGCCCCGGTGAGGGCGTTGAACAGCGTGGTCTTACCGCAGTTGGGATTGCCTGCCAGGGCGATGGTGAGGGACATCAGGCCACCCGGTGGACGAGGATGCAGGCGCTCTCGTCCCGCCGCAGCGACAGGTGGTAGCCCTTGATCACGAGTTCCATGGGATCGCCCAGGGGCGCCAACTTCTCGACCCGCAGACGCACCCCGCGGATGAAGCCCATCTCCAGCAGGCGCTGCCGGATGGGACCCTGGGCCTGGACCTGGACCACCTCTCCCTGGTCCCCCGGCTGGAGGTCGCTCAGGGGGATTGATAGATTTTGAGTCATAATCTCAACTCCGTGATCCAGTCTAGCCCAACCCCAGGGTGCTACAAGGTCCAAGTCAAAGGATGTGATCTCCGTCTAAACTGGACCAAATGAACGCCACCAGCCCCCTGACCCTGCCCAACGCGCTGACCCTGCTGCGGATCCTGGCGATTCCCTTTTTCGCCATCGCGGTCTGGTACGGGCACCACTGGCAGGCCTTCATCCTGTTCGCCGCGGCGGGGATCACCGACCTGCTGGACGGACTCATCGCCCGGGCCTTCAACCAGGGTTCGGACTTGGGCGCCGTCCTGGATCCTGCGGCGGACAAGTTGCTGATGACCACGGCCTTCATCCTCCTGGCCTGGCGCACCCAGGGCATGACCGCCCCCATCCCCGTCTGGGTGGCCATTCTGGCCATCTCGCGGGATCTGCTGATCTCCTTCTATGCCTTCGCTTCCGTGGACCGCCTCAGCGACAACAAGTTCCACCCGAGCTTCCTGGGCAAGCTGAGCACCGCCGCGCAGCTGGTCGTCGTCGCTCTGTGCCTGATGTTCAACGCCCTCGGGTACCGGTCCTGGATGGACCCGTTCCTGCCGGAGATGTTCTGGGTGGTGGGCGCGCTGGTGCTGGCCTCGGGCATCCACTACTTCGTGCGGGCCACCCGGGCGACCGTGGCCTGATGGAGGGCCGGGGCCGGATCCCCCTGCGCTTCGCCCTGGCCGCGGCGACGGCCCTGCTGGCCCTCTGGCTGCTGCGGCGGGCCCTGGCCCCCTTCTTCCTGGCCATGGTCCTGGCCTACCTGCTGGGTCCCCTCGTGGACGGCCTGGAACGGCGCCTGGGCCGACCCTGGAGCGTGGTGGCGGTGCTGAGCGCCTTCGTGGCCTCGGCCGTGGGCCTCCTGATGGTCCTGGTGCCCTGGCTGGTGGATCAGGGCGAGCGTCTGGCGGCCTCCCTGCCCCGCTGGAGGCAGGCCCTCGAGGCGAAGCTCTTGCCCTGGTTCCAGGCCCACCCGGCCTGGCAGGTCCGCCTGGACCGCGGCCTGGAGGGCCTGGACCCGGGCCTGCTGCTGCGCGGCCTGCGCGCCACCGGCGGCGGGCTGCTGGGCTGCTTCCTGGACCTGCTCGCCCTCATCCTCGTGCCCCTGATCCTCTACTACCTGCTGCTGGAGGGCCCCCGGCTCGTCGCCACCCTCCGGGGCCTGGCGCCCCCGCGCCACCGGGAGCGCCTGGACCGCATGGCCGGGGCCATCCACCAGCGTCTGGGCGGCTACATCCGCGGCCAGGCCGCCGTGGCCGCCGCCATGGCGCTGCTCCAGGGTCTCGCCCTGACGATCCTCGGGGTGCCCTACGCATGGCTGGTGGGTCTGGTGGCCGGTGTGTCGAATGCCGTGCCCTATTCCCCCTACCTGACCGCCCTGCCGCCGGCCCTGGTGCTGGCCTACCTGGACGGCGGACGCACCGCGCACCTCGTGACCATCGCCGTGGTGTTCCTCGCCGTGCAGAAGGCCGAGGCCTTCTATTTCACGCCGGTCTGGGTGGGCCGCGCCAGCCGCCTGCATCCCCTGGAGGTGCTGCTGGCCCTCACGGCGTTCGGCTTCTGGTTCGGGGTGCTGGGGCTCGTCTTCGCCGTGCCCCTGGCCGTGGTCCTGAAGGTGGTGGCCGAGGAGCTGCTGGCGGACTACCGGGCCCATCCCTGGTTCGGCGAGGAAGCCTGATAGACTGGTGCTTCCGCGTCGGGAGACGCCGAAGGAGACGCCATGAGAAAGCCCGCCCCGAAGGGGCCGCGCACCGCGCCCGCCACCCGCAAGCCCGCCACCGGCCGCCCGGCGACCGGAGCGCCCCGGCCCTCGGCTTCAGCCCGTCCGGCCGCAGGCCCGGCCCGGCCAGCCACGGCCTCCCGCCCGTCCTCGGGTGCCGGCGCCCGGTCCACGTTCGGCGCCCCCACCCGGCGGCCGGCCATCGACAAGACCCGGCCCGCGGCCAAGCTGGCCCCGCGCAAGCCAGCCGCGCCCCGCCCCGGTGGCGCCCCGCCCCGGCCTCCCCAGGCCGGCCAGGAGCGCCTCCAGAAGATCCTCGCCGCCGCGGGCATCGACAGCCGCCGGGCCTGCGAGCAGATCATCCTGGACGGCCGCGTGCAGGTGAACGGGAAGACCGTCAGCGAGCTGGGCACCCGCGCGGATCCGCGCCGGGACGAAATCACCGTGGACCTGATCCCCATCCACCGGGAGGCGCCGGTCTACATCCTCATGAACAAGCCCAAGGGCTACGTCACCACGGTGAAGGATGACCAGGGCCGGCCCACCGTCATGGCCCTGCTCAAGGGCGTGCCCGGCCGCCTCTACCCGGTGGGCCGCCTCGACTTCAACTCCGAGGGCCTGCTGCTCATGACCAACGACGGCGCCCTGGCCCAGGTGCTCATGGGCCCCGAGCACGAGATCCCGAAGGTCTACCTGGTGAAGGTGCACCGCAACCTCCGGCCCGAGCTGATGAAGGAGCTGCAGGAGGGCTTCCTCCTCAGCGGACGGCGCCTCAAGCCCTGCCACATCGAGGTCGCCGAGAAGGGCGACAACCCCTGGCTGAAGGTGACGCTCACGGAGGGCAAGAACCAGCAGATCCGACGCATGTTCGCGGCCGTGGGGCACCCGGTCAGCAAGCTGCGCCGTGTGCAGTTCGGCCCCCTGTCGGACCCCATGCTGAAGCCCGGGGCCTGGCGGTTCCTGCACCCCCAGGAGATCGCGGCGATCAAGAGTCTGTAGGTCTCCGCTACAGGAGGGAGGAGATCGCCCCGCCATCCACCGCCAGGGTGGTGCCGGTGATGTAGGAGGCGCCGGGGCCGGCGAGGAAGGCCACGGCCTCGCCGAACTCCCGCGGCTCGCCATAGCGGCCGACCGGGATGCGGGCGCCCTGCTCCGCCTGGATGTCCTCCATGGAGCGGCCGCTGGCCTTGGCGGCTTCGCCGTCCAGGAACCGCACCCGGTCCGTGTAGATGCGCCCCGGCGCCACGCAGTTCACGGTGATGCCGTCCTTCGCCACCTGCCCGGCGAGGGTCTTGGCCATGGCCGTCACGGCGGCCCGCAGCGAGTTGGACAGGACCAGCGCGGGGATGGGCTGCTTGACCGCGCTGGAGGTGATGAAGAGGATCCGACCCCAGTTCCGCTCCGCCATGCCGGGCACCACGGCCCGCGCCAGGCGCACCGCGGGCATCAGCAGGGCGTCGAAGGCCCCCTGCCAGGCGGCGTCATCGAAGGCCATGAAGGGCCCGGGCTGCGGCCCGCCCGTATTGGAAACCAGCACATCCACGCGGCCATAGGCCGTCTTGGCGGCCTCGACCACCCGCTGGACATCCTCGGCGCGGGCCAGGTCCGCGGCCACGGGCAGCACGGCGCGGCCGGTGGCCCGGCGGATCTCCTCCGCCGCCTTCTCCACGGCCGCCTGGTCCCGGCTGCAGATGGCCAGGTCGCAGCCGGCCCGTGCCAGGGCCTCGGCCGAGGCCCGGCCCAGCCCCTTGCTGGCCGCCGTCACGAGCGCCACTTTGCCATCCAGTTCCGGATTCATGGGCAACCTCCTGCTGGGAATTGTGGCACTCCTGGCCCCCATTCGAGTCCCGGATCAGGCCAGGTGGAGGCTCCGCACCGCCAGGAGGATCTCCCGCAGGAAGAACACCAGCGCCGCCACGAAGGCCGCCATGGCCAGGATGAAGAGCAGGGCCACGGGCACGGCCACGCTGGCCTTCAGCACGGCCCCCAGGAACACGGTGGCGATGCTGACGCAGACCAGCAGCGCCGCGGTGGTGCCGGCGGTGATGGCGAAGTTGATGAAGCGCCGCCGCCGGGCCAGCGTCTGCATCTCGTCATGGATGGCCTGATGCCGGCGCTCGGGCGCCATCTCCAGGAGGTCCTTCAGCGCCCGGGCCCGGTCCACGATGCGCGCCAGCCGTGTGGACAGCACCCCGAGGATCGTCCCGATGGACGTAAGGAGGAAGACAGGCGCCACCGACAGCTGGATGACGTGGGAGATGTCGGTGATGGTCTGGGCGGAGACGGGAGGCACGGGGACGGGCATGGCTCTATAGCTATCAGCTGTCGGCTGTCAGCTGTCAGCAAAAAAATGCCGCGCCCCTCTTGAGCTGAGAGCTGACAGCCGACAGCTGACAGCTTCTACAACGCCTCTTCCTCGAAATCCAGCATGTGGCCGCTCTTGCGGGCCTTGGTTTTGAGGTAGCGCAGGTTGTGGGGGTTGGAGGCCAGCTGGTGGCGCTCCCGCTCGACCTCGATGCCGGCGTTCTCGAGGGCCCCGATCTTGCGGGGGTTGTTGGTGAGCAGCTTGACCTTGGTGATGCCGAAGAACTTGAGCATCTCCACGGCGCAGTCGTAGGTGCGCAGGTCGTCGGGGAAGCCCAGCGAGTGGTTGGCCTCGACGGTGTCGAGCCCCTGCTCCTGGAGGGCGTAGGCCTTGAGCTTGTTCAGGAGGCCGATGCCGCGGCCCTCCTGGCGCAGATAGAGGACCATGCCCCCGTGCTCGGCGATGTGGCGCAGCCCTTCCTCCAGCTGCTGGCGGCAGTCGCACCGGAGGCTGCCCAGCACGTCGCCCGTCCAGCACTCGGAGTGGATGCGCACCGGGATGCGGCGCCGGGCGTCGATCTCGCCGGCCACGATGGCCAGGTGCTCCTTGCCCGTGGCATGCTCCAGGAAGCCGTAGACCATGAACTTCCCGAAGATGGACGGCACGTTGGCCTTGGCGATGAAGGGGACCTTCTCCGCCTGGAGCTTGCAGAACAGTTCGAGTTTCGGGGCGCTGCTGGGTTCTTTGGGGGACATGGGGTTCCGGGGAAAGGTGCGGGTCCGTCCTTTGGATGCCGCCCGAGGGGAAAATGAAGTCTGGGACCAGAGCCTTTTCTGGGCAACCCGGCCGGTCCCGCCCTTGACCTAGACCATATCGCGTTCCAGCTGGGCGGCCACGGCCGCCTCCACCTGGGCGATGAAAGCCGCCAGGGGCATGGCGGCCTTCGCCCCCGAGGCCAGACGGTGGCCGCCGCCGCCGAACAGGCGGCAGACCGCGTTCACGTCCACCCGCTCCCGGGACCGGAGGCTCACCTTGGCCCGGCCGTCCGCAGCCTCGGAGAAGAGGGCGGCGACTTCCACGCCCTTCAGCTTGCGGGGCTCCTCCACCAGCTCGTCCAGGTCCTCATGGGTGGCGCCGCAGGCGGCGAGGTCGGCTAGGGTCACGGCCACATAGGCGAAACGGCCGCCGTCCCGCATCTGGAGCCCACCCATGGCCCGGCCGAAGAGCTTGAGCTTGGCCGGCGTGGCGGTCTGGTAGAGGGCATTGAAAGTGCGCGAGGGGTGGACGCCCTGGGCGATGAGGTCGGCCGCGGCGTGGTGGATCTTGGGCGTGCTGTTGGAATGCCTGAAGTTGCCGGTGTCGCTCACCATGCCTGCATAGAGGGCCTGGGCCATCACCGGCGGCAGGTCCCCGCCGACCCGGGGCCGGACGAGGTCGTAGACCAGTTCGGCGCTGGCGCTGGCGGTGGAATCCGTGAACTCGTCGTCGAAGCCCTTCGGCTCGTCCTTCATGTGGTGGTCGAGGCAGGCCCGCTCGGCCGTCGTCGTCTCGAAGGCCGCGTAGAGGAGGCCCATGCGATGGGGTTCCGAGGCGTCGATGAGCAGCCAGGCGTCCGGCCAGGCGGCCAGGTCCCGGTGGACTCCCCCGGGCTCGTAGGCCTCAATCCAGCCATCGGGGTCCAGGAAGCGCAGGTTCTCAGGCAGGGCGGGCGTCACGACGATGCGCGCCTCCTTCCCCAGCCCCTTCAGGTGGGCGGCCAAGGCCACGGCCGCGCCCACGCCATCCCCATCCGGGTTCTCGTGGGTGGTGAGAAGGAGCTTGGCGTGGCCATCCAGAAAATCAGCGAAGCGATCCAACATGAATCTTGACCTCAACAGTCAGGATACCAAAAACACACGCGGAGGGACGCGGAGAAGGCAGAGGAGCGCGGAGAAAAGACCTGTGCAGGCCGTTCCACCATGCCTCTGCGTAACTCAGCTTCCTCCGCGATCTCTGCGTGTGTGGTTTTCTTTCAACAGCCAGCAGCAATGGCAGCAGCTAGAGCTGCTCCCGTTTGCTCTCCAGACTGCCCGGCTTGAAGGCCTTCAATTCGTGGACGACCTCCGCCAGGAGGGCCCGCTTCAGGGCGTAGGGCAGGAAGGCGCTCTTGAAGCCCATGATGATGAGCTCCTTGATCTCTTCGAGGTTGAAGTTCAGCTCATCGTGGATGACCTGGAACTCCTGGCTCACCGTGGTGTTCGTGACCATGCGGTTGTCCGTGTTCACCGTGACCCGCAGGCCCAGGTCGTAGAACAGGCGGATGGGGTGGTCGGCCATCTTCTTCACGGCCTTGGTCTGCACGTTGCTCGACGGGCAGCACTCCAGCGGGATGCGGTGGTCGTTCACGTAGTTCAGCAGGTCGCCGTCCTCGATGAGCCGCACACCGTGGCCGATGCGGTGCGCCCCGCAGAGGTGGATGGCCTGGTGGATGCTCTCGGGGCCGTAGGCCTCGCCGGCGTGCAGCGTGCAGTTGATGTTGTTCTGGAGCACGCGGCCGAAGGCATCCTTGTGGCGCTTGGCGGGGAAGTTCTCCTCGGCCCCCGCCAGGTCGAAGCCCACCACGCCCTTGTTCTTGAAGGCCACGGTGAGATCGGCCAGCCGCAGCGAGATGTCCGGCGAGATGTGGCGCATGCCGCAGAGGATGACGCCGGTCTTGATGTTGTACTTCCGCTCGGCCTGGGCCAGCCCTTCGAGCACCGCCTGCACGATGGCGTGCAGCGTGAGGCCCTTCTGCTGATGCAGGATGGGGCTGTAGCGCACTTCCATGTAGCGGACGTTCTCTTTCGCCGCGTCCTCCGCCAGCTCGAAGGAGGTCCGCACCAGGCTCTCGTAGGTCTGCATCACGGACAGCGTGACGTCGAAGGCCCGGAGGTACTCCACGAGGGACTTGCAGTCCTCGCCCACTTCCACGAAGGGTCGCAGGCCCTCCGGGGTGTCCGCCGGCAGCTTCACCTTCTGCTGTTCGGCCAGATCGAGGATGGTGGGGATGCGGAGGCTGCCATCCAGGTGGACGTGCAGATCCGTCTTCGGAAGGCGCTGGAGGTCCTGAAGCGAGAGTTTCGGCATGGCCTAGCCTAGCGCTTCGCGCGGCTCTCAGCTATCAGCTATCGGCTGTCGGCCAAAGCAGGCCTCGGCCATCTTGAGCTGATAGCTGATGGCTGACAGCTACACATTCAGCTGACTCATGCGGTGCGCCAGCGTGGGCGCATCCGTCTCCCGAGTCTGACACTCCTTGCACAGCCCGAAGATCTGGTGGCTGTGGTGCATGGGCCGGAAGCCGTATTCGTGGCAGATGGCTTCCTGGAGGGCTTCCAGATCCGGGCGGAAGAACTCGATGATGGCGTCGCAGTTGAGGCAGATCAGGTGGTCGTGGTGCTCGTTGCTCCGCACGGCCTCGTAGTGCGCGTGCTGGTCGCCGAAGCTGCTCTTCCGCACCAGGCCGCACTGCACCAGCAGGTCGAGGGTGCGGTACACCGTGGCCCGGCTGATGGCCTTGCCCTTCTGCTTCAGGGCCATGTGCAGCTGGTCCGCGTCGAAGTGGTGGACCTGCCCGAAGACCTCCTCCACCAGCTCAAGGCGCTCCCCCGTCAGTTTCAGCTGACGCGATCGCAGAAAGGTTTCGAAGCGCTGCTGTTCTTCTGGACGTTCGATCTTCGGTTTGCGCATGGCGTCCTCGGTGGGAAGTCTATCCGGTCCACTCGGCAGATCGTATTTTACAGATGAAAAACAAAAGCGTATTATGAATTCACCGTATACATAGTGGAGTCGTCATGGCCATTGTCATTATTCAATCGTCCAATTTCTCAGCGGAGCAAAAGTCCCGCATCGGGGAGCGGGTCATCACGGCCCTCCAGCAGGAAGGCCTCAACCCCGGCTCCGTGGTGGTCCTGTTCCGCCCCGAGCGCGGCGACATCTACCTCGACGGGATGCTCGTGCAGGCCCAGGCCCCCGTGGCGGCCCAGCCGCCGGCGCCGCCTGCGCCCAAGGCCGCCGCCCCCATCCCCGCGGCGGTGGTTCCCGCCTTCAAGACCAAGGCCCGCCGCTCCAAGCCGGAGCTGGAGGACCTGAAGAAAGACCTGATGTTCGCCCTCCAGGACAAGGGCTCCCTCAGCAGCTTCGAAGCCCAGGTCGCCCTGGACCTCAAGGACTGCGACTGGGCCCCGGCCACGCTCCGCCGACTCTTCACCGAGCTGGAGGAGGCCAAGCTGATCTCCAAGAGCGGCCAGAAGCGCGGCACCCGGTACGTCTGGAAGGGCATCGTCAACACGCCCCAGTCCACGCCGATCGTGAAGCTGGTGAAGGCCGACTCGGAGACGGACCAGGCCTGATCCGGCATGGACTGGTTCGCCTGGGATTTTGACCACCCCGCCTATTTCCAGATCTACGCCGACAAGGCCGCGGACGCCGCTTCGGAAGGACCGGCGCTCGCGGCCCTGCTGGGCCTGCCGCCGGGCAGCCGGGTGCTCGACCTGCCCTGCGGCTGGGGGCGCCTCCATCCTCACCTGAAGGCCCGGGGCCTGGAGATCATCGGGGGCGACCTGAGCCGCCTGAACCTGCGACGACATGCCGTAGAACACCCTGCACCCATGGCCCGCCTGGATTTCCGCGACCTGCCCTTCCGCACGGCCTGCGCTGATGGCGTCTTCTGCGCTTACACGAGTTGGGGCTACTTCACCCAGGACGCCGACAACCTCCGGCAGTTGCGGGAATTCGCCCGCGTGCTGCGGCCCGGCGGGGTCCTCCTCCTGGATCTGGCGGGCCGGAACTTCCTCAAGGAGGCCATGACGGGCGTCGCAGGCCAATGGCTGGTGTTCTCCGAGGAGGGCTACGAAGAGCGCGCCACCTGGAGTCGAGACGGCCGGCGCATCCGCACCGAACGCCACTGCCAGGGCGAGACCTTCCGCCACGACATCTGGATCCCCACGAACGCGGAAACCCGGGCCGCCCTCGCGGAGGCGGGATTCGGCGCCGTGGCGGCCTACGGCGGGCTGGACGGACGCCCCTGGACCGCGGAAGCCGAACGGTGGATCTACCGGGCGATCAGGAACGGATGCCCCGGGTAGCCAGCAGGTAGACACCGAAGCCCAACCCCGAAAGCCCCATGGCCACCGGCAGGCCCAGGCCCTGCACCAGGGCGCCGCCCACCAGGGGACCCACCATCAGGCCCACGGAGTAGGCCAGGTTCAGGATGGAGAAGGCCGAGGCGAAGCTCTGGCTGCCCTGGCGCTCCACCTGGTCGGCGACCGCCGGGCTGCAGGGGCTCATGATGAAGCTGGCCGTGGCTCCCAGGCCCATCATGGCCACCACCACCATCCAGGGCCTGGGGAGCAGGACCGGGAGCGGGAGCAGGAAGACCGCCAGCACGAGCCCCATGCGCAGCACCCGCACCCGGCCGATGCGATCCGAGAGGGCCCCCATCAATGGCGAGGTGAAGGTGTGGGCCAGCGCCGCCGCCGCGAAGCAGAGGCCGATCTGGGTCGCCGACTGGCCCAGGCGCCGGTCCAGATCCAGCGGCAGGGTGGATTCCAGCAGGGCCCACAGGCAGGAACCCAGGGCCATGGCACCGGCGAAGGCCCGGATGGTCGCGTTGGACAGCAGCTGTCGGAAAGGCAGCTTCAGGCCCTGGCCGGACCCGGTCTCCGGCAGGAGGAAGGCACGGCCCGCCGCATCCAGGGCCACCAGGCCCGCTCCCAGCACGAAGGGCGCGGTGGGGCCCGCGTGCTGATCGAGGAAGCCGGAGAGCGGCGGTCCGATCAGCACGCCGAGGTTCGCGGCGGCGAAGGCGGTGCCCATGGCCTTGCCCCGGGATTCGCTGGGAAAGGTGTCCGCCAGCAGGGCCATGCCTGGAAGCCAAGTGGCCGCCCCCGCCACGCCCTGGAGGAAGCGGGCCAGCACCAGCAGCCAGTACTGTCTCGACATGGCGAAGACCAGGGTGGTGATCCCCAGTCCCGCCAAGCCCCAGAGCATGGGCGCCCGGCGGCCGAACCGGTCCGTCAGGACGGCCACCGGGAACGTGGCCAGCAGCAGGGCCACGGCATAGCTGCCGAAGAGGATCCCCACCTCCATCTGGTTCAGGTGCAGGTCCCGCGCGTACCGCGGCAGCAGCGGCACCAGCAGGTAGTAGAGGAGCATGTCCACGTGGAAGGCCAGGGCCGTCACGAGGAGCGCGGCGGTGGGGGGAGCGGGGCGGCGCATCCCCCCACTATCGCGTCAGTCCCGCGCCATCTCCACCTTCGGATAGGCCACGTGGAAGCCGCAGCCTTCATAGGACTTCTGGCTGGCGGTGCCCGGAGCAGTGGACGCGCAGGCGAGGGCGCAGCCCCGTTCCCACGCAAAGGCCAGGCGTGCGTGGATGAGCGCCTTCTGCAGGCCCCGGCCCCGGTAGCGGGGGAGCACGCCATCGCCTGACAGCAGCGCCACGCCCTCCACGATCCCCAGCATGCCGCCGCCGGCAGGTTCCCCGTCCACGAAGGCGAGGAAGCCCCAGGCATCCGAGGTATCCAGCGGCACCTCGAACGGCGGCTCCAGCTTGCGCCAGTCGTCACGCCCCAGAAAACCCGCGCAGACGACCCGGTTGTAGAGCAGGGCCTCCGCGGGTTCGGCCCGGCGGACGGCGGCGGAGGGTGGCGCCTCCCCGCCGGCCAGGGCCCGCACCCACAGCTGCTGGAACTGGTGGAGGCGATACCCCCGGCGCGCCAGCAGCGGCCAGAGCGACGGGTCCGCGGCGGGGCTCAGCTCCAGGATGATGGGCGAACCAAGGAAGGCCTCGACGGCCTCCAGCTCCGGTCCGGTGATCGGGTCGATCAGGCCCAGGGCCTGGTTGAGGGGATGGGCCTCGCCGCGGAAGTGCGCGAAGCCGCCGCCCACGGGGAGGCTGCGACCGCCGGCGGCCTGGTTGAAGCGCTCGTTCTGGAGGGCCTGGGCGCGCTCGAGGCGGCGGGCCAGGCAGGTCAAGTCATGGAACATGGGAAGCTCCGAAAAGGGATGGTTCGCCCGCCCGGAGGCGCAGCGGCGATGGGCTCGCGGCACGCCCTTGTCTCAGCCCAGGCGCAGGGCCCCGACGCCAAGTCCAGGCGCGGAACCTACGGAATGACAGAAGCGGGTCAGAGGCCTATCCAGAGAAGCCACCAGCATAGCTGAATCTTCGACGGAGCCCTGGAGGACGTAAACACGGCCCCCTCGCGGGGGCCGTGGTGGATCGGTAAGCCGGGTTCTGTCGTGGGACGTCATTCCTCTGGGATGGATGTCGCCATCCAACTCAAGCGACCTACCCGCCGGCTCGGTCGGGTCAACCCTCGCCGCTTGCGCGGTGCGCCGGCCTATTTGGTCTTGCTCCCTGGGGGGTTTACCGTGCCCGTCCTGTTGCCAGTCCGGCGGTGGGCTCTTACCCCACCGTTTCACCCTTGCCTGTGATCCGAGGATCCATCGGCGGTCTGCTCTCTGTTGCACTTTCCGTCGGGTCGCCCCGCCCTGGTGTTACCAGGCCCAGCACCCTGTGGAGCCCGGACTTTCCTCTGCCCTTGCGAGCAGCGACGCCCTGATCCACAAGGGTCGAGGCTAGCACGATCTAGGAGCTTTCCGGCGTGGCGATCAGGGCGGGCAGCACGTCCGGCCGGCCCGCCTTGACGGCGTCGAGGACGCCCGTGGCCCGGTGGAGCGGGAGCGAGGGGTGGACCCGGAGGACCACCTTCCCGGTCGTCGCGTGGATCCGCGCGGGCAGCTCAGCCAGGGTGATCGTCACGCCGTCCAGGTCGAGGGAGCCGTCCGCCGCGAGGGTGAGGCGGAGGAGCGGTCCCGGAACCCCTGCCCCGACGCCCCCGGGGAGAGAGGCGTCGAGGGCCCGGGGCAGCACCGGCACCAGGACGATGAAGACGATCAGGAGGACGAGCACGATGTCCACCAGGGGCGTGATGTTGATGTCGCTGCGGATCTTCGTAGCCATGCCGTCCTCACTTCAACCGGAAGTTCAGGATGAGCCGGAAGCTTGCGGCCACGGGCCGCCCATCCAGGTGCGCCGGCTCGAAGCGCCACTGCCGGGCGGCCTGCATGGCGGCCTCCTGGAGGGCCGGGTGGCCATCAAGGGCGCGCACCTGCATGGGCACGCCCCGGTCGTCCACGGTCATCATCAGCACCACCGTGCCCTGGATCCGGGCCCGCCGCGCCGGCTCCGGATAGAGAGGATCCACGCGGCTGAGGATGGCCGGTGCGGTCGCGGAGAAGTCGTGGATCACCGGGCCGGTGGCGGGGCCCGAGGCAAACCCGGAGGCTGGAACCACCGGACCCGGAAGCACCGGTCCAGACCCGGGAACCTCGAAACGACGATCCGTGGTGGGCAGGCCGGCGGCGGGTTCCTGAGGATCCGCGCGGCTGGGCGTGGTCGCGGCTGTGGCGACCAGGCTCCCGCCGCCTGAACCGGCGACGGCGGGTGCCGTGCGCTCAATGGGACGCGGCCGTGGCGGCCCGTCGAGCTCCACCGGCCGCCAGGGAGGCGTGGGCTGGAGTACGGGCGGCAGGACCGCCTTGGGCGCGAAGGAAGCGATGGCCATCGCCCCGCCGACGAGGAGGAGGTAGGCCAATCCGGACAGCGAGGCCGCGCGGAGGGTGTCGGAAGGTGGCGCCGAAGCCAGGACGGCGTGCGGCTGGAGGGTGGGTGGGAGGTCCGGGAACGCAGGCCCCCGGCCGCGCCGGAGCGCGAAGTTGGACATGGGATCTCCTGTGGGTGGCGCCTGTGGCCTCCCGCAGATCCCACAGCCGCCATGGGTGGCGGACATCGGTTGGCGGCAATCCCGGGCCCTGGATCACGCACCGTCTGGAGGAGGTCCAAAGATCGCTTGAATCAGGTATCGGCGGCGCGCAACGGCTGTCAAGGCACCTACCTGGATTAAGGACACCTCAGCGGGCTCGACGCTGCCGCGCGAGGATGGCGCGACGTCCTGCCGGGCCTTTCAACAACCCCGCTTCCCTCCATCCATCACGCCGACGGCAGCGGCAGGGCCCAGCCTTTCCGCTGGAGCTCCTCCAGCAGGTTCCAGGCCGCGCGGTAGGGATCTCCAGCGCGCGCCTCCAGCACGTCGTGCTGGAGGCGCGCACGGAGCGGCGCCAAGTCGGGATGGTGAGCATCCGCCAGGCCGGCACCGGCCTGGAAGAGCCGCAGGAGCAGGGCCTCGGGGTGGGCATGGCCCAAGCCGACGGCACAGAGGATGGCGCCGCCGTCCCCCTCCACCGCCCCGGCCCCGAGGAGGCGATCACGGAGCGGCTGGAGGTCCGCGGGATCGGCCCCGAGGCCCACGGAACGCACGGCCGGTCGGCCGTCGAGGCCGTCACCCGCCCCGCCATCGGCCAGCCAGGGACAGGGCGGACGGTACCCCTCGTAGGGAAGCCACGGCAGGAAGCTCTCATGCTGCGGATCGTTGCGGACCCAGGTGTGGACCAGGCGCGTGAGGTCGAGCCTGTGGGCCGGATCCATGTCCGGTCCGCACCAGAGGAGGCGTTGCACCTGAGCTGCCCTGGCCTCCGCTTCCCGGAAGGGGCCGTCCCAGTCCGCGGCATCCACGGGCATCTCGAGCCCGAGCCCAGCCAGGAAGACGGGAAGCCCGGGATAGGGGAAGGGCAGCCGGAGCTCGACGCCTTCGGCCGAGACCCGCACATCGGTGCCTGGCAGGCAGGCCCGCAGGAGGCTCTCCCGGAGAACCTCCTGGAGGGAGAGCCGATGGCCCTCGGTCCTCAGCTTCTCGATCAGCTCCAGCTGCCACACCCGCCCATCCCGGTCGCAGGACCAGTGCTCCACGGCGGAGGGTTCGGGGCGGCCGAGGGGATCCAGGCCCAGCAGAAGCATCCAGACCCCTCCGGCCGGATGGGGGCGGCCGACCGGCAGCTGCCGACCCCCGCCTTCCAGCAGGCGCGCGTGCCGCTGCGCCCGGGCCCAGGCGGCGCGGTTCCACATGGGATCGGCGGCCTGGTCCGGACTGAGCAGGCGGGCCAGGTCCCCGGAGGTGAGCTGGCGGTAGGCTTCGCTCTGGCGCAGCAGCTGGTGGCCCTGGAGGATCTTCCAGATCTCCTCGACGCTCTTCCGGCTGATCTGGGAGAGCCCACGGCCCACTTCAGCCGTGTGCCTTCCGATCCGGAACAGCTGCTCCACCTCCACCGCAGCCCGGGCCTCCAGGCCCCACTGGCTGCCCAGGGCCGACTGGAGGGCCGACGAGCACTCACCCACTTGATAGAGGGACTGCCCGGCCCGCTCCGAGGCTTCCCGCACCTGGCCCACGAGGCCGGCATGGGCTTCCAGCAACCGCTCCATGTCCTGCCCCTGCCGATCCAGGTGGCCCGCCACGTGGAGGAGTTCCTGGATGCCCGCCTTCAGGTTCTGGGTCACCTCCTGGAGTTCCCACAGCCCCGAGCTCTCCCGCTCCATGCCCAGCTGGTGCTCATCCAGGGCGCGGCCCAGTTCCGCCGCCCCCTCGGAGGTCTGGTCGGCCAGGCCCCGGAGGCGCCCCCCGATGGCCTGCATGCCCACCCCGCCGCCGACCTGCTGCGCCAGGATCGCCGCGTTCACCGCCAGCAGCCCGGTCTGCTGGGCCGCCTGGTCGATGGTGTGGATGGCCCCCTGCGCCCCTCCGAAGGAGGCGATGCGGCGCTGCGATTCGACCCGGAAGGCCTCGATGCGCCGGGCCAGGGCCTCGGCCCGGTCCCTCACCCCGTCGGCCGAGGTCCGGAAGCGCCGGAGCTGCTCCGCGCGGGCCTTCGTCTCTTCCAGGAGTCTCGGCGTATGGGCCGCCAGGCCCTTGACCGCCAGGTCCAGGCGCGCGCCCTGGCGGACCCCGGCATCCGCCAGGCGGCCCAGTGCCTCCTCCTCCTTCCGCAGCCGCGGGAAGGTGTCCTGGAACTCCCGCATCAGCGCCTCGACCTGGCGCAGCCGGGCCTGGGCCTGCTCCAGGGCGGCACCGAAGGCCTGGCCCTGGAGGCGATGCTGATCGGCCCTGAGCCGCTGCTCCAGCTCGATCTGGCCGAATTTCAGGGAGCCCTCCATCGCCTCCCGGAGATCCTGGCCGTAGGTTGCCAGCCGTTCCCCAGCCGTGGTCCGCGCGGAGCGGTCCTCGATCGCCTGCTGCTGGACCTGCCCCAGGACGCCATCCAGCTCGGCCCATTCCCGGACCACCGCCTGGTGGAGGGAAGCCAGGTGCCCGCCGATCTGCCGGCTCTCTCCGAGCAGGCTGTTCAGGGCCGCCGCCACCTGGCGGCCCTCCTCCCTCAGGCCCGCCGGGGACGCAAGCGGGGTGCGATCCCCCTGGAGGATCCGACCGGCCCAGTCGGACAGGAACCGCTCCGGGGCCAGGTCCCGCTGCCAGGCGAACCACCGCCGGCCCAGCTGCACCAGCCCCGCGGCCACCATCATCAGGACCGCAGCCTCGCCGGGCCGCAACAGGGCCGAGGCCTGGAACAGGAAGTAGGCCGCGACCCCCAGGAAGGGCAGGATCACCAGATCCCCCATCCAGCGGCGGATCCCACGGTGTTTCATGAAGGAGCCGCCCAGATCCATGCCCAACCTCAAGTCATGGCATAGCATCGGCCTGAAGACCGCTCAGGCCAAATTTAGAGCGTCCGCCACAGGACCTCGTAGCTCCGCAGGCTGCCCCCCAGCTCCTGGAGGAGCCGGGCCCGGAGCAGGGCCGTGAGGACGGCCTGCGCCTCGTCGGCAGGATCCAGGCGGGGAGCCGTCTCGGCGCCGCCGGTCCTGAGCCGGCGCAGATACTCCCGGGCCCCGGGCGGCAGGGCCTCCACGGGGTCCACGGGCGTGCAGGCGGTACAGCACCAGCCGTGGTCGGGGCTGAGCAGGGCCAGGGGCGCACTTTCGTTCCCGCAGCGCCCGCAGACCCGCGGATGGGGCAGCAGGCCCAGGCAGTGCAGCAGCCAGTGCTCGGCATAGGCCAGGATGCCCAGGGCATTGTCCGGATCGGCCTTGAGGGCCCGCCCGCAGGCGCTGAGCAGGCGGTAGAGACGGTCGTCCTCCACGCCCTCCCTGGCCACGCGGTCGAAGAGGTCCGCCAGGCAGGCCATCACCAGGCTGGCTTCGAGGTGCCCCAGCGTGAGGGGGCTGAAGGCCAGCTCGCAGCGCGTGACCCGCTTCAGTTCGGTCTGTTCCTTCCCGAAGAAGCTCACCCGCACCATGCCCAGGGGCTCGAAGGCCGCCACCCACTTCGCCGTGGGCTTCTTCACGCCCTTGGCCAGGCCCGACAGCCGCTCGCCATGCTCGGAGAGGAAGGACACCACGGCCCCGCCCTCCGCGAAGGGCACGGCCTTGAGGACGATGGCGGAGCAGGTGCGGATCACCTTTCCAGTCTGCCCGGAATCAACCGAAGTCCCGGATCCGTGTCTCACATGACGAGGCTCGTGAATGGGCCCGTCAAGGAGGTGGTCATGACACACCTGTTCCGATCCTTCGCCATCCTCGCCCTCGCCGCCCTGCCCAGCCTGGCCCAGCCCGGACCGGGCCCCCGGGAGGGGCGCCACCTGGCCCGGGCCCTGAACCTCACCGAGGCCCAGCAGACCGGCATCCAGGCCATCCACGAAAAGCACCGGCCGGACATGGTCCTCCGCCGGGAGGCCGCGCGCCGGGCCCAGTCCGACCTTCGCCAGGCGCTCCAGGATCCCGCCACGCCCGAAGCCCAGCTCCGCACCCTGCATGACAAGGCCTCCTCGGCCCGCTTCGACCTGCTGCTGGCGGGCCGGGCCATCCACCAGGAAGTGCAGGCCCTGCTCACGCCGGAGCAGCGGGCGAAGGCCGCCGAGCTGCGGGCCACCCGCCGGGCCCATCGCCAGGAGCGCGTCCGCCACTTCCGCATGGCCATGGGGATGGCCGGCTGATCCACCCTCCGCTGGCCGGTAGACTGGGGGGATGCGCGCATCCCCCCTTTTCGTGGCGGCCCTCAGCGGGATCATCCTCCTCGCCCAGGAGGCCCCGACCCGGACCTACCGGCAGTGGGTGGGCGGCCAGGAAGTGGGCGGCGCCTCGCAGGAGACGAAGACCCTGGGCGGGGCCCGGGTGGTGCGGAACCGCGAGTGGATGTCCCTTTCGCGCCTCGGCCAGGAGATCCGCCAGGAGGTGGATCAGACCGCCCGGCGCGCCGCGGACGGCTCCCTGGCCTTCACCTGGCGGCTGCAGCTTTCCAAGGAGCCCTTCGAAGGCAAAGCAGAGTGGTCGCCCGCGGACCCGGGTTCGCTGACCATCCAGCCCCTGAACGGCGCCGCGCTGCGCACCCCGGTGCCCGCCGGGGCCGTGCTCTGGCCCGAGGACCTCGACGCCCGTCTCATCGAGGCCGCCCGGCTGCGCCGCCCCGTGCAGGCCATCACCTTCTCCTTCCCCGTCCAGCAGTGGAGCACCCTCACCCTCGAGCCCGCGGGGCCGGACCCGCTGCCGGGCTTCCCGGACGCGGTGCGCTTCACCGGGCAGGAGACCCAGGGCGCCTCCTCCGCGCCCGTGGAAGCCTGGATCTCCCCGAGCGCGGGCGAGCTGCGCCAGCGGACCGAGCTCGGCGGCCTCGCCATCCTGATGCAGCGCGCCGAGCTCCCGCCGCCCACCGCCCGCGCCGGCGAAGCCGAAGGCTTCTTCGAGCGCACCCTCCAGACGCTGCCGCCCCATCCCTTCCAGGCCTGGCTGCGGGACCTGACGCTGAGGGCCGAGGGGTCCGTCCCCGCGCTGCCCGAGGATGCCCAGCAGATACGGCTCCCCGAGGGCCGGTGGCGCCTGGTGCGCGCGACGGATCCCAGCGCCGCCGAGGCCGCCCAGCTTCCAGTGACGGGAACCCCCAAGGGAGACGAGGTCCGCTACCTGGCCCCCAGCCCCCTGGTGCCCTTCCGCGATCCCGCCTTCGACGGCCTCCTCCGGCGCCTGGCCCTGCCCCCGGGGTTGCCGCGCTGGGAGGTGGCGAAGCGCGTGACCGCCTTCGTCTTCGACTGGATCACCGACAAGGACTTCACCGTGGGCTTCGCCTCGGCCCTGGAGGTCTGCCGCACGCCCCGCGGCGACTGCACCGAGCACGGCGTGCTGGCCGTGGCGCTGCTGCGGCGCCTGGGCGTGCCCGCCCGCGGCGTCACCGGCTGGGTGGGCCTGGGTGACACGCTGGGGCTGCACTTCTGGGTGGAGGTGAAGCTGAGGGACCGCTGGGTGCCCGTGGACCCCACCTTCGACCAGGCGCCCGCCTCCGCCTTCCGCATCAAGCTCGGCGACACGGACCTGGCCGACCTCGGGAGCGTCGGCTGGGAGAGCGCGGCCCTGGCCTTCTCGGGCCTCCGCTGGATCCCCGAGCGCGAAGGCACCGCGCCCTGGGGTGCGGGCACCCGCATCGAAGGCGACCAGGTGACGGTTTCAGGCGGAAGTCGGCTGCGCCTGCCGGGAGGGCGCTGGCAGCTGGAGCGCGGCAGGCTCACCCTGAACCGGACCTGGACCGTGGAGGCGGTCCCCCGTCCCGGGCAGGCCCAGCTGAAGGGGAACCGGCGCCTGGCGGGCCCGCGCACCTTCCGCGAGGGCTGGTGGGATCCAGAGGACCGCCGTCTGTGGATGGACCTGGGCCAGGGACGCTGGCTGCGCCTGGAGGGTGTGTCCGAGGTCGCGGCCTATCAGCTGCTGGATCAGTTGATGGCGCCCACCAGCTCCTCCTGAAGCCCCTCCTGCTGGGCACAGTGCTCCCGCAGGCGCTCCAGCCAGTTCGAGATGTGCAGGCACTCCTGCTCGTCGCAGCAGCTGGTGAGCTGCGTGGCCATGGCCTTCACGGGCTCATCGAGGCGGTCCATGAGGCGGCGCCCCTTGGGGGTGATGACCACGCGACTCACGCGACGGTCCTTGGGGTCTGCCACGCGCTTCAGCAGCCCCTGCGTTTCCAGGCGGTCCACCAGGCGCGTCACGTTGGCGAAGCGGTAGATCATCCGCCGCTCGATCTCGTAGATGGGATGGCCCTTGGCCGGCCCACCGCGGGCGATGCGCAGGACGTTGTACTGCTGGATCGTCAGCCCGTGGGCTTCGAAGAGGCGCTCCTGGACACGGACGACGGCTTCCCGCGTCAGCATCAGCTGGAGCATCAGCTGGACTCCCGGAGCGGGGAGTTTCGACATCTGAAGTTCTTCCTGTAGGGACATGGTGACCTCGCAGATTCTTTGCGGGCAAGCATCGCCCTATCCGTGGGATTCTGGAAGGTCGTAGGAGCCCTTCTTGCCCGCCATCGCCCTGAGTTTGATCAATGTCACGAAACGCTATGGCGCGACAGCCATTCTGGACGGACTGAGCCTCGGTCTCTTTCAGGGCGAGAAGGTCGGTCTCATCGGCCGCAATGGCGCGGGTAAGAGCACACTGTTCCGCCTGCTGACCGGCGACGAGACCCCCGACTCCGGGGAGGTGGTCATCACCCAGGGCCTCCGCGTCGCCCGCCTCAGCCAGGAGCCGCATTTCGCACCGGGCGCCAGCATCCGGCAGGCCCTGGAGGCCGCGCTGGCGGATCATGCCCTCCTCCTGGCCCGGCACCAGGCGATCCACGAAACCCTCCATGGCGCCACGGGCCAGGAGGAGGCCCGGTTGCTTGACGAACTGCAAAGTGTGGAGCATCAGGTCGAGCGGTGGGGCTGGGATCTCGAGCCGCGCCTCAAGGCCGCCGCCACCACCTGGGGCCTGAAGGACCTCGAGGCCGAGGTGGAGTCCCTCTCCGGCGGCTGGCGCAAGCGCGTGGCCCTGGCCCAGGCCTGGCTCAAGGAGCCGGATGTCCTCGTGCTGGACGAGCCCACCAACCACCTGGACCCCGACCAGGTGGAGAAGCTCGAGGCCTGGCTCCAGGCCTATGGCGGCGCCCTCCTGCTCATAACCCACGACCGCCACCTGCTGGACGCGGTGGTGACGCGGATGCTGGAGCTGGATGAGGGCGCGCTCCGCAGCTACGAAGGCGGCTACAGCGACTACCTGCTGGAGAAGTCGGACCGCGAGTTCCGCGAGTCCCGGCTCACGGAGCACATGCAGAACCGCCTGCGCCGGGAGATGGCCTGGCTGCGCCGGGGCGCCAAGGCCCGCACCCGCAAGTCCAAGCTCCGCATCCAGGAGGTGCTGGACCTCAAGGACGACGTGGAGGACCGCACTCGCCTCGAGATCCGGCAGGGCCTGACCTTCGCTGCCGGCGGCAACCGCAGCGACGCCCTGATCCGCGCCGAGGGCCTGCGCTTCGCCTACCCCGGCGGCGAGGAGTTGCTGGGCGGCCTCGACCTCAGCCTCCAGCGCGGCATGCGCATCGCCCTGCTGGGACCCAACGGCTGCGGGAAGTCCACCCTGCTCAAGGTGCTGCTGGGAGAGCTGGAACCCACCGCCGGCGAGGCGGCCCGCCACCCCAAGCTCGCCACCACCACCATCTCGCAGGGTCGCGGTGAGCTCGATGGAGGTCGCAGCATCCTCGACAACCTCGCCGAGCGGGCCTCGGTGGTGGACACCGGGAACGGCACCCTGCTGGCCCACGTCTACCTCACCCGCTTCGGCTTCCCGGTGGACCAGCAGGCGCGCCCGGCCGCCACCCTCAGCGGCGGCGAGCGGAACCGGCTCCTCCTGGCCAAGGCGATGCTGAGCCCCGCGGATCTCCTGGTGCTGGACGAGCCCACCAACGACCTGGACATCCCCACCCTGCAGAACCTGGAGGAGGCGCTGCTGGGCTTCCAGGGCACCCTCCTGCTGGTGAGCCACGACCGCTTCTTCCTCGACCAGGTGGCCACCCACACCCTGGCCTGGAACGCCGCCGGCACTCCGCGCTGGGAGCTTTACGAGGGAGCCCCCTCCACCGTGCGCAGCCTGCGGGAGGCCCGAGCGGCCGCCCAGGAGCCGCCCAGGGCCGAGGCACTCCGTTCCGGCCCGAAGGCCGCCGCGCCCCGCTTGCGCAAGCCGGGGCTCTCCCAGAAGGAGCAGCGTCGGCTCGCCGAAGTGGAACAGGCGATGGAGGCGCTCCACTTGCAGCTGACGGCGCTGGACGCGCGCCTGGCGGACCCCACGGCCTTCCTGCGCTCCGACAGTCCTGGGCACCAGGCCCTGCGGGAGCGGGAGGCAGCCAGGGCCGAGTTGGAGGTCCTTGAGCTGGCCTGGCTCGAGCTCGAAGAGAAGCGCCAGGAAAGCTGAACCCCATCACAACTTGCCCTGGAAGGGGACAGGCCCGGGGCCTTTTCGCTACCCTGGACCCTGGACTTTTGTGGAGTGCCCATGCGCCCGATGCCCTTCCTCCTCTTTCCCGCGGTGGCGTTGGTGGCCCAGAGCCCTGCACCCGCCAACCTGACCCAGCGGTTCAACACGGAACTACCTGGGATCAACCAGATGCTCAAGGCCTTCCAGGCCCAGGAGGCCATGGCGAAGGTGGAGGGGCTTATCCCGGCCGAGCGGCCCGCCTTCAACGGCACCAACCTCCAGACCATCGGCCAGAGCATGGACAACGCCCAGGGCCTCCTGTCCTTATACCGCCTCTGGGCCAACACCGCAGCCGAGGCCGGCCAGTGGGAGAAGGCCGTCGAGATCCAGCAGAAGCGGCTCAAGACTGCCCAGGCCATCAAGGCGGATCTCGAGAAGGCCCAGGCCCCCATCGCCGCCCAGTGGGAGAAGGCCGCCAAGGATTCCCAGGATTTCCTTGCCAAGAACACCGGCCGCCAGCAGGAGCTCCAAACAACGCTGAATGACCTCAAGGAAGAGATCGCGGCGGTGAATGCGAAGACGAAGAAGCCCGATGCCAAAGGCCTGGAAGACCTCAAGGCCCGGGCCGCGAAAGCCCCCGAACAGCAGCAGGAACTCGATCAGATCAATGCCGCCCTTCCGGTCCACAAGCAGAACCTCATCAACGCCCCCAAGGTGACCAAGGTTCTCGCCGACAACCGCAAGGAAGCCGAGGAAATGGTGAAGGCAGCCGAGGCCTCCGTTACCAAAGCGAAGGAAGTCCTGGGCAGCCAAAGCGACGAGATCACCAAGTTCAACACCGACCAGGTGATCAAGAAGGTGAAGATCGTCGGGAAGAAGAACTGGGTGGACGCGGTCCTCCGCAACCACGAGAACGTCACCAAGCTGAGCGGCGCGCAGGCCCAGGCGGCCTTCATCAACCGCCTGCTGGTCCTCGATCCCGGCAACGCGGGTGCCGCGAAGGCCCTGGAGAACCTGAAGCAGGGCAAGGAGCCCTTCGCCAAGGAAGCCAGGCCCGCGAAGAAGGCCGGCAAGAAGAAGTGACCAAGACGCATACGTCCCGGAAGGAGCGACCATGAGCCGCCTCGGATTCCTGCTTGCCTGCGCCCTGGCCACCAGCCTGGGCGCCCAGAGCCTCACGGACCGCTTCAAGGAAGTCCGAGGGCCCTGGGAGCTCCAGCTGGACCGGGGCGACGCCGCCACGGTCCGCCGTGGAGTGGAGGCCCTCCTCGGCCGGGAGGGCCTCACGGTCAATCCCTCCGACTACAACGACATGCATGCCCTGGCCGCCCTCCGGAGCCTGGCGGCCCGCGCCTGCGTGGCCGAAGGCAGCTGGGAGGACGCGGTGGTCCACCTGCAGAAGGCCCAGGCGGCCGCCGAGGAGAACCTGGCCACCGCCGAGCCCCTGCTGGCCAAGACCCGCACCGAGCACGAGGCCAAGCTCCGCGAGTTCCGGGATGCCATGGACAAGCAGGCTCCCCGCCTCCGGGAGCTGGACGAGGCCCCCGGCCTGAACCAGGACCAGATGAAGCTCCGCCAGCAGCTCCGGATCTTCATGGACGAGCAGAAGGCCGCCACCGCCCACAGCGAGCGGGCCCTCAAGGACATTGACAGCATCCTCGAGCGCCTCCGCCAGACCAAGGCCAGCACCACCAAGGCCGCCGCCGACTGGAAGGCCTTCCTCGACCACGAGAAGGCGGAGATCGCCGAAGCCGGTGGCACCACCCGCTTCGTGGCCGGAAAGGTGGAGCAGGTGAAGGCCGACGACGCCCGGCCCCAGCAGGAGCGCCTGGCCTACGCCCGCCGCCTCCAGAAGCTCGACCCCGCCAACAAGGACGTCACCCGGCTGGTGAACGGCCTCCTGGGCAAGGAAGAAGAGGCCGCCCCGACCAAGCCCAAGGCCAGGAAGAAGAAGGCCGCCAAGAAATAGCGCTTCCCGCCCTACGGAAAAGCGGCCCGACCGGGCCGCTTTTCCGTAGGTGGGGAAACCCTAGAACACGAATCCGAACCCCACCTTCACGAAGTCCGTGGCAGGGGGATCGCCCGCATCCACATCGTGGCTGGTGAGGGTCTTGTGGAAGGTGGCCTCCAGGGTGAACCGCGCCCCGGCGTCGTAGCCGAAGCTGTGGCCGAAGCCCAGCGAACCACCCATCCGGCTCTTGCGGGTGGTGTCGGTGTAGTCGTACTGGGGATCGCCGAAGCTGCGGTCGAACTGCTCGAAGTCGGCGGAGAGCCCCGCCACGAAGTAGAACCCCCGGTGGCGGAAGGCTGTGCCCTCGGGGAAGATCTGCAGGTCGCCGCCCAGGTTGAACTGCGAGTGGCGCAGGTTGATGGTGGTCTCGCCGGGGGCCCGGTTGGTGCCGTTCTCCGCCGACCCGCTGAGGTTCAGGCGGATGGCCAGGGTGCGGTCCACGGGGAAGCTGACCGTGAAGCTGCCGCCGAGGCCCACATCGTAGGTCTCCTTCTGGGGCGGGATGGTGTACCCCGCGCTGGGGCTGTAGTAGGCCGGGTAGGTTTTGCTGGAGAACTCGCCGGTGGGGATCAGCAGGTTCAGGCTGAAGCCCACGTGCGGGGTCTGGGCCTGGAGCGCGGCTCCCGAGGCGAGCAGCAGGGGCAGCAGGAGCATCGTGGTTCGTCGCATGGGGCCTCCATTGGGCGGGGTGTGAGAGCTACGGGGCGAAGGGCGTGCCAGCTTATGACAAGTGGCGCCAATCCTCGGACCCAGCGCAGCATACTCCGGTTGAAGCCCCCCCGGCGCCGCGGCGTTTTGCCTCGGCGGGGTGCAGGATTGCAACAGCAGGCTTTGGGCCGGGGCCGCGATGGCCTACTCTGGACAGGACGAGGATGGTTCATGGCGTGGAAGCAGGATCTGGCGAAGTTGAAGCAGCAGCTGGGACCGGAGGAGCCGGCCTCTCCTGCTCCGAAGCCCCCGCCCAAACCCGCACCCAAGCCCCAGGGGCCCACCAGCCTGGCTGACGAGGATGCGGTCTTCCTCTCGGCCATGGGACAGAAGCCCACGGCCCCCCGACCGGCAAAAGCAGAGGCCACGGCGGCCCCAGCCCCCTCCGGGGCAGCGGCCCAGCCGCCCCAGCCTCCGGCTCCGCCCCCCCCGCCCGAGACCTTCGAGGAAGCCCTCAAGGATCTGAAGGGCCTGAAACCCCTGGCCCGGGGACTCGAGGCCCAGACCAGACCAGCGCCGGCTCCCCCCGCGGCCCCGCCACCCCCGGTACCCCCCGCCCCCATCCCGGTCGAGGTGCCCTCCCTTCCACCCGAGAACCCCCCCCTTCCGCCCGAGCCCCCGGCGCCTGAGACCACCTCCGGACCTGCCCCGGGGACGTCCTTGCCCGCCCCGGCGCCCGTCCGGTTCCAGCTGGCGGCCGGCATGGCCCTCGAAGTGGACGGCGTGCTGGACCTGCGGGGACACACACTGCAGGACGCCCTGGACCGCCTGAAGGATCGCCTGGGCGACGGCCTGGTGCTGGGCTGGCGCAGCCTCCAGGTCATCCTGGGGCCGGATCCCCTGCTCCACGAGGGACTCATGGCCCTGCTGGCTTCCGGCGAGACGCCCATGGTGGCGCGCTACGCCCAGGCGCCGGTGCCCATGGGCGGCAGCCAGGCCTGGCTGCTCTATTTCACCCCTTCCCAGCCCCAGTCCTGACCTGAGTGCCTGATCCGAGCGATAGGGAGTACCCCCGATGAGTCTGTTGGTGGTTGGCAGTGTGGCCTTCGATGACCTGGAGACGCCCTTCGGCCGCCGCGAGCGCGCCCTGGGCGGCTCCGCGACCTACTTCTCCCTGAGCGCCAGCCGCTTCCATCCGGTGCGCATCGTCGCCGTGGTGGGCGAGGACTTCGGCCCCGACCAGATGCGCGTCTTCGAGGGCCGGCCCATCGACCTGGCGGGCCTGTCGAAGGTCAAGGGCCTCAGCTTCCACTGGAAGGGCGCCTACGGCTACGACCTGAACGAGGCCAAGACCCTGGCCACGGACCTGAACGTCTTCGCCGACTTCAAGCCGGACCTCCCCGCCAACTACCGCGAGTGCGACTACCTGTTCCTCGGGAACATCGATCCGGTGCTGCAGCTGGACGTGGTGCGCCAGATGGCCCGGCGGCCCAAGTGGATCGCCCTGGACACCATGAACTACTGGATCCGGGGGTCGCGCCCGGCCCTGGACGCGGTGCTCAAGGAGGTGGACATCCTCCTGGTGAATGACGCCGAAGTCCGGGAGCTTACCCAGGAATACAGCCTCATCAAGGCTTACAAGAAGGTCCGGGCCCTGGGCCCCAGCACCCTTGTGGTCAAGCGCGGGGAGTACGGCGTGGCCCTCTTCACGCCCGACGGGATCTTCGCCGCCCCGGCCTACCCGCTGGAGAACGTCTTCGACCCCACCGGGGCCGGGGACACCTTCGCCGGTGGGTTCCTGGGCTACCTGGCCTGGATCGAGCGGACCGATGTCACGGCCCTCAAGCACGCCACCCTGGTCGGATCGGTCATGGCCAGTTTCACCGTGGAACAGTTCTCCACGGAACGACTCGAGCAGATATCCCAGGATGAAGTTCGCAACCGCCTGGCATTATTTTCAGATATGATCCGCGTCGAAGACCTATAATCAGCACCACCTAATCCCCTGGGGGTCCCTGATGCACCAGCCCAATCGTCTGACTGTCGGCCGGCGGCGCGCCCTCGCGATGGCGCCCGGCCTCCTCGTGGCCCTGGCGCTCGCGGTTCCGGCCCTGGACGCCCAGGAGCCCGCTGGGACGATCAAGGTCGAAACCCACAGCTCGAAATGGGATTATCCCAAGGAACTCAAGGTACCCGAAGGCTCCCGCACCCACATCGTCGAGAAGGGCGACACGCTCTGGGATCTGGCCGGGAAGTACCTCGGCAATCCCTACGCCTGGCCCCAGATCTGGGAGCTGAACCAGTGGATCAAGGATCCGCACTGGATCTACCCTGGGGACCCCCTGATCATCGACCTCACCCGGGCCGTGGCCACCGCCGGCTCCGTGCCGGACTCCGTCTCCGGCCTCCAGCCGGATCGGCGCCGGGCCGATCCCGGCGCCCTCCGGCGGCCGGAACTGGGCTTCAGCTTCCAGGACTTCATCCAGCTCCCCTTCTTCGCCGCCGATGGCGCCGAGGCCCACTACAAGAACCAGGGCGCCTTCACCCTGACCTCCAACCGCAACGAGGACCGCCGTTTCCTCGCCGAGGGCGAGACCGTCTACATGAATGGCGGCAGCGAGCAGGGCGTCAAGGTCGGCGACCGGTTCCTCATCCTGAAGACGGTGGCCCGCAAGGTCCACCACCCCACCACCAAGCACAAGATGGGCGATGTGGTGCAGCAGGTGGGCGTGCTCCGCGTCATCACCGCCCAGGCCAAGGGCTCCGTGGCCACCATCGAGCGCTGCCTGGATGGCGTGGAAGTGGGCGATCACCTGGTGCGGTTCACCGAACCCGCCAACCTGCCCCTCCAGCTCCGGACCGACATCACCGACCCGGTGAAGGTGGCTCCGAACTCCGCCGTGGTGGTCTTCGCCCGCGATGAGCACCAGCACACCGCCAACGGCGACATGGTGATCGTGGACAAGGGCGCCAACGACGGGCTGAAGGTGGGCGACGTCCTGCTCGCAGTCCGCATCAAGGTCTTCCCCGTGGGGCCCGACGGCGACCGGAAGGGCGGCACGGAGACCACCACCCACTACATCGGCCAGGCCCTGGTGGTCCGCGCGGACAGTCAGACGGCCACCTGCCGCCTGCTCCGCACCACGGAGGAGATCCGCCTCGGCGATACCCTGACCCACTGAACGGAGTCCTCTCGGCAACTGGGGTCCCGCTGGGGCCTCAGTTTTTTGGGCGCCCCAGCTCCACCACCACGCGCTGCCCCCGGGTGGGCAGGGTGTAGGGATGCGGGGTGGCCTCCCAGCCGGACGGGAGCGGCTCCCTGGACCAGTCCGGCCCCTTGAGGGCAAGGAACGGGGCATCGGCTTTCCCATGGCGGGACCACCATCCCATCAGCTGCTCCAGGGATCCCAGGGCCTTGGCGGTCCCCAGGTCCGCCCCCAGCGGGGCCAGGTCCTCGAGGCGGCCCTGCACGGCTTTCAGATTGGGCACCGGAAGCTCCAGGGCGGCCTGGCGGACGAAGGCCAGCTTCTTGGCGGAAGCGTCCACCGCGAGCACCTCCAGATCCGGGCGGGCCAGGGCCAGGACGACGGCCGGGCAACCCATGCCGGTTCCCAGATCGGCCACCCGGCTCCCCGGGGCCAGGGGCTCCAGGAAGGGCAGGAGCGCGGCCGCATCCAGGATCAACTCCTCCCAGCGCTCGGCTTGAGGCAGGGAGGTCAGGGCGTGGGTGCGGTTCCAGCGGTCCAGCAGCACCAGATAGCGGCGCAGGGGGGCAGACAGGGGGGAAGGCAGGCGGGGCTCCATGCCTCCAGGATGCCAGGGATCTTCCTCGCACATTGAAACCTCTTCACCTCACCCATTTCTTCTTTATATTCAACATTTTTGTGACATTTTGATCTGGATTGTTCAGTGGCCCGGTCTATCATCTGAACCGTGAACAAACGATGTAATTCGTGCACCTAGAATGAAGAGATTGACGAATGGGTCAATAGCACTCATGATGAATCCCCTTTGACTGATCTTCCACAGGAGCCGGCCATGACTGAGACCAAGCTGCCTTTCCAGATCGATTGGTCGAGCCGCAGCAAAATGCGCGGGCCGGGTGAGCAGTCGCTCGGGAAGCTGCTTCACAGCCTTCGCGATCGTCTCGCGCCGGAAGCTCAGGGTGTATCGCTGACTTATGTCGATGATCGAGGCATGAGAAAACTCAATCGCGAGCATCGCGGGAAAAACATGACGACCGACGTCCTGAGTTTCCCCTCAAGTGTGGAGAAGGGTGCTTTTCCGCACCTCGGCGACATCGTGATCAGCCTTCCCACCGCCGAGAAAATGGCGAAGAAGTTTGGCGTCAGCCGTCGGCGTGAAGTGGAGACGCTGGTGATCCATGGCTTCCTGCATCTCTGCGGCCACGACCACGAAAAGGATCATGGCGAGATGATGGCGCTCCAGGCTCAGCTTGAACGCGAGCTGCTCGAGACGGAACCTCTGTCCATGAGCCTCAAGCGGGGGCGCAAGCCCGGCAGCAAGGTCAAGAAGCTCAAGGACGGCTCCCGGGTCGTGGTGACCGGCCGGGCCGCGGCCGCCCTCGTCCGGCGGGAACGCGTGAAAAAGGAGAAGAAGGTCAAGGTGCGCAAGGTGGTCAAGCCCAAGGATGCCGCCGTGAAGCGCGGCCCGGGGCGGCCCCGCAAAGAGGCTGCCGCCGCTCCCGCCAAGCGCGTGCTGCGCCGCCGCCGGCCGGGCCCCTCCCGCAGCGGCGTCATCGCCTAGCCGGGTTCACAACCTCCGCATGGAAAAAGGAGCCGAAGGCCGATAAAATGGCCCTTTGGCCCGGCCCCGGGCCCCATCGGAGCCTCCGTGATCAACCTCCTGCTAGGCCTGGGCACGGCCTTCGCCGTGATCCTGCTGTCCACCCTGCTCAGCATCAAGCTGTGGATCAGCGTGCCCATCGGCCTCCTCGCCGGGGCGGGCCTCTTCATCTGGCAGGGCCGCAAGGTCCAGCAGGAACTCGAGAAGATCTTCACCCGCGCGGGGGAGCTGCTGAAGAAGCAGCAGTTCGAGAAGGCCATCGAGGTGATGAAGGAGGGCTACCGCTTCGCCCCCAAGCAGTTCCTCGTGAAGGGCAGCATCGACGGCCAGATCGGCGTGGTGCAGTACCTCCGCAAGAAGAACGAGGAGGCTGAGCCCCTGCTGGCCTCTGCCTCCATGCAGCACTACATCGCCAAGGCCATGCTGGGCATCCTCCAGTGGAAGCGTGGCGAGAAGAAGAAGGCCAAGGAGACCTTCGCCCTGGCCCTGAAGGCCGGCAAGAAGGAGAGTCTGCTCTACGCCGTCTACGCCTATGTGCTGGTGGAGATGGGCGAGCGTGACAAGGCCATTGAGACGCTCAACCAGGGCCTCGGGATCTGCAAGGGCGACGAGCGCCTCATCACCAACCGCAACCTGCTGCAGAACGGCAAGGCCCTCAAGATGAAGGTCTACGGCGAGCAGTGGTACCAGTTCCTCCTGGAACGCCCCATGATCCGCCAGGAGGCTCCGGCCTTCGCCCGGGTTTCGCGGCGCGCCCTTCGCGGGTGATCTCCCTGCGTTGAAAAGATTCTTTTAACTTTAGGCAGCCGCGAATCGGTTGCCGCGCGGAACGAACGATTGAAGGAGCAACCTCTATGTCCGGCCACAGCAAATGGTCCACCATCAAGCACAAGAAGGGCGCCGCTGACGCCAAGCGCGGCAAGGTCTTCACGAAGATCCTGAAGGAGATCACCGTGGCCGCCCGCCTGGGCGGTGGCGACGTGAACGCCAACCCCCGCCTGCGCCTGGCCGTGGACCAGGCCAAGGGCAGCAACATGCCCAAGGACAACTGGGAGCGCGCCATCAAGAAGGGCACCGGCGAGCTCGAAGGGGTGACCTACGAGGAAGTGGTCTACGAGGCCTATGGCCCGGGCGGCGTGGCCATCATGGTCGAGGCCATGACCGACAACAAGAACCGCACCACCCCCGAGATCCGCAGCTACTTCACCAAGTTCGGCGGCGAGCTGGGCGCCCAGGGCTCCGTGGCCTACCTCTTCGCCAAGCAGGGCCAGATCGTGGTCGAGCCTGAAGTCTCCGAAGACAAGGTCATGGAAGTGGCCCTGGAAGCCGGCGCCGATGATGTGGTCAACGAAGGCGAGGCCTGGGTCATCAAGACCAGCCCCGAGGCCTACCAGGCCGTGAAGGATGCCGTGGACGCCGCCAAGCTCCCCGTCATCGAAGCCAAGATCATCATGGCCCCCAGCACCAGCACCGCCCTCGAGGGCTCCAAGCTCGCCAGCTTCCTCAAGCTCGTGGACCTGCTGGAGGACAACGACGACGTGCAGAACGTGTGGCACAACGGCGACTACGAGGAACCCGAAGATTAGGGTTCCCTTCAAGACTCCGATAGGCTCAGGGCGCCTCTCGGCGCCCTGAGTTATTCCTGCGCCTTGGGCGCAGGCATTGTCGTAATGGCGACGGCATCCGAATCACCACGCCCCACCGCCAGGATGGGGAACCGCGGCGGTTCGCCCCACATGCCGTCGCCGCGGATGAGGGCGCTGTGGAAGACGCCCCAGTAGGCCAGGCTGTCGGTGCTGCGGGGGTCCAGGAGGTAGAAGGCCAGGCGGCCCAGGGGCTGGTCGAGTGGGATGTAGAGGGCGCGGTCCAGGTCTTCCGGCGCCCAGGCCAGCTGCAGCTTCTTCGCAGCGGGATCGGCCCTCCAGGCCCCTTGGAGTTCGAGGGTGAACACGCCCTGGTAGGCGGAAGCGGACAGCTTGCGGCTGGTCTCATGGAAATGCAGGACGGCCAGGCCCCGCTGCCTCGCGCTCCCCTTCAGCACCTTCAGGCCATGGGCCTGGAGCAGCGGCAGCACCGTGGGGGCATAGGCCGGGTCCACCAGGTAGCCCGCCGGAACCGTCACGAAGTCCTGGCCCTCGAAGCCCACGAAGCTGGGCAGTTCCAGGTGCGTGCGGCTCTTCTCGCCCACCAGGCGGCCCTTCTCGTCGCGGATGGGGTCCACCCAGTCGAACGCTGCACGTTCGACCTGTTTCAGCTTCGCTGAAAGCGGAAGGGACACGGGCCCCTTCTTCCAGGCCTCCAGCCATCGGGCCTGGGCCCCCTGGATCTGGCCCCGGATTTCGCCGCGGTGCTCCGCCATCCAGGTCAGGCAGGCCAGCACGAAGCGGCGGGTGTCGGCGATGCGGTCGGGCCAGCTGCGGTAGACGTAGCTCTCGGAGAGCACCGCCAGGCGGTTGCGCAGGGCGGGATAGTTCGTCAGCAGCCGGGGGTGGGCATCGTAAGTCTCCCAGGCCGTGGGCGGCTTCTCCGGTGTGGGCCGGTAGGGCACGAAGTTGCCGTAGTCGTAGGTGGGCATGCCTTCGGCCTTCAGCTGCTCCCGCACCGCCACGAGCATCGCCCGGTTGAAGGCCAGCAGGTCTCCGTCCGCCCCCAGGGTGCAGGCCGGCCCATGGGTGAGGTGGAAACCGTGGGTGCTGCCGTTGGTGGTGTGCAGGTCCAGCACCGCCGCGGGATCGAAGTCGCCCAGCATGGCCAGGAGCCAGCGGGTGTTGGGCGCGGCAGCCTTCATGAGGTCGCGGTTGAGGTCCAGGCCCAGGGCGTTCTCGCGCCGGCCCACGCCGCTTTCCGTCGGGTTGGGCTGCCAGGGCCGGATGGCGGGATCCAGGGCGTCCGTGCCGTCGGCGTTGTAGGCGGGCATTACCACCAGGTCGAGGTCGCGCCGCAGACCCGGGTGCTTCCCCTGGAGCAGCTCGCGGAGGATCTGCTGGATGGCCTCCTTGCCTTCCACCTCCCCGGCATGGATGTTGGCGTTCACGAAGACCCGCAGCGGATCCCGCCCGTTTCCCCGCAGGCGCCAGGCCAGGAGGGGCTTGCCGGTCTCCGTGGTGCGGGGGGCGCCCTTGGGCTGGTAGGGCTCCAGCCCCGGCGCCTGCTTCCGCAGAGCCTCCATGAAGGCCCGGACCTCAGCCACCGTGGAGGTCCGCTTCAGCTGCGTGCGTTCAGGAACGGTCTGGGGCCACCCGGCGAGAAGGCTTGTCCCCGCCAGGGCCCACAGCAGGCGCCGCATGGGATCAGCGCCCGGTGAAGGAACTGTCCGCCGCGGAGGGCATCTCGGGCCCCGCCTTCGCGGGACCGCCGAAGAGGCCCTTGTTGTAGACCGTGAAGCTGGAGGCCAGGAACAGCACCAGGGCCAGCAGGGCGGAGCCGCGCTTCCCCACCGCCAGGGCCTTGGGCGTCATCTCGGACAGGCCCACCAGCACCAGGACCAGCAGCAGCTTGATGTGCATGTAGTGGCCCTGCTTCAGGGGGTTCTGACCGCCCTGGATCATCATCAGCAGCAGGCCGATGCCGGCGAGGAGGGCCAGCCGGAAGGACCAGGCCACCACCTTGGCCCAGACAGTGGCGGCGAGACCGCGGATCTCCTCGCGCCCCTCCTCGAATCCAG
This sequence comes from Geothrix edaphica, assembly GCF_030268045.1. Taxonomy (NCBI): domain Bacteria; kingdom Pseudomonadati; phylum Acidobacteriota; class Holophagae; order Holophagales; family Holophagaceae; genus Geothrix; species Geothrix edaphica. The sequence goes on from NZ_BSDC01000003.1 coordinate 217,198, forward strand.
ACAGGAGCAGGGCCACCACGGCCGCGCCGCCACCTACGGTGAGGGTCACGAAGTGCAGCCAGCGGAGGAGGTTCACAGCTTCGAGCTTGAGGTTCATGGTTGCCTCTGGAGTAGGAATCCCAGGTTAGCAGCCCTGGTAGGCTCATTGGATCTGGAGGATGTCATGGCCAAGCTGCGCGTCGCCGTCGTGGGTGTGGGTCATCTGGGACAGCACCACGCGAGGATCGCGGCCTCGGCTCCTGGGGCCACCCTGGTGGCCGTGGTGGATCCGGATCCCGCCCGGGGCCCGGAGATCGCCTCGAAGTTCGGTGCCCCCTGGGCCGCCTCCCTGGACCAGGTGCTGGCCGAAGTGGATGCAGTGCAGATTGCCGCTCCCACCGGCTTCCACCATGCCCTCGGCCTCCAGGCCCTGAAGGCCGGCAAGCACGTGCTGATGGAGAAGCCCCTGGCCGCCTCGCTCGACGAGGGCGTGGCCCTGCTGAAGGCCCTGGCCGCGGCCCGCGCCACGAATCCGGGAATCGTGGCCCAGGTGGGCCATCTGGAGCGCTTCAATCCGGCCGTGACGGCCCTCCGCGACCGCGGCTTCAAGCCCCGCTTCCTCGAGGCTGTGCGCGTCTCCCCCTTCCCGGCCCGCAGCCTCGAGGTGGACGTGGTGATGGACGTGATGATCCACGACCTGGACCTGCTCCGTGCCCTGGTGGGCCGGCCCGTGCTGGATGTGGAGGCTGTGGGCGTGCCCGTGCTGACGCCCTACGCGGATCTCGTGAATGCCCGCCTGAAGTTCGAGGGCGGCGCCTTCGCCACCGTCACCGCCAGCCGGGTGGCCCGCAAGAAGGAGCGCACTCTCCGCGCCTTCGGAGACAAGGAGTACGCCAGCCTCGACTTTGCCGCCCAGAAGCTGGAGATCCTCCGGCTGGTCATGGGCCCCGACGGCCCGCAGGTCCACCCCGAGACGGCCGACATCGAAGAGGGCGAACCCCTGCGCCTGGAGATCGAGGCCTTCCACGCCGCCTGCCTGGGCCAGGGCACCGAGGGCGTCACCTGGGAGGAGGGCCAGGAGGCCATGCGCGTGGCCGACCAGGTACAGAAGGCCGTGGCGAAGAGCCTGGCAGAGATCCAGAAAGGTTGAATTTCCTTGTAGTCATAGAACCAACCCAAAACACACGCAGAGGGTCGCCGAGATGGCCGAGAACGCGGAGAAAGAGAAAAAGAACAGGACCATCCCTCTGTGCCCTCCGCTTCCTCTGCGACCCTCTGCGTGAGTGGTTTCCCGCCGTGCATCGGTCATCGAGCGTACCTGGTATGAGCCGCTTCTACGACCTCGCCTCCCTGGCCAAGCCCCTGGTGACGGCACCGCTGGCGCTGGCCTACCTGGACCTGGATGCAGACCGGCGCTGGGCCCTGGGGTTCCATGATCGGGAGACCCCTCTCACAGTGCGGCAGCTGCTGTCCCACAGCTCGGGCCTGCCACCCTGGCGGCCCTTCACCGGTGAACCTCTGGCCGCGCAGCTCCGTCGCCCGGTCCCGGACCACCCCCTGCTCCGTCCCGCCACGCCCGGGCTGGCCACCTATTCGGACCTGAACTACCGCCTGCTGGCGGAGCTGCTGGTTGCCGAGACTGGTGTGCCCTTCGCGCGGCTGGGCGCGGCTTCGGGCCTGAGTCCCGCGCCCTGGCGGGAGGTCCCGGAGGTGCTTCCGGATGCGCCGGATGCGGAGGCCTGGCGGCTGGCCACGGAACGGCCCCTGCCGCCGCGCGGCGCGCATCTGCCCCAGGATGCCAACGCGCGCGCCGGCATGCCCGGCCACGCCGGCTACGGCACCACAGCCCCCCAGCTGGAAGCGGCCCTCACGTGCTGGGTGGCCGCCGGCTGGCCGGACCGCATGGCGGTGGAGGCCGCGGCCGGCGAGAATGCCGCCCGCTGGGGCCTGGGCCTCCAGGTGCTCTTGGGGGGCAGCGGACATTTTGGACAGCTGCTGTCGCGACTCCCTCAGGGCCCCGGCATCCATGTCCTCGAAGACCCCACGCAGGCGGTGCCCACTGTGATACCCGCTCCCGACCCCGATGCCGGCGTGCCCTCCGGCTGGTGGTTCCACCTGGGCTACACCGGTCCCGCCCTCTTCTACCGGCCTGGGGATCGCAGCTGCGTCGCCCTGCTCCTCCACCGGGGAGGGCCGGGTGGCCTGATGCTCGACGCCGAGGCGCTGCGGGCCCGGCGCTGGGAGGCCCTCGCCCGATTCGTGGGACAATGGGGCGGATGAAGCCCCTCCTCGTTCCCGCCCTGATCCTGTCGGTCGCTTCCGCCCCTGCCGCCCAGCCCCCGCTGAGGATCGGCCTCGACACCCAGGCCACGGAATGGATCGTGTCACTGGAAGGCGGCGGCCAGGTCTGCGACCGCGCCGGGAAACCCCTGCTGAAGCTGGCCCCGGACGAAAAGCTGCGCATCTGGTGGGACAGCCGCGGCGCCTCGGATCCCACCAGCGAGTACCGCATCCAGGTGGGCCGCCCCCTGGCCGCCGGCGAGGCGGAGGCCCTGATGAAGCGCCTGAAGACGCTCGGTGAGCCGGCGGACCGCGTGAGGGTGCCCGATGCGGATACCTGGCGCGTGCTGACCGGCCACTTCCCCGAGGCGCCCAAGGCCGAGCCCCTGCTCCAGAAGCTCCAGGACCTGGGGTACGACGAGCTGTGGGTGGCCACCGAGCCCCGCGACAGCCAGCCCCGCAAGGGCCGCGCCCTCTACGCCGTCAGCGATCGCTATGAGCGGCGCGCCCTGCCCCTCGGCGGCGTGTGGCTGAGACCCGCGGGCGAGCTGACCAGCCTCCAGGGCAAGGGCCGCTACCGGGGCAAGGTGGAGATCTTCCCCAACGCCCAGGGCCGCCTGACGGTGGTGAACACCCTGGATCTGGAGACCTACCTCCGTGGCGTGGTGCCCAAGGAGATGGGCGCCTGGGAGTTCCCCTCCCTCGAGGCGCTGAAGGCCCAGGCCGTGGCGGCCCGCACCTACGCCGTGGCCAACCGCGGCAAGCGTGCGGCCGACGGTTTCGACATGGGCGACACCGTGGCCGACCAGGTCTACGGCGGGCGCGACGGCGAGCAGCTCCTCACCGACCGGGCCATCCAGGAGACGGAAGGCCTGTTCGCCACCTACGGCGGCAAGCCCATCCTGGCCCTCTTCATGGCGAACTGCGGCGGCCACACGGTGGACGTGTCCCAGGTCTTCGGCGGCGATGCCCCCTACCTGAAGGCCGCCCCATGCTATCCCGCCAAGCCCCTCACCCTGCCCTTCACGTCCGGCGCGCCCATCACGGCGGAGGCCCAGCAGTCCTGGCTCAGCTGGGAGCTGCTGAGGCTGGCGGCCGGCATCGTGCCCGTGGAGTGGCTCAGCGGCGACCGCCTGGCCCGCCCCGCCACGACGGAGGACCTGGCCGCCCCGGTGCTGGCCCTCCAGCAGCGCCTCGGCCTCGATCCGGCGCCCCTGTCCCGGAACGGCCATCTGGTGCTCGCCCTGGCCCGGGCCCTGGGCCTCCACACTGTGGTGGAAGGCCAGGAGCGCCCCCAGGACGCCGCGTACTTCCTGCCGCCCGAGGTGCCTGCCGGCGATCGCCTGCTGGCCGCCTTCCTCACCCGGAGGGGCATCGTCCCCGCGGCCCTCTGGACCGCCAAGGAGCCCCCCGCCCTTCGCCAGGCCCTCCTGGCCCTGGGCCGGATGTGGCAGGACCTGGATCCCCTGACCCCCGGGGAAGGCGCCCTGCTGATGGACCGGCAGGTGCGCCGGAAGCGGGGCGGCCCTGAGCCCCTGGCCCTCTCCCCGAGGCTGATTCTCGCGGAGGAGGCGCCGGATGGCAGCCTGCGCCTGCTGCCGAAGGCCGACATCCAGGTGGGCGACCGCCTGAAGTGGATCTCCGCCGAGGACGGCTCCGCCGCGGTGCTGGTGCGGCGGCTCGATCCCGATGGCGCCGCCTGGGACCGCTACAACCCCACCGCCCACTGGCGCGTGGAATATACCGAGGCCGACCTACTGGCCCTGGTGAGGAAGCGCATCAAGGTCTCCGGCATCCGCGAGCTCAGGGCCCAGCACAACGAGGAGGGCCGGGTGCTGGACCTGGCGCTGATCGACAGCCAGGGGGCCGCCCACCGGGTGCGCGGCATGCACATCCGCGGCCTCCTGGGTCTCAAGGACAACGTGTTCCGCTTCCTCACCCTGGGCCAGGGCGCCCGGCGCCGCTGGGTGTTCTACGGGCGGGGCTGGGGCCATGGGGTGGGCATGTGCCAGACCGGCGCCTATGGCATGGCGCTGGAGGGGGCCACCTTCCAGCAGATCCTTTCGCACTACTACCCCGGGACCGATCTGCGTAAGGTCGATTGATTTTCAACCTCAGGGTCTGTTTTCAAAGTGGATGCGAGCCGCGACGCCGTCCAGCCGCGCACATGGCAAGGCGGAGACCGAAGGGCGATGCGGGACATCGTTCGAGGTCGCCAACGCAGCCAGGGGTGCGGCTGGGCGACGTCCCGGAGGGCAAGGGGCGGCGCCCGGCGCGATGCTGCGTCAAGCTCCTCGTCGATAGTGCCGCTATCGCCTTCGTCGCTTTCCTGGCCTCGCTTGGGCGGCGCCCCTTGCGCGGCCACACCCCACTTTGAAAACAGACCCTAAAATCTCTTTCAGGGATTGACGAACCCCCGGCATCGCCCCAGGTTTGCCTTCCTGGGGGAGGTATGTCTCTGGATGCCTGGATTCTCGGCGCGCCGCTGAAGGTGCTGCGGCAGGAGGACCATCCGTACCGCGAGACCACCCTGGCCACCCTGGGGCGGCATGAGCTGGGCATGAGCCGGCGGCAGACCCCGGCGGCCCAGCCGGGCTGCGAGATCTTCCTGGATGGCCGGTCCATCTACCTACCCGGGGATCCCGCGCCGGACCGGGCCTGGTTCGACCTCTGCCGCGAGCTGGGCTACGAGCCCGCCCACCACTGGGACTGGGACCCGGCCCTGATCCTCTTCCAGCAGGTGCTGCCGGCCCTGGCGGCGGACTGGCACGAACCGCCCCTCCCCCTGGACGCCCAGGGCCTCCCGGAGGGTGTCCTGAGCCTGGCCAGCCTCCGGCAGACCTTCGCGGAGGCCGTCTCCGAGCTGCGCCAGGACAGCCTCGGTCCCGTGGGCGCCAAGGTGGCCGAGACCTTCGAGTGGCTCCCCCTCCGTGCCGTGGTCTTCCACGACGATGCCCAGCTGCCTCTCGATTTCGAGGGCGCCGGCTCCTGCGGGCGGGTGTCCCTCTGGCTCGGCATCCACCGGGACCGGGCCGTGGCGCTGGATGGACCGGCCCCCTTCGGGTCCGGGCTGCGGCGCTGGGTGGCCGGAGGTTCCGGAGACCTCACACCCGCAGAATCCTTCCTCCGGGCCGCCGGGCTGGACCCGGAGCCCCCCAAGGGCTTCGACACCGCCTTCGAGGCCGCCCTCCACCGCCTCTGCTCTCGGCTGGAAGGCCCCTTGGACGCCTACCGCCGCACCTACCCTGTGGGCATCCCCTGGCACCGGGACCGCCGCGAGCGCCTCCTGGGCCGCACGATCGTGGATGTCCGGCCTGGGACGCCCCCCATGCTCGTGCTGGATGACGGCACCGAGGTGGCCTTGGAAAACACGCCCGTGCCCACCTGGGAGCACGGCGGCATCTGAGGTCAGGACCCGGGCTCGGTCTCCCCCTCGGGCATCCGGTTCATCCGCCGCACCAGGGCCACCATGAACATGGTGAGGGCGGCTCCGACCGCCGCGGCGGTCATGTCCTTCTGCGCGTCCCAGATGTCCCCCTGGGTGCCGAGGAAGGCATCGCCCAGCTCCGGCGCGCTGAGGCGGGCCGTGATGCTCTCGATGATCTCGTAGACGGCGGAGGCCGCCAGCACCACGTCCAGGGGCAGGTAGTAGTTCCAGAACCCGCGGGTGCGCGCCACCCGCATGAACACCTCGCGCACGGGGTAGGCCAGCAGGAGGCCGAAGCTGAAGTGGACGATGCGGTCGAAGGGGTTTCGCGCCAGTCCCCAGTGCGCCTTCATCCAGAAGCCGAGCGGCACGTTGGCATAGGTGTAGTGGGCGCCCACCGCATGCAGCGCCAGAAAGATGGTGATCAGCAGATAGCTGAGGTCGGAGAGCGGGAAGCGGCGGTAGGTCCCGGCCAGACCGGCCACGGCCAGCACCACCAGCAGGTTCTCCATCCGCCAGTCCCCGGGATAGAGGGGCCGGATGGCCGTCACGATCCAGACGAGGGCGTAGGCGACGCAGAGGACCTGGAGGAACCGGTTCTCGCGGAAGGGGCGCGGGTTCGGGTGGGCGGCGTGGCTGAGCATGCCCCAGATTACATGACCTTCGCATCCCCGGTGGCGCGCAGGTTCACGGCCGTGACCTTGTATTCGGGCGTGCCCGTGACCGTGTCCCGGCCGGGGCCCGTGGCCAGGTTCACGTAGGCGGCCACGGCGTGGAACGTGGCGAAGGGCTCGCCCCGCCGGACCCGGTCCGTGGGGCGGGTGCGGAGGGTGAAGGCCCCGTGGCGGCTCTGCACATGGACCGGATCTCCGGCGGAGAGGCCCAGCTCCGCCGCGTCGTCGGGGTGGAGCTCCAGCTCGTCATCCGCCCGCAGCTCGCGGTTGCGGGTCCGGCCCGTCATCGTCGCAGCATTGAAATGGAAGAGGCTGCGCCCCGTGTTCAGCAGGAAGGGGAACTCGCCATTCGTCACCTCCAGGCTGGGCGTCCAACCGAGCGGGCGGAAGGCCGCCCGGCCCCCCGGGAAACCGCCGGCGTGGAGCACCGGGGTGCCCGGGTGGTCCTCGGCCGGGCAGGGCCACTGGAGGCCCCCCTCCTGGTCCAGCCGCCCGTGGCTGATGCCGGCGATGGCCGGCCAGACCTGGCGCGCCTCGTCCCACACGGCGGCGGCGTCCGGGTGCCGGAAGGGCTGCCCGGCGCCCAGCCGCTCCGCCAGGGCTGCGAGGATCGCCATGTCCGTGCGGCTGCCCCCCTTTGGCGGCACCACCTGGCGCACACGCTGGACGCGACGCTCGCCGTTCATGTAGGTGCCCTCCTTCTCGAAGGGGCTGGCGGCGGGCAGGAAGACCGTGCCGAACGCTTTCGCCGTCTCCGTGAGGAACAGATCCACCACGATCAGGGCCTCCAGCCCGTTCAGGTTCTCCGCGGTCTCCCGCGCCCCAGGATGGCTGAGGAGGGGGTCGTAGCCGATCACCAGCAGCGCCTTCAGCCGCCCTTCGCCGGCGGCGTCAATCATCTCCAGGGCGTTGAGGCCAGGCTCCTCCGGCAGCTCGGCGCCCCACACCTGCGCGTGGATCTCCCGGGACTGCGCCAGCTTCTGGTAGCCCGTGAGCCGCGACGGTTCGCAGCCCATCTGGGCGCTGCCCTGGACGTTGTTCTGGCCCCGCAGGGGATTCACGCCGGCGCCGGGAATGCCCACGTTCCCCGTGAGCAGCGCGAGGTGGGCCAGGGCCGCCACGCCATCCGTGCCCTGGCGTTGCTCCGTGACGCCGAGGCCATGGAAGATCATGGCCGGGCCCGTGGTGGCGTAGAGCCGGGCCGCGCGCCGGATGGCCTCCGGCTCGATCCCGCAGAGAGCGCCCACCCGCTCGGGGGTCCACTCGCGCAGGGAGGCCGCGTAGGCCTCCAGACCCTCCGTGCGGGCCGCGAGGAAGGCCGGGTCCGTGAGCCCCTCACCGAGGATCAGGCTCGCCATGGCCTGCAGGAGAGGAAGGTTCGTGCCGGGCCGGGGGGCGAGGTGGATCGTGGCCAGGTCCGCCAGTTCCGTGCGCCGGGGATCGATCACGATGAGCGGGACGCCGGCCCGGGCCCGCTGGCGGATGCGGGCCCCCACGATGGGATGGTTCTCGGTGGGGTTCGCGCCCACGACCATGAGCAGTCCGGCCCGCTCGATATCGGCGTAGCTGTTGGTGGCCGCCCCGGTGCCGAAGGTCTGGCCCAGGCCCGCGGCGCTGGGCGCATGGCAGACCCGGGCGCAGCAGTCCACGTTGTTCGTGCCCAGGGCCAGGCGCGCGAACTTCTGCGTCAGGTAGTTCTCTTCGTTGGTGGAACGGCTGGAGGCCAGCACGCCCACAGCACTGGGGCCTCCAGCCCGGCGGGCCTGCTGGAGGGCGGAGGCCGCGGCCGCCAGCGCCTCATCCCAGGTCGCGGGCTCCCACACCCCGTTCCGCCGGATCAGGGGCTCCGTGATCCGGTCCGGCGCATCGCTGAAGCCCCACCCATAGCGGCCCTTCACGCAGAGGTGGCCGCGGCTCACAGGCGAAGCGAACACGGGGCGCGCTTCGGTGATGCGCCCACCCTTCACGCCCACCTCCATCTCGCAGCCCGTGCCGCAGTAGGGGCAGGTGGTGCGCACCCAGCGCTCCGGCAGTCCCGCCGCCAGGCGGGAGACGTCCTCGATGGCGCCCGTGGGACAGGTGTCGGCGCAGGCGCCGCAGCTCACGCAGGCGCTCTCGCGCAGACCCGGCGACAGGCCCGGCGCCAGGGCCAGGTCCGCTCCGCGGCCCGTGAAGGTCCAGATGTTCTGCCCCTGCACCTCGTCGCAGATGCGCACGCAGCGGCCGCAGGCCACGCACCAGGAGAGGTCCACATCCAGGTACGGATGCTCGGGCTGCTTCGCCTCCGGCTTCCTCGTGCCTGACGGTTCCACGCCATAGGCGTCCAGCAGCTTCCGGAAGGGCTTCCCCGCCAGCCGCGCCGGGTCCTCCCCGGGGATGCGCTCCGCCAGGTGGGTCAGCATGGCCCGGCGGAAGTCCTCCAGGGCCGGCGTGTGGGTCGCCACCTCCATGCCCTCCTCCACGGGCGTGGCGCAGGCGCAGGGGGAGCGCTCGCGGCCCGCCACCTCGACCTCGCACAACCGGCAGCTGGAGGCCGGCTTCAGCCGCGGATCCGAGCAGAGGGTGGGGATGTCGATGCCGTTCTCCCGGCAGGCCTGCAGCAGCATGGTTCCCGGCCGCGCCGCGACGTCGCGGCCATTCACCCGCAGGCGGATGAGGGTTCCGATCACCAGTTTGTCTCCTGAAGGAAGGGGCGCTCAGCAGTATGCGCCGCATGCCCTGGAGTTCAAGGCTGGCCGTGCTGCTCCCACTTCACCCCGAAGTGATCCAGGATGTGCTGGCGCTCCACGCGCTCCTGCTCCGCGATGCTCGCGTAGGGATGGCGGAACACCACGCGCCGGACCCCCCGGCGCACCAGGGCGCGGCAGCAGGTGAGGCAGGGCTCGTGGGTGACGTAGGCGATGGCCACGGGGCCGTCACAGAAGCCCAGGGCGTTCTCCTCCGCGTGGCTCGTGTGCAGGCAGCGCTGGCCGGGCTTGCAGGTCTCCGGCGTGCAGTGCGGCATGCCCGGCAGCGCCCCGTTGAATCCCGCCGCCGCGATGCCGCCGTCGCCCCGCAGCAGCACAGCGCCCACCTGGAGGCGGCAGCAGGTCCCCAGGCGGCTCAGCTCCAGCGCCATGTTCATGAAGACTTCGTCCTTCAGCTGGGATCGCGTCACGGTGGGCCCCTCGGGAAACCTCCATCATCGCAAGATGCGCTCCGCCGCGGACCCACCCTCCACCACTCAATGGATCTGGGTGTCCTTGGAAGAAATCGTGCGTTTCGTCACAGCCTCAGGGGTTCAACCAAAGTCGCTCATAGGCATAATAAAATATAGGCAGGTAATATATGAGACCCAGTCTTCTGACCCCCCTCCTTGCCATCCTGGCCCTCTGCGGGCCGGTTTCCCTGCACGCCCAGGCCCGCGCCCAGGCCCGCCTCCAGGACTGGGACCCCGCGCGCGCGACCGGGGGCTGGGCCTTCCAGGAAGTGGACGGCTCGCTGGTGTTCTTCGATCCGGGCACGCGGTCACTCCGCGCCTGGATGAAGGGCAGCGGCCTCCTGTCCACCCTGCCGGTGTTCCTGCCCGAGGTCCGGAAGCCCGCCCCGGCTTCGAAGCCGGCCGCCGCACCGCCCCGGGCCACCACCACGGACTACGACGCCGCCGGTGCCCTTCTGTACGGCATCCCGCGCCACCAGCGGCCTCAGCCAGCGGCGCCCAGACCCGCATCCCAGCAAGCCCCCGAGGCCCCCGCCAGCGAGGCGGTCCCCGAGCGCTGGGTGGTCGACTCCTACAGCCGGACCTGGATGGTCTGCGACGGGCGGCTGGTCATCCTCACCAAGGACGGGCAGCTCGAGACCGCATCGGCGCTTCCCGCCCCCGTCCAGGACATGGCCGTGGGCCGTGAGGGCATCCTCATCCTCTATCGCACCCTGAAGCCCTGCCTGGAGAAGCGCGACCTCCGGACCGGCGCGGTGCTCTGGTCCTACGGCGACCGCTCCCAGCTGAAGGACGCCGCGGCCCAGCCCCTGCTCGTCCCCCTCAACCGCATGGCTCTGGGCGCGGACGGGACGGTGTACCTGGCCGAAGGCCCCAGCCTGGCCTTCACGGTGCTCGATCCCGTCAAGGGGCCCAAGGAGCCCGGCCAGACCTTCTTCACCTGCCATGATGCCCTCCCGGGCCGCGCGGCCCTGGGCCGGGTGGGGCGCGGTCCCATGCTCTCCTGGGCGGGCCGGGACGTCATCTTCTGCGTCTTCCAGTCCAGTCAGGTCCGATCCTGCGGCGCGCCGGAATCCACGGGCCTGATGCTCGCCCGCTTCGACCTCCTCAACGGCGCCCTGGAGTGGATCCCCACCACGCTCGCCGAAGGGCATCAGCTGGTGGGTCTCCTCGACCACGAAGCCGTCTTCCTCGCGCCCAGCGGCGGCCTGGCCTACGCGCCCATCCGCTGAGGCGGGCGGCCGGTCCGCCGGGCCCTCAGATCCTCCGACATCCCGGCCATCCGATCATCCGAACTGGTGGCCCCGATGCGATTCGAACGCACGACCTGCTCCTTAGGAGGGAGCTGCTCTATCCAGCTGAGCTACGGGACCCACGCGGGTTTGCGCGGTTTCAGTCTAGCAGTTGTGCCTGTGTTGTGGCGCCCCGCTCCTCATGAGGCCCCGGGCCCGCGGCTTCCGGGAAGGCGCAGCGCGCGTGCAGGAGGCCGAGCGCCCGGAGTCCGGGAAACAGGAACCCACGCATCGATGACCGAGCAATTTTGACCCGTTTTTGACAATCGATATTCAACCTGGACGCATGGATGCGGTGATATCCTTCCGTTCATGATGCACGAACCCGGCCTATCATTGGAGCGGGAGCGGGGGTCGCCCGATCCCCTCCATCGCGTGAGTTCCATGCCCCCTCTCTTTGACGCCCACAGCCACCTGCCGAGGGTCGGTGCGCTGGAGGATCCGGTGCTCCGCAGGGACCACCGCCGGGTCGTCTGCGGGACCTGTGAGGCGGACTGGATGGCCGTCGTGGCCCATGCGGCTTCCCACGACCAGGTCATCCCCATGCTGGGCCTCCATCCCTGGTTCATGGAGGGGGCCGCCCTGGGCTGGGCTTCGCGGCTGGAGGCCCTGCTCCGCTCCAACCGCGCCGGCCTGGGGGAGTGCGGCCTGGACTTCGCCCGGAAGGAAGCGGACCGGGGCACCCAGGAATCGGCCCTGCGCGTCCAGCTTCGCCTGGCCCACGCCCTGGGCCGGCCCATCGCGCTGCATGTGGTCCACGCCTGGGGCCGTTTACTGGATCTCCTCCGCGAAGAGGGCGTTCCACCCGCAGGCGCCCTCGTCCACGCCTACTCCGGCAGCCCGGAGACGGCCCGGCAGCTTCAGGCCATGGGCGTCTTCCTGTCCTTCTCCGGGGACCTCCTGAAGCCGGACCGGGCGGGAGCGCGGGAAGCCCTGAGGGCCGTGGCCCCTGGGCACCTGCTCCTGGAGACCGACGGCGCCGGGGAACTGGAGCGCCTGTTCGAGGCGGTGGCGGGCCTCCGTGGCATCCCCGTGGCGGAATTGGAACTCCTGACCTGGGAGAATGGCAGCCGGTGTTTCCGGGAGCTGATGGCATGAGGTGGTATTCCCGCAGTGAGCTGCTGCTTGGAGAAGCGGCACTGGAGCGGTTGCGCGCCTCCCGCGTCACCATTTTCGGCCTGGGCGGCGTGGGCTCCTTCGCCGTGGAGGCCCTGGCCCGCGCCGGCGTGGGGCACCTGCGCCTGGTGGATCACGATGTCGTCGGCCCCAGCAACCTCAACCGCCAGCTCTTCGCCCTGCGCTCCACCATCGGCCTGCCCAAGGCCGAGGTGGCCGCCGCCCGGGTGCGGGACATCAACCCCGACTGCGACGTGGAGCCCCACATCACCTTCATCCACACCGACACGCTGCCGGAGCTGCTCACGCCGCGGCCTGATGTGATGATCGACGCCATCGACTCCATGACCTGCAAGGTGGCCCTCATGCGCACGGCGCACGAGCAGGGCCTGCCGATCATCTCGGCCATGGGCGCCGGGGGCCGCACGGACAGCAGCCAGCTCCGCGTCGGTGATCTGAGCGACACGCGCCTGTGCCCCCTGGCCGCCCGCGTCCGGAAGGAGCTGCGCAAGGCGGGCATCACCCGGGGCATCCGTTGCGTCTATTCGCTGGAGCCCGCCGACAACAAGCGCCCCGCGAACCCCGTCGACATCGAACCCCATCGCGGCCCCGGGCGCCAGCGCCGGCCCGTGGGCACCATCTCGTACATGCCCGCCATCGTGGGACTGAAGGTGGCCGAAGAAGTCCTCCGCCTGCTGCTGGAGCCTCCCGCCTAGGCCCCTTCCACGGCCTGCCGCAGCACGGCCTGGAACTGCCCGCTCTGGTAGGGCTTCGCGAGGAACCCGGCCAGGCCCCGGCCCAGGAAGTCCGCGAGGACATCCTGTTCGCTGTAGCCGCTGGTGAGGATCACCGGCACGTTCGGATTCACCGCGTGCATGCGGAGGAAGGCCTGGCGCCCGTCCAGGTGGGGCATGGTCAGGTCCATCAGCACCGCAGTGATCTCTCCGTGGCGGAGCTCGAACAGCCCCACCGCCTCCTGCCCGTCTGCCGCTTCCAGCACCTGGAAACCCAGGTTCTCGGCCAGGGTCCGGGCCACGGCCCGCGCCCCGGGTTCATCGTCCACCACCAGGAGCACACCGCGCCCCTGCCAGCCGGCCTCCCGGGGGGGTGGAGCGGCCGATTCGGGCGTGCGGACCAGGGCCGGGAGGAACAGCTTGAAGACCGAACCGCGGCCCGGCTCGCTGTAGACCTTGAGGCTGCCGTGGTGGCTGCGGAGGATGCCCAGCATGGCGGAGAGCCCCAGCCCGCGCCCCGTGAACTTGGTGGTGAAGAAGGGATCGAAGATCCGCTCCCGCACCTCCGGCGCCATGCCGCAGCCGGTGTCGCTCACCTCCAGCGTCACGTAGCTCCCCGCGGCCAGGGGCAGCGCGGGCAGCAGTCCGCCGTTGTAGGCCTCGTCCACCGCCTGGAGGCCGGTCCGGATGGTGATGAGCCCGCTGGTCTCCTCCCCGATGGCCTCGGAGGCGTTGGTGACGAGGTTCATGACGAGCTGCTGCATCTGGGAGGGGTCGGCGGAAATGCGCGGCAGCCCGGGGGAGAGGTCATATCGCACCATCGCCTTCTTGGAGATGGACACGGTGAGGAGCTGGGTCATCTCCACCACCAGGCGGTTCAGGTCCACCTCGATGACCTGCAGGCGGCCCTTCCCGGCGTAGGCCAGCAGCTGCCGGGTCAGGTCCGCGGCCCGCAGCGTGGCCTGCTCAATCTGGTGGAGGTAGGGCAGGGCCGGGCTCTCCGGCGAGAGCTTCATCGCCCCCAGGTTCGCGTTGCCCAGGATGGTGGTGAGCAGGTTGTTGAAGTCGTGGGCGATGCCGCCGGACAGGACGCCGAGGCTCTCCAGCTTCTGGGACTGCCGCAGGGCCTCCTCGGCTTCCTTGCGCTGGGTGATGTCGGCCCGGATGGCCACGAACTGCACGGGTCGTCCGTTCTCGTCCAGGAAGGGCACGATGGTGGTGTCCACCCAGTAGTGGGTGCCGTCCTTCGCGCGGTTCTTGATCTCGCCCTTCCAGACCTTCCCCACCAGGATCGTCGCCCACAGCCGCGTCATGAAGGCCTTGGGGTGGTGGCCCGAGTTGATGATCCGGTGGTCCTGGCCCAGCAGCTCCTCGCGGGAGTACTTGGAGATGGCGCAGAACTTCTCGTTCACGTAGGTGATCCGCCCCCGGGCGTCCGTGACCGCCACGATGGCGTGTTCGTCGAGGGCCCGCTTGAAGTCCTCCAGCTCGCGGAGCAGCCGGGCCAGGCGCGTGCCCGGCCTCCCCGGCCCGCCGGATCCACTGCTGTCCTCGGGGGACGAACCCTTGGTTCCCTGCCGAAGCGTCACGAATGGTCCTTTTCCGGTTGCGAGGGCGCACAGAACAAGACTCAGTATAGGTAGCTCTCATCACTAGGCAAGTTAGGCCCAAAGCACTAGTGGGTAGACCTCTGGAGGGCCCCGGCGGGCCCCTCCAGGTCCGGATCAGGCCTGGCTCAGTGCCCGATCGGGGCGTTGTATTCCGCGTAGGTTCCCTGGAAATCCTCGATGCCGTCATCGGTAAGATGCCAGATGCGGGTGGCCACCTCGTCGATGATGTCCTCGTCGTGGGTCACGAAGAGGAGGGTGCCCTCGTAGCGCTGGAGCGCGTCGTTCAATGCGATGACCGCTTCCAGGTCCAGGTGGTTGGTGGGCTCGTCCATGACCAGGATGTTGGGCTTCTGCAGCATGAGCTTGCAGAAGAGCAGGCGGCAGGACTCGCCGCCGCTCAGCACATCCGTCATCTTGTTGCCTTCCTCGCCCCGGAAGAGCATCTGGCCCATGACGCCGCGGATCTGCTCCTTGGTGGCGTCCGGGTCGAACTGGTGCAGCCAGGTGACGAGCTCGTAGCCCTTGGGGATGCTCTCGGCGAAGTCCTGGGAGAAGTAGCCCACATTGGCCTCGTGGCCCCACTTCACCTCGCCCCCGTCGAGCTTCAGGCCCAGTTCAGTTACCTGCGGCGCGTTGGCCAGCAGGGCGTTCAGCAGGGTGGTCTTGCCGATGCCGTTGCGGCCCATGAGGGCGATCTTCTCGCCCCGCTGCACCATGGCCGTGAAGCCCTTGATGACCTCGTGGCGGCCCCCCGTCCCGTCCTTGTCGGTGTCGTAGCCCTTCTTCACGCCCTCGAACTCCAGGGCGTAGCGGCCGCCGGGCTTGCCGATGTTGAACTTGATGAAGGGGCGCTGGATGTTGCTGCGGGCCAGGTCGCTGGGCTGGAGGCGCTCCACTTCCTTGCGCCGGCTGTTCACCTGGCTGCTGCGGGTGCCCGCCGCGAAGCGCTGGATGAACTCGTTGAGCTGGGCGATCTTCTTCTCGCGCTGGGCGTTCTCGGACTCGATGCGGCTGCGCACCTGCATCTTGGCCATGACCATGTCGTCGTAGCCGCCGGTGTACTGGATGATCGTCTGGTAGTCGATGTCGGCGATGTGGGTGCAGACGTTGTTCAGGAAGTGGCGGTCGTGGGAGATCACCACCACCGTGCCCTTGTAGCGGTCCAGGAACTCCTCCAACCAGTGGATGGAGTCCAGGTCCAGGTGGTTGGTCGGCTCGTCCAGCAGCAGGGCCTGGGGGTTGCCGAAGAGGGCCTGGGACAGCAGCACGCGCACCTTCTGGCCGCCCTGCAGCTCACCCATCCTGCGCTCATGCAGGGCCTCCGGGATGCCCAGGCCGTCCAGCAGGACGGCGGCGTCGCTCTCGGCGGTGTAGCCGTCCTCGTCGGCCACGATGCCCTCGAGCTCGGCCACGCGCATGCCGTCCTCGTCGGTCATCTCCGCCTTCTCGTAGATGGCGTCCCGCTCCTGCAGCGCCTTCCAGAGCCCGGCATTGCCCATGATCACCGTGTCGATGACCCGGTACTGGTCGAAGGCGAACTGGTCCTGGCGCAGGATGCCCATCTTGCGGGGCCGGATCACATTCCCCATCTGCTGTTCCAGCTCGCCCGACAGGATCTTCATGAACGTGGACTTCCCCGCCCCGTTCGGCCCCGTCAGGCCGTAGCGCCGCCCGGGGTTGAAGGTCGTGGTGACGTCCTCGAAGAGGATCTTCGCGCCGTAGCGCATGGTGACGTTCTGCACTGCAAGCATGGAAACTCCCGAACCGACCATTGTACGGGAGAAACCTTCATTATCCGAGAGCCCTGCTCCAAACGGTGCCCTGCGGGCCCCGTTTGGAGATTCGGCGGCTTCGCCGCCGGACCATTTTCTCTATCTGAAAAACGGCGCCCGCATGGGCGCCGTTTTTCAATCTGCCGGGATCTCCGGCGAGGCACCACCCCTCAGAACGGGATGTCGTCATCCGGGAAGCTGCCGCCACCGGCCGGGCTGGGGGCGCCGTGGTCCTCGAAGTCCTGGGAGCCGGTGCCGGAGGCGCGGCCGCCGTAGCCGCCGCTGTCACGGCTGCCGCCGCCGTCCTCCATGCGGCCCAGCATGACGAAGTTGTCGCAGCGGATGTCGCAGGCGGTCTTCTTCACGCCGGCCTGGTCGGTGTATTCCCGATACTGGATGCGGCCCTCGATCATCACCTGCTTGCCCTTGCGCAGGTACTTCTCGGCGATCTCGGCCTGCTTGCCCCACACCACGATGTTGTGCCATTCGGTCTTGCTCTGCTTCTCGCCGGCCTGGTTCTTCCAAGTCTCGGTGGTGGCCACGGAGAAGCGGGCGACACTCTGGCCCGAGGGCGTGGACTTCAGCTCGGGGTCGCGCCCGAGGTTGCCGATGAGCAGAACTTTGTTCAATGAACCGGACATGATGTCCTCCTTATGTACCGGCGGAGCTCTCCGCCTCACCGTCGACTCAGACCATCTGAGGGGGTGGTAGGGTGAGAGGATTTCCTCGGGGAAGGACCATGTCAAGCGGCAACTCAAGTCTCCTTGTGAGCTGTAAAAACAAGTCCGGCGCCGAGAAGCATTACCTCCCCGCCCTCAGGGCCGCCGGCTGGGCCGGACTCATCCAGCTGGTGGCCCCCGGCGACCCCCTTCCCGACCTGGCCGGCGTCACCGGCTTCCTGCTCACGGGCGGGGACGACATCCACCCCCGCCACTGGGACGAGGCCGAGGCCGTCCACCCGAAGGCCGAGGTGGACGCCGACCGCGATGCCTTCGAGATCCCCCTCATCCGCGCGGCCTGGGACCGGAAGCTGCCCATCCTCGGCATCTGCCGCGGCGAGCAGATCCTCAACGTGGCCCTGGGCGGCAGCATGGTCCAGGACGTGCCCGACCACTACGGCTGCGAGCCCACTCGCCACCAGCACGGCACGCCGGACATCCCGGACATGCGGCACCGCGTGCAGCTCGCCCCGGGCTCGCGCCTGCGGGCCCTGCTGGGCGAGGACGTCTTCCTCGTGAACAGCCGCCACCACCAGGCCGTGAAGCGCGTGGCCCCGCCGCTGGCCGCCGTGGGCTGGCATCTGGACACGATCCATGCCGGCACCGGCCCCCTCGTCGAGGCCGTGGAGGCCGTGGATCCCTCGCGCTGGGTCTTCGGTGTCCAGTGGCACCCCGAGAACCTCGTCGGCCTCAAGGGCCCCGCCGGCGACGCCGCCCGCGACCTGTTCGCGGCGTTCGTGCAGGCCCTCGGCTCGCGCGCCCGGACTCCTTCGAATTGACCTCCGGGCACATCATTTTGATCAGCCTCCACCCTTCCCGCCCAGCACAAGCGGATCATAAGCATTCGTTGTGTTGCGCTTAACAATTGGACTGCGACTTGCACTGATAGATCTGTCCTAAGGAGACAGATCATGAAGACACAAGGGTTTCCCATTCGTCCCATCCTTCTTCTGACCGCCGTCACGGCCCTGGTGGGCGCGCAGCTAGCCTGCGAGAAGGTCATGTTCTGGCGTTCCAAACCCCAGGAAATGCACTCGACTGAAGCGGGTCTCGCCAGCGAGGGGACGGTTCGCGTCTCGGAGGGGGACAACGGAAACACGAAGGTCTCCATCCGGGTCAAACACCTGGCCCCCCCATCCAAAGTCGCGGTGGATTCGACGGTCTATGTCGTCTGGATCCAGCCACGGGAAGGCGACCGGCAGAACGTCGGAGCCCTGACCCTGAACAAGGACCTCGAAGGCAGCCTCGAGACCCTGACCCCGCACCGCCGCTTCATGGTCTCGGTCACGCCGGAACCCAACGGGCAGGTCACGGAACCTTCCCATGAGCCAGTCTTCACCTACAACGTGGAGAGCAACAAATAGGCTCATCGCCCATCCCGGCCCTGGAGCCATCCGGGGCACCCAAAGGGTCCACAGCGCCTTCCCGGAAGGACGTTGTGCCTCCGATTCCTGGAACCACTCGAAAGAGCCGATGGCCACTGATCCGATGACGCCGACACCCAGAAGCACCAGGCTCGCAAAGCCTCTGGATCATGCGCTCGGACAGAACGAGCACGTGGAGGGATTGATGGCAGCCAGTGCCGAGGACCTGGCCTCGGTCAACCTGGCCCTCAAGCAGGAACTCGCCGACGGCAACCCCGGCCCTGGGATCGGGTCCGCCCTCGGGAAAAGCGAAGCCGTCGAAGAGAAAGTGCAGGAGGCCTCCGAGAAATTGTCGGATGTGAACCAGGCCCTGAAAGATGAAGTCAAGGAGCGGAGCGACCTCGAAGAGGAATTGGCGGCCGTCAAGGAACAGGGGGAGGCGGATCGCCAGGCATCCCTCCACGACCTGCTGACGGGCCTGCCCAACCGTGCCTTGTTCAACGATCGGCTGGAGCATGGCCTGGCCCAGGCCCACCGGCATGGCTGGACCCTGGCGGTGATGTTCATGGACCTGGACGACTTCAAGACCATCAACGATTCGTATGGGCACGATGCCGGCGATGCCGTGTTGCGGACCATCGCGGACCGCCTGCTGCGAAGCACGCGCAACGACGACACCGTCAGCCGGCATGGCGGCGATGAATTCCTGTACCTGCTGATGGAGCTCAAGGACGAGGGGGATGTCACCGTCATCGCGGACAAGCTGATCGAGGCGATCCGCGCGCCATGCCAATTGGTGGTGGGCGGACGCAGCATCAGCCAGAGCATCCATGCCAGCATCGGGATCTCACTGTTCCCGAAACATGGCGTCACTGCCGAGGCCTTGATCAACCAGGCCGACAGCGCCATGTATGAAGCGAAACGGACCAGGTCCGGGTATGCCTTCGCGAAATAGGCTGTGCAGGGCCCGGGCTTTCCGGGTTCCCGAAAGCCCCGTAGAGCTGGCCGCCGACCCTGGGCACTATGGATGATCCCCGTGTTGCCACCCGGAGCGTTCATGCCCACCCCCATCCTCTTCGACGTGCACGACCGGATCGCGACCTTGACCCTGAACCGGCCGGACAAGCTCAACGCGCTGATTCCCGAAATGAAGGAGGGCTTCGAGGAGGCCCTGGCGAAGGCGGCGGAACCCGGTGTGAAGGCGCTGTTCCTGCGCGGCGCGGGACGGGCCTTCTGTGCCGGCGGCGACCTCGGCTGGATCTCGGCGGCAATTGCCGAGGACCGCTGGCCGGAGCTGGAATCCCTGCTCGACCTGGGCGCCGCCGTGGCCCAGGGGCTCGCCACCCTGCCCAAGCCCGTGGTGGCTGTGGTGCAGGGACCCGCCGCCGGCGCGGGCATGAGCCTGGCCCTGTGCGCGGACCTGCGCCTCGCCACGCCAGAGGCCGCCTTCGGCATGGCCTTCGTGAAGATCGGCCTGCATCCGGACTGGGGCGGCAGCGTCATGCTCGCCCGGCTGGTGAATCCCTCCGTGGCGGCGGAGCTGATGCTGACCGGCGACACCCTGAACGCGGACCGGGCCCTGGCCCTGGGCCTCGTGAACCGCGTCGTGCCCGCAGACCAGCTCGAAGATGCCGCTGCGGCCCTGGCCCTGCGCCTGGCCGCGGGTCCGGGCGAGACCTTCGCCCGCATCAAGGCCAGCCTCCTGCGCAACCAGGGCCTCGAGGCCGAGACGCTGCGGGCCCGCCTCCAGGCCGAGGGCGCCCAGATGAAGGCCGCCATGCGCCACCCGGACGCCAGGGAGGGCCTGGCCGCCTTCCTGGCGAAGCGGGCACCGAAATTCGCCTGACCGGCTTAGCGGCCCTCTGCCAGGAAGGACGCCCGCACGGCGTCGAGTTCCGCCCGGATCTCCGGGGCCTGGCGGCTGGGGTCCTGGGCGGCGCGAACCAGCTCCGCCAGGGCCGCCTCGCGCTGGCCCGACCGGAAGGCCAGCCACGCCCGGGCCCGGTGGACGTAGGGGGAATCGGCGGTCCCGGCGGGGATCGCCTGGAGCTTCTGTTCGGCCTCCTTCAGCTCGGGCCTGGATCTGCGGAGCAGGCACTCCGCGGCGGCAGCCTGGGCGTTGGCGCGGACCTCGGGCGTCACCCCCTCCGGCAGGAGCTCGAGGACCTTCTGGTAGCCCGCCAGGGCCTGGGGGAACCGCTGCTGGAGCCGGTCCAGCTCGGCCCCGTAGAACCGGCACTCGGCTTCGATGGTCCGCAGCCCTGAGGCCTCCGCGAGCTCCAGGGCCCGGCTGTGGTAGGAGGTGGAGGCGGCCACGTCTCCCTTCATCAGGGCCAGGATGCCGAGGTTCCTCAGGCAGGTGATCCGCCCGCCCCGATCCCCCACGGATTCCCGGATGGCCAGGGCCGCGGTGATCCGTCCTTCCGCGGCCGGCAGATCGCGGGCCATGAGGGCGACCACCCCCAGGTTGTTCAGGGCGAGGGCCTCGCCCCACCGGTTCCCCAGGCCCTGCTGCAGGCTCAGGTTGTTCCGGTAGAAGGCCTCGGCCATGCCGAGGTCCCCACGCTTCAGGGCGAGGTTGGCCAGGTTGTTCTGGGCCAGGGACAGGTACACCTTGTCCCCGGTCTGCTGGCTGAGCCGGAGCGAGCGCTCATAGAACTCGCCGGCCTCCTGGTACTTTCCCCGCTCGGCGGCGATGAGGCCCAGGTGGTTGTAGGCGATGGTCTCCCCGTCCCGGTCGCCGATGGTCTGGGCCAGGGCCAGGGTGGCCTCCCGCAGGTGCTGGGACTCGTCGAGGTGCCCCAGATCCTTGGCCAGATAGGCCTTGAGGGCCAGGGCGCGCCCTTCCGCCCAGCGGTCCCCCGTGGCCTTGGCGGACATGAGCGCCCAGTTGGCAACCGCCGGCGCCTGGTCCCGGCCAAGGCGGCGGAGGCACGCGGCATAGGCCGATACGGCGCTGGAGAAGGCGGGGGCCTTCATGGCCGCCTCCCGGAGCTGGGCCTCGCTGCCCTTGAAGTCTCCCTTCAGGAACAGGGCCTTGCCTTCGGCGTAGGCCGCGAAGACCTCCGGCGGGACCGCTGCGTTCTGGGGGGCGCTCGACCGCAGGGGATCCACCTTGTGGAGCAGGTCGTGGGCCGCCGGATCCACCAGCTCGTAGGGGGCGAAGGATCCCTGGCGGGACGCCTTCGTGGTCCCCGAGAAGCGGGTCCGGCCGGAGGCGTCCACCAGCTCATAGCGGAGCACATTCGCCTGTCCGGCCGGATCCCGGCTCAGGGCTCCCCGCAGGAGCAGCCGGGCGCCGAGGGCGTTCGCGATCCGGAGCTGGCTGGCGGGTTCCATCGCTTCCGCCGGGGAAATCCTCAGGTTGGAGAGCACCCGGCTGACGGACTCGGGCTCCACCACATCCATGTGGGGCGAACCCTGCAGGGCCGTGGAGAAGAGCTCGGCCATGCCCACGCCCACCTGCGCGTCCAGGGCCGGCTCCCCCGTGTCGTTGCGGATGGGCATGACCGCCATCCGGGGCGGGTGTTCCCTGCCGAGATCCGCGATGATGCTCCGGCCGAACAGGTAGTAGCCCCCGCCGGACACCACGCCGAGGACCACCAGGGCCGCCCCGGCCCACCGGGCCCCCGGGTTCCCCGCCAGGTGGCGGCCGATGGCGTCGGCCACCTGGCGGCTCGTGGGCCGCTTCGCGGCGTCCCGGTGGAGCATCGCCCGCAGCAGGACCCCCAGCCGCCGGGGAAGCCCGCGGCCCCGCAGGGGCTTGAGCTCGCCCTTGATGGTGGCCGCCATCCGCTCGCGGCCCTCACCCGGAAACGGGTAGTCCCCCAGCAGCAGCTCCCAGCCGACCACCCCCAGGGAGAACACGTCGCTCGGCGGGCCGACGCGCTTGCCGCGCATCTGCTCAGGGGAAGCGTAGGTGGGGCTGCCCATGAAGACGCCCGCCTCCGTCATTTCCCCCCAGCTGGAGGGCCCCGGGGAGGGCGATCCCGAGCCCACGCTGGTGCGCTCCTCCGCGACCGGCGGAACGGACTCCGCCACGGTCAGCCCGGCCCCGGCCGGTTCAGGCATGCCCGCCAGGTTGGGCGCGTTCCCGGTGGGATCATCCCCCGCGGCCATGGTCGCATCCACCAGCCTGGCGAGACCGAAGTCCAGGACCTTGATCTGTCCGGAGGCGTCCACCATCACGTTGCTGGGTTTCAGGTCCCGGTGGACGATGCCCTTGGCGTGGGCCGCCTCCAGGGCGTGGGCGATGGACCGGAGGACCTGGAGCTTCCGGCGCAGGTCCAACGTCTTCGCCACCTCGGACAGGGTCGCCCCTTCGATGAATTCCATGGCGATGTAGGCGCTCCCCTCCGCCTCCACCCAGTCGTGCACCTGGCAGACATTCCGGTGGTTGAGCTGGGCCAGCGCCTTGGCCTCCCGGCGGAACCGCACCTTGGCGGCCGCCTTCCCATCCTCGCCCAGGTGGATCGCCTTGAGGGCGACCTGCCGCTCCAGTACCGGGTCCCAGGCCAGGTACACCGCCCCCATGCCCCCCTGCCCGAGGAGCGCCTGCACCTGGAAGCGGCCGATCCGGGTGCCGGCCGCGAGCACACCCGCCCCGGAAGGCCCTGGAGATCCCGGATCCGGGGACGCTGGCGCGGCTGGCTGCATGGTCGTCCCCGCCTAGCGCATGCCCCGGCTCTGGGCGGCCTCGATGAGTTCCTTGATGCGGCGGGCATCGGCCTTGGTGTGGCCGTGGCTGGTCAGCGGATCACTGCCGCCGGTGCTCTCGACGGTGAGATCGGACCAGAGCAGGCCGGTCTCGATGCGGACACTGGCCACCTTCGACAGGTGGATGCTGATCTCGTTCACCGTGAACCAGGACCGCTTGCGGCGGATCACGGCGGTGTCCGTCACCTCGACCACGGTGACGAACAGGTGATTGCCCTTGGTCCAGCGGCTGGCGTGGAAGGTCTCGGTGGCCATCAGAGGGCCTCCTTCGCGGCGGCGGCCACAGCCTGGGGTGTGACGCCGTAGGCCTCCAGCAGCTTCTCCGGCTTGCCGCTCTGGCCGAACTGGTCCTGCACGCCCACCCGGCGCAGGGGCATGGGATGGGCCTCGGAGAGGATCTCCGCCACCACGCCGCCCAGGCCGCCGTGGGCCTGGTGCTCCTCACAGGTGACGACCGCCCGGTGGGCCCTCGCCAGCTTCAGCAGCGTCTCGCGGTCGAAGGGCTTAATCGTGGGGCTGTGCAGCACCGTGGCCTCGATGCCCTCGGCGGCCAGCAGCTCCGCCGCCGCGAGGCAGATGGAGGTACCCAGGCCGCAGCCCACCAGCAGCACGTCCGTGCCCGGGCGCATCATCACGGCCTTGCCGATCTGGAACCGGTAGTCCTCGGCGTGGATGCGGGGGAACTTGTCGCGGGTGAGGCGGACATAAACAGGGCCTTTATAGGCATAGGCAGCACGGATCACCTGCTTCGTCTCGATGGCATCGGCGGGCGAGATCACCGTCATGCCCGGGATCATGCGCATGAGGGCCAGGTCCTCCAGGCACTGGTGGGTGCCGCCGTCCTCGCCCACGGTGAGGCCCGCGTGAGTGGCCACGATCTTCACGTTCTGGTGGCCCACGCCCACGGCCTGCCGCACGAACTCGTAGGCCCGGCCCGTGGCGAACATGGCGAAGGTGCTCACGAAGGGCACCACGCCGGTGGTGCTGGCTCCGGCGGCGGCGGCCACCATGCCCTGCTCGGCGGCACCCATGTTGAAGAAGCGGTCCGGAAACGCCTTGGCGAACTTGCTGGTGCGGGTGGACCCCGCCAGATCCGCGTCGAAGACGACGATGTTGGCGCCTTCGTTGCCCAGCTCCACCAGGGTGTCCCCGTAGGCGTCCCGCAGGCTGTCCATCACGACACCCGCCTTGCCGCCCACACCCGCCGTTTCCATGCCTGCCATGCCCGCTCCCGTCGAAGGTTCCATTCTACGCGAGGCGGCGCGGAGGCCGTAGGCTGGAGGGGTGCGCCCGCCCTTCCGACCCTCCGCCCTGCTCTGGGGCCTCCTTGCCGTCCTGGGCGGATGGGGCCTGGTGCTGCGCCTGCGGGCCCCAGGGCACCGGGCCCTGCCCTGGATCACGGCTGCGTTCCTGATCCTGGTGGCGCTGCGGGTGATCGCCCTGATCCAGGACTGGCGGCGGGGGCGGATCCCCGGCACCCGGATCCTGCTGCCGGCCCTGATCCTCGTGGAGGGCCTGGGCCTGGCCCTGGCCGGCGCCTCGCCCTTGGTGCCCGGTCTGCGCCTGGGAATCGCCTTGGCCCTGGAGGGACTGCTCCTCGTCCTCGCGGTGCGCGCCTGGCGGAGTGTGGGCGGCCGGCCTGGGAAGTGGCCGGAGCAGCGCATCGCGGCGGCCTTCGAGGCCTTCGTGCCCCCCCGGGCCGCCCGGCTCATGGCCCTGGAGCTGGTGATGCTGGGGGGCGCCTTGCGCTTTCTCTCCGGCGGCTTCCGGGAGCCCGCCCCCGGGGGCCACAGCCTGCACCGGGAGGCCGCCCTGGGCAGCTTCCTGCCCGCCCTGCCCCTGCTCATCCCAGGCGACCTGCTGCTGATCCGCGTCCTGTTTGCAGGAGCGCCGGCCTGGCTGCGCTGGGGCCTGCATCTGTCCACGGTCTATGCGGTGCTTTGGCTGTTCGGCCTCTACGCGGGCCTGAAGGGGCGCCCCCATCAGGTGATGGGGGACGAGGTGGCCCTGAACCTCGGGCCCACGAAATCCATCCACCTTCGGCGCGAGCAGATCCTGGAGGCGGCGCCCCTGCCGGACTTCGAGGATGACTGGGCCCGGCACCGCCACATGAAGGGCCTCCACAAGCTCATCACGCCGGGGCCGGCCATCCTGGAGCTGCGCCTGCGGGAGCCGGTCCCGGCCCTGAGTCTCGTCGGCCCCACGGCCCCACGGGACCGCGTGGCGGTCTCGGTGGACGATCCCGCCGCCTTCCTGGCCGCCCTGGGGGCGCCGTGCGCCTGAGCCTCCCCATCGATCCCCTGCTGCCGCAGCTCGTGGAGAGCCTGCGGGGGAATCCGAACCTGGTGCTGCAGGCCGACCCGGGCGCCGGCAAGACCACCCGCGTGCCCCCGGCCCTGCTGGACGCGGGACTCCTTGGAGATGGCGAGTGCTGGATCCTGGAGCCCCGCCGCCTCGCCGCGCGCCTCGCCGCCACCCGCGTGGCGGACGAACTGGGCGAGGCCCTGGGTCAGCGGGCGGGCTACGCCGTGCGCTTCGAGCAGAAGGTGTCGAAGGCCACGCGCCTGCGCTTCGTCACCGAGGGCCTGCTGCTGCGGCGCCTGCACGGCGATCCGCACCTCCGCGGCATCGCCGCCGTGGTGCTGGACGAGTTCCATGAGCGGCACCTGCACACGGACCTGGGCATCACCCTGCTGCGGCGCCTCCAGCGCAGTTCCCGGTCCGATCTGAAGCTGCTGGTCATGTCGGCCACCCTGGATCCCGGCCCCGTGGCGGCCTACCTCGACGCCCCAGTCATCCGGAGCGAGGGCCGCGCCTTCCCCGTGGACACCACATTCCTGCCTCGCCCCGACGACCGACCCATCGACCAGCAGGTGGCCGATGCCCTGGACCGCCTCTATGGCGAGGGCCTGAAGAACCACACGCTCGTCTTCCTGCCCGGCGCGGCCGAGATCCGCGCCTGCCTCAAGGGTTGCGAGGCCGTGGCGGCGCGGCGCGGCCTGAGCCTGCGTCCCCTGCACGGCGAGCTGTCGCCGGACGCCCAGGCCCATGCCCTGGAAGCCAGCGACATCCCCAAGGTGATCCTCAGCACCAACGTGGCGGAAAGCTCCGTGACGCTGGATGGCATCGGCGCCGTGGTGGACTCTGGCCTGGGCCGCGAGGCCTCGCACTCGCCCTGGTCGGGCCTGTCGGGCCTGCGCACGGTGCGCATCAGCCAGGCCCGCTGCACCCAGCGCACGGGCCGCGCGGGCCGCACCGGGCCAGGCCGCTGCCTGCGCCTCTACACCGAAGCCGACTTCGGCGCCCGCCCCGCCTTCGACACGCCCGAGCTGCAGCGCTCGGACCTGGCGGAGCCGATGCTCTCGCTGCACGGCATGGGCATCGCGGAGCCCTCCGCCCTGGACTGGTTCGAGGCGCCGCCCGCAGCCGCCACGACAGCCGCGGAAACCCTGCTCACGCGCCTGGGCGCGCTGGCGGACGGCGCCCTCACGCCCGTGGGCCGGCGCATGGCCGACCTGCCCCTGCACCCGCGCCTGGCCCGCCTGGCCATCGCGGGCCAGGACCTCGGCATCCCGCAGCTATCGCTGCGAGCCGCCGCCCTGCTGGAGACCGGCAGCCTCACCGCCCGCCAGGGCCTGGACCGGACGCCGGTGAAGACGGGCCACGGCGCGGACTCGGACCTGCTGCTGCGCCTGGACCAGTTCGAGGAGGCCGAGGCCGCGGGCTTCAGCGCCGGGGCCTGCCGGGCCGCGGGCCTGGATGCCGCCGCCATTCATCGCGCCAGGCGCGCCGTGCAGTCCCTGTCACGCCTCCTGCCCTCGCCTGCCGAACCGGCGGATGCTGAAACGCGCCTGCTGAAAGCTCTGCTCCAGGCCTACCCGGATCGCGTGGGGCAGCTCTCGGCCAACGGCACCTGCGCCTTCGCAGGCGGCGGGGGCGCCAAGCTGGATCCCGCCAGCCGGGTGCGGCGGCCGGGCCTGATCCTGGCCCTGGAAGCGGAGGCCGTGAAACAGGGCACGGGCGGTCAGACACTCATCCGCCTCGCCTCCCGCTGTGAGGCCGACTGGCTGCTGGAGGCCTTCGCCCAGCGTCTGGAAGACGTGGACGAAGTGCTGTTCAACGCCTCGGCGGGGCGCGTGGAGCGGCGCTCCGAGATCCGTTACGAGGGGTTGAGCCTCGATGTCAGTCGTGGGCCCGCGGATCCTGCGGATCCGCGCGTGGCGGGCCTGCTGGCGCAGGCCCTGAAGGAAAGGCCTTTGGACGAAGTGCCCGCTCGGACCTTGGCCCGCCTGGCCTTCCTGCGGAAGCACCGGCCGGACCTGGGCCTGCCGGAAGATCTGCTGGGTCCGCTGCTCGCGGGCGCCTGCACGGGCCGCACGACCCTGCGCGAGGTGCAGGATGTGGATTGGCCCGGCGCCCTCCGCCAGGCCTTCCCCGCCGAGACCTTGCGCCTGCTGGACGCCTGGGCGCCGGAATCCATCCAGCTCCCCAAGGGCCGGCCCACCAAGGTCCACTACGAGGACGACCCGCCCTGGATCGCCTCGCGGCTCCAAGATTTCTGGGGTCTGAAGAAAACCCCCGCCGTAGCCGGCGGCGCCGTGCCGCTGGTGCTCCACCTGCTGGCCCCCAACATGCGGGCCCTCCAGGTCACCACCGACCTCGCCGGCTTCTGGCAGCGGGTCTACAAAGAGTTGCGGCCGGGCCTGTCGCGGCGGTATCCGAAGCACCACTGGCCGGAGTAGTCGGGGATTCAGTCCGGACCTCTGCCCGCTTTTCAGCTCCGCAGTCCCCCCAGCAGCGCCCGCGCCCCGGCTTCCAGCAGGGTGCCATCCAGCCCGGTGGCCAGCAGGGTGAAGCCGTCCTCCTCGTGGGTCCGGATCTCCTCGGCGGTCATGCGGAAGATGCCGAGGGGCATCGAAGCCTCGCGACAGGTCCGGGCGATGGCGGCCACGGCATCCAGGAGGGCCGGGTGGCTGAACTGCTCAGAGATCCCCAGGCTGGCACTCAGGTCGTAGGGGCCCACAAAGACGGCGTCCACGCCAGGCACCCGGGCGATGGCCGCGATGTTCCGGGCGGCCTCGGCGGATTCCGCCTGCACCACAACCAGGCCCCGGCCCCGGACCGCGCGCACGGCCGCCTCCGCCTGGGCCGCCGTGTCCACGTGGGGCACGATGAGGCCCGCCGCGCCGCAGGCGGCTGCATCATCAAGGACCGCGGGATCCTGGAAGGGCACCCGCAATAGGCAGGGCACGGCCCCCTTCAGCGCAGCCAGGGTCCGCGACGTTTCCGCCGGGCCGAAGCCGCCGTGCTCGCCGTCCAGGAAGAGCCAGTCGAAGCCCTGGCCCGCCAGGCGGACGGCCACCTCGGGCCGGGGGATCTGCACCAGGGTGCCCAACAGGCGCTCCCCGGCGCGGAGACGGTCGCGGAAGGGAGTCTGGGACATGGGCACCTCCACCCCAAGCTTGGACCAGATCGGATCCGGAAGGCCCGGTTTGGGTAACCTGGAATCCATGCTGACCTTCCGCCCCATCCAGCCCGAGGACGACGCCGCCGTGGCCGCCATCATCCGCGCGGTCATGCCGGAATTCGGGGCGGACGGCCCGGGCTTCGCCCTCCACGATGCCGAGGTGGACCACATGAGCCGGGCCTATGCCGCACCGGGCGCAGCCTATTTCGTGGTGGTGGACGAGGCCGGGCGCCTCGTCGGCGGCGGCGGTGTCGCGGCCCTGGAGGGCGGCGAGCCCGGCGTCTGCGAGCTGCGGAAGATGTACTTCCTCCCCGAGGCCCGGGGCCGGGGCATGGGCGAGGCCCTGCTGCGCCACTGCCTCGCGGTGGCGAAGGACCTGGGCTACCGCACCTGCTACCTGGAGACCCTCACCGGCATGGACCAGGCCCTGAAGCTCTACGGCAAGCTGGGCTTCCAGCCCCTCTGCGCGCCCCTGGGCCGCACGGGGCATGGCGGCTGCGACCACTGGTTCGCGCGGGAGCTGGCGTGACAGTCCTCAGCCTCCAGTCTTCAGTCCTCAGGCGGCAGCCCAGCCGGACCTTCCCGGCTGACAGCCGACAGCTGACAGCTGACAGCCTGGACATGCCATGATCCTCGGCCTCGGCACCGACCTCTGTCCCCCCAGCCGCTGGCGGCACCTGGTCGCGCGCTTCGGGGCCGGGAAGTGCGCGGGGCGCATCCTGCATCCGGACGAGGCGGCCTACCTGCTGGCGGGCAACCGGGAGCGGCTGCCGGAGCGGCTGGCGGGGCGCTGGGCCCTGCGGGAAGCCTTCGGCAAGGCCCTGGGCACAGGCCTGGACGGCTGGTCCTGGAAGGAGCTGCGCTACGTGAACGGGCGCCTGTGGCCCGTGGGCGCCCTGGCGGACCTGCTCGCGGCCCGGGGCGTCCGCAAGCTCCACGGCAGCGTGAGCCATGACGGAGATCTGGCCATGGCCGTGGTCATCCTGGAGGATTGAGGGGCGGAAGCGGGCGAGGGCACCCCTGGCGGGTCGATCCTCGGAACTGGACCAGAGCGGCGGAGCGGACCATGTCCATCACCCCCCAGGAGCTCACCACGAACCTCGGCGACCTCCCGCCCCTTCCGCAGGTCGCGGCCCAGGTGCTGCGGCTGGCCCTGGACCCGGAGACCACCGCCGGGGATTTCCAGCGGGTGATCTCCCTGGATCCGGCCCTGGCCGGCCAGGTCCTCAGGATCTCCAACTCCACGTCCTTCGGCATGATGCGCGAGGTGACCACCCTGACCCAGGCAGTCACGACCCTGGGCGTGTCCGCCCTCAAGAGCGTGGTGATCGCCAGCTCGGCCAGGAACCTCTACCACCGCGGCTCCGTGGGCCCCGAGGAGCAGCTGCTGTGGGAGCACGCCCGGGTGGCGGCCATGGCGAGCCGCGCCTTCGCGGCGAGGCTCGGCCTTCCGCAGACGGAGGAGGCCTTCGTGGGCGGCCTGCTGCATGACATCGGGAAATCGGTCCTGGCGATGAAGTTCCCGGAGCGCTACGGACTCCTGCTGCGCGCGGTCCACGGACAGAAGGGCGCCTGCCTCGACCTGGAGCGGGAGGCCTTCGGCTTCGATCACGCCATGGTCGGCGAGGCCCTGGCCGGCCAGTGGAACCTGGCGCACAGCCTCCAGGCCGCCGTGCGCTGGCATCACGACCCCCTCCGCGCGGCCGAGGACCACCGCCCGCTGACCGCCGTGGTGGCCCTGGGCAACCACCTGGCCCTGGACCAGAGGGCCGGCCTCGGAGACCCCGCGCGCCTGGAGGAGGCCTCCCGGCAGGCCCGGGAGATCCTTGGCCTCGAGCCCGGAGCCCTGGCCCGCCTCAGGGCGGAGGTCCGCGCCGCTGTCGAGCGGGAGCAGGCGGCGCTCACCGAGTTCTGAAGGTCAGCCCTTCCGCAGCTGCCGCATGAGCCGGGGCAGGCGGTTCAGGGCGGCCTGGGCTTCGGTCCATTCGCGATGGGGACGGGCGGGAAACCCCGTGACGAAGCTGCCTTCGGGCAGGCTCTTGGCCACCACGCTGTTGCCGCCCACCACGCTGCGGCTGCCGATCTCGATGTGGCCCACCACGCCGACCTTGCCAGCCAGGGTCACATAGTCGCCCAGCTTCGTGGAGCCGCTGATGCCCGTCTGGCTCACCAGCAGGCAGTGGTTCCCCACGTGCACGTTGTGGCCCACCTGCACCTGGTTGTCGATCTTGGTGCCCAGGCCGATGCGGGTCGCCCCCAGCACGCCCCGGTCGATGCAGACGCAGGCGCCGATCTCGACATCATCACCCACCTCCACCCAGCCCACCTGGGGGATCTTGGCGTGGCGGCCCTCCACCAGCACATAGCCGTAGCCGTCACTGCCCACCACGGAGTTGGCGTGGATGGCCACCCGGTTTCCCAGCCGCGTGCGGCGATAGAGCACGGCCCCGGAGAAGAGCTCACAGCCCTCGCCCAGGACGCAGTCATCCCCCACGTGGACGCCTGGATGCAGGACGCACCCCTTCCCCAGCACGGTCCGGGCCCCCACGGTGGCGCCCGGGGCGATGCGGCAGCCCGCGCCGATCACCGCCGAGGGATGCACGGGGACGTCGCCCCACTCGGGCGCGGGCTCGGGGTGGAGCCAGCCGATGGCCTGGGCGAAGGCCCAGTAGGGATGCTTCACCCGCAGCACTGGCCTGTCGCCCAGATCCACCGTCGCATCCGCGAAGATCAGGCCCGCGGCACTGTCCTTCGCCTTGGCGGCATATTTCGGGTTGGCCAGGAAGGATACGGAGCCCGCTCCCGCCTCTTCCAGGGGCCTCACTTCGGAAATCAGACGATCCGGGGGACAATGGTCGAGCGTGCCCTCCAGCCGCGTCGCCAGTTCCTGGGCCGTCAGGGTCATCGTGGTCCGCGTCATGGGGTCTCCTCGCCAGTCTTCAGTCTTCAGTCTTCAGTCTTCAGTTTCCAGTCATCCGTGCGGAATCCACCATGCACCCAGTTCTTTTCGAGATCGGCTCCTTCCCCCTCGGCACCTACGGGCTGCTGCTGGCCATCGCCTTCTTTGCGGGCACGGCCCTGGCCAAGCGGCAGGCGAAGCTGGACGGCCTGAACCCGGCCGGCATCACGGACCTGGCCATCGCCGTGCTGATCGCCGCCATCGTAGGGGCCAAGCTCCTGATGATCCTGGTGGGCCTCTTCACGCCCGCTGGCCAGGAAGGCGCCATGGCCCTCCGGGACGTCTTCACCCTCTCGACCTTGCGGGCCGGCGGTGCCATCCACGGGGGCATCATCGCCGCCACGGCGGTGTTCTTCTGGAAGCTCCGCAAGGGTCAGGGCCTGCCGCTGCGCCTCACGGGTGACGCCCTGGTGCCCGGCGTGGCCCTGGGCCAGGCCATCGGCCGCCTGGGCTGCTTCTCCGCCGGCTGCTGCTATGGCACCGAGACCCATGTCTCCTGGGCCGCCACGTTCACCAACCCGCTGGCCCAGGCCTTCAGCGGCACGCCCCTGGGGATCCCCCTGCACCCCGTGCAGCTCTACAATTCCCTCGCCAACCTCACCGTGATGGCCATCCTGCTGCTGGCCCGCGGCAAGCGCTCCTTCCAGGGGCAGATCTTCGCCCTCTATTTCCTGGTGGAGGGCCTGGGCCGCGTCATCACCGAGACCTGGCGGGGCGATGTGGACCGCGGCACCGGCTGGCTGGGCTGGGCCTGGCTCAGTACGGGTCGCCTCACCGGCCTCGCCTTCATGATGCTGGGCCTGGGTCTGTGGCTGTTCTGGAACCGTCAGAAGGAGTCGAAGTGATACAGCTTCTCGCCGAGGACGGCGCCCCCCGCCTGGACCGCTTCCTGGCCGACCGGTTCCCCGACATCCCCCGGGCCCGCTGGGATGCCCACGTCCGCACGGGCGAGGTGAAGGTGAACGGCGAGCCGGTGACCAAGGGCGGCGTGAAGCTGCGTCCCGGCGACCAGGTGGAGACCGAGCTCCCGGTGATCGCGGCCCCGGCCGCCCACCTGGAGGCCGAGGCCATCGACCTGCCGACGCTGTTCGAGGACACCCAGCTGTGGATCGTGGACAAGCCCGCGGGCATGGTGGTGCATCCGGGCCCCGGCCACGCCAGCGGCACCGTCGTGAACGCCCTGCTGCACCGCCTCAAGGCGCCCGTGATCCTCGAGCCCAATGACGAGGAAGCGGAGGATGCCGAGGAGCTGGCTTCCGGCTGGCCGGGCCTGGTGCATCGCCTGGACCGCTACACCACCGGCTGCCTCTGCCTCGCCAAGACCGCCGAGGCCCAGCGGGCCATCCAGGACCAGTTCAAGGCCCGCACCGTGGAGAAGCGCTACCTGGCCCTGGTGCGCCATTCCCCCAAGCTGCCCCAGCTGGGCAGCCTGCTCATCGACGAGCCCATCGCCCGCCACAAGCGGGACCGCCTGCGCATGGTGGTCGCCGATGGCGGACGCCCCGCCCAGACGCGCATCCGCGTGCTGGCCCGCACCACGAGCGTGGCCCTGGTGGAGTGCGAGCTGCTCACGGGCCGCACCCACCAGATCCGCGTGCATCTGGCCCACCTCCGCGCCCCGCTCATGGGCGATCCGCTCTATGGTGGACCGGGCCGCTGGAAGGATGTGGATGGCGGCGCCCTGCTGCTGCCGCACCCGGCTCTCCACGCGTGGAAGCTGTCCGTGGACCACCCGGTGACGGGCGCCCGGATCGATGCGGTGGCCCCCATCCCCGAGACCTTCCTGGCCCTGGCCCGAGCCCTGGGCTTGCCCGAGGCCTGAGGCGGGCGCATCATCCCCGTACCGGGGGAACCATGTCCGCTTTCGCCCAGGACCTGACGACGCTGAAAGGCTGGATGGAAGCCTATCCCTTCCTGCCCGGCCTGGTTTTCGCGACGCTCTGCCTCGTGCTGCTGTTCGCGGTGGCCCTGCCGCGGCTCCGATCCTGGTTCCGCGGGAAGGGGCGGCCCGTGCTGGATCCCCTCCAGGTCGAGGAGCTGCTGCAGGGCCCCGGCGTGCTGCTGGTGGACCTGCGGGACGAGGAGGCCTTCCGCCGGGGCCACATCCGGGGCTGCCTCCACGTTCCCTTCGGGGAACTCACCCGGCGCTTCGCGGCCCCGGATCCCCAGGCCAAGCGCGCCCTGGTGCTGGTGGACGAGACCGACGCCCTCTCCCACCGCGCCCTGCGCCTGCTCGTGGCCCGGGGCTTCGAGTGGGTCTATGTCCTCCAGGGCGGCATGCGGGCCTGGCGCGGCGAGAGCCGCCCGGTGGTGAAGTAGGTCAGGCCCCCTCCTCCGGCAGCCCCCAGCGGTCCCAGAGCAGCAGCAGCAGCAGGCCCGGAATGGCTGCCGCGGCGCAGACGGGGAAGTAGAGCTTCCAGCCGTACCAGTCGGCCATGAAGCCCGTGAGCCCGGCGAACACCGTGCGCGGGAGGGCCATGAGGGCGCTGAAGAGGGCGTACTGGGTGCCGGTGTAGCTGCGGTTGCAGGCGCCCATGAGCAGCGCGGCGAAGGCGCTGCCGCCCATGCCGTAGGCCAGGTTCTCCAGCGTGTTCGCCGCCACCAGCAGGGGCAGGTGCCGGCCCAGCAGCGAGATGGCCCAGAAACCCAGGATGCTGCCCGCCTGCACGAAGCCACAGATCCACAGCGCCTTGCGCAGGTTCATGCGCGTGAGCATCCAGCCACCGATCAGGCCGCCCAGGATGATGGCCACCATGGCGGTGGTCTTCTGCACGGTGCCGATCTCCATCTTCGTGAAGCCCATGCCCCGCAGCAGGAACGGGATGGTCATGGATTCCGCCAGCCAATCACCGAGTTTGTAGAACACGGCGAAGGCCAGCAGGTAGCCGATGCCCTTGCGCTGGAGCAGGTCCTTCAGTGGCCCCGAGATGGCCTCCTGCATGGACCGCGGCGCCCGGGCCACGCTGTCCGTGTCCATGGCCAGCCAGGTGCCGGCCAGGCCGAGCAGGGTGAGAACCGCCATGCCCAGGTAGGTGGCCCGCCAGCCGAAGGCCTGGGCCAGGATGAGCGCCAGCCCGCCGCTCACCAGCATGGCCACGCGGTAGGTGGCGATGTGGAGGCTGTTGCCAAGGCCCAGGTGCTTCTGATCCAGGGCCTCGGCCCGCCAGGCGTCCACGGCGATGTCGAAGGTGGCGCTGGTGACGGCCACCGCCAGGGCCAGGACCACCACCCGGGTGAGATCCAGGTGCGGCTGGGTGAAGGCCAGCAGCCCCAGGGCCAACGCCATGCCCAGCTGCATGAGCGCCATCCAGCCCCGGCGGCGCCCCAGCCCCGGCAGCGCGAAGCGGTCCAGGAAGGGCGCCCAGAACACCTTCAGGCTGTAGGGCAGCGTCACGAAGCTGAAGAGCCCGATGGTGGCCAGGCTCAGCTTCTCGTCCACCAGCCAGGCCTTCAGCGTGGAGCCTGTGAGGAAGAGCGGCAGCCCCGAAGCGAAGCCGAGGAGCAGGAGGACGGTGTACTGGCGGGGCTTCATCCCACCAGCCTAACCGGAGTCACCTGCAGCTCAGGGCTCGCCCCCGTGGGTGTGCAGGTCATGGACCATGTGGCCGCCCAGGTGCCCCGTGCGGAGCAGCGCGGCGACGCCCAGGCCGCTCCCCAGCAGCCAGAGGAGGAAGAGGGCCCGGGCCAGGCGCGGCGGGAGCTCCCGATGTAGGAAGCGGGACACGCCCAACCGGACGAACCACGCCACCGTCAAGAGGCCGAAGATGGCCATGGTCCACTGGGCGGACAGCTCATGGGCGTTCAAGGCGAGCCTCAACTCCGGCGTCCGGTGGGCGAGGTTCTCCGCGGCATCCCCCGTGGCCAGGGCCAGCAGCCCGCCCAGGAGCCCCAGGACCAGCAGGAGCAGCGCCACGGCATGGATTCCCCGGCGCTGGGAGGGCCAGAGGGCCCCCAGCAGGAAGAGGAGGGGCGCGGTCGCCAGCAGGGCGATGGGGAAGTGCACGATGGCCGGGTGGAGGTGGTTGAAGGGGGGCACGGCGGGCTCCGGGAAGGGGTGCGGACGGGTTCTGCCCACGAGGATGCGCCTGCCGACGGGGAGAGCGCCAGACCGGAGGGGTCGGTTTCTGGTATCCGGATCTGGGGCCTTCCCGGGGAGGACCGCATCCTCACCCCCAAGCCACTCCGCCATCGCTGCGGCCCAACCCGGGCCCCAAGCCCGGCCCAACCAAGGGAGGTCCCATGTCCCAGCCCGAACCATCCGTGCCGACCTGTGCCCCGGGCGGCCTCGACCGCCGGGAATTCTGCGCCTGCGCTCTCGCCGTGGCCGCAGCCGCCGCGGCCGTCTCCTGCGGCGGAGGCGGGGGCGGGGGTTACTCCAGTGCGCCGCCACCGCCGCCCCCGCCTCCCCCCAGCCCGATCACCACCTCCGAGACGAAGACCAGCCTGCTGGGCCAGCCCTCGGGCACCGTGCGCGACTACACGACCACCGCCTCCGGCGCCTGCCCGCTGATCCTGGGGGCCGCGCAGGGCTACTACCTCGTCCGCGACAGCGCCGGGATCTATGCCTTCAACGCCAGCTGCCTGCACCAGGGCGGGCGCCTCAACACCACCCAGACGGGCTTCGGCTGCCCCTGCCACGGCAGCCAGTACGACCTCAACGGCACGGTGACCGTGGGACCGGCCCCGGTGGGGGCCGTCCTGCAGCACTACCAGGTCAGCGAATCCACCCCGGGCGGGGTGCTCCTGATCGATCCCTCCAAGCCCGTCGCCGCCACCACGCGGCTCACCTGACCCGGCCCGGACCACCCATGCCCCGCCGATCCCCCGCCCCGTCCCTCCTCCTGCCCCTCCTCCTGTCCGCCCCCCTGCTGGGCCAGGACTCGGAACTGCCCCTGGGGCTCAACCTGCCCACGGCGGATCACCTCCAGGGCTGGCAGCCCGCCATCCGCTTCACCCACCGCTTCGCCGAGCCGGCCCGCGGGAACTCGAAGGACTTCTACGGCCTGGACGGCGGCAACTTCGCCGGCCTGGGCTTCGACCTCGGCATCGCCGCGGTGCCGGGACTCAACGCCCAGGTCTACCGCACCTCGGATGGCAAGACCGTGGTCCTCGCCCTCCAGGAGCAGCTCCTGGACCGGCCGCATGTTCGCCTGGCGATCCGCGGCGAGCGCTTCGACGAGACGATCAAGCGCGCCACCTACACCTTCGGGACCGTGGGCGTGACCGGGGCAGCCTTGCAGCTCCCGGCGGAGTTCGTGGCGGGGCCGGTCACCTTCAGCCTCGTGCCCACCTGGCTCTCCCGCACCACCACCCAGGATCGGGCCCTCTTCACGGCCGGCGCCGGCCTCCGGTGGCGCATCGTCGAAGGCCAATCCATCCTCGCCGAGTACTACCCCCGCCCCGCCCGCCTGGACAGCACGGCCTACGAGCAGGGCTTCGCCCTGGGCTACCGCTTCCAGACCAAGGGCCACCGCTTCACCCTCCTGGCCACCAACGTCCAGGGCACCACCGCCCACCAGGTGCTGGGCGGCGACTCCGCCGGCGGGCCCAGGTCCCCCGGGCAGTGGGCCCTGGGCTTCAACCTGGTGCGGATCTTCTGATGGCTAATCGGCCAAGGTGCTCAAGTCTCCCGGATCCTGCCCGAGGGCCTGGGCCTTGAGGGCGCGGCGGACGATCTTGCCGGAGCGGGTCTTGGGGAGGCTGGGCCGGATCTCGATCTCGCTGGGCATCGCGATGCCGCCCAGGTCCTCTCGGACATGGTCCTTGAGGCTGGCGATGAGCCCCGGGCCCGTGGAGATGCCGGCCTTGACCACCACGAAGGCCATGATGCGCTCGCCCTTGATGGGATCCGGCAGACCCACCACGGCGCTTTCGGCCACGGCCGGGTGGCGGATGAGCGAGCCCTCCACATCGGAGGTCCCGATACGGTGGCCCGCCACATTCAGCACGTCGTCCGAGCGCCCCAGCACGGCGAAGTAGCCATCGGCGTCCTTCACGGCCACGTCGCCCACCGTGTAGTAGCCCGGGATCTCCTTCCAGTAGTCCTCGTAGCGCTTGTGGTCGTTCCACACGGTCCGCAGCATGTAGGGCAGCGGGAACTTGATGACGAGCAGGCCGCCCTGGCCGTCGGGAACCGGCGAGCCATCGTGGTTCACCACGGCCAGCCGGGCCCCGGGCATGGCCTTGCCGGCCTTGCCGGGCCGGACCTCGAAGGTGGGCAGCGTGCCGATCACCGGTCCGGCGATCTCGGTCTGCCACCAGTTGTCCACCACCTGGCCGTTGCCCTGGCCCACCAGGTGCTGCTGGGCCCAGCGGTGGGCCTCGGGGTTCAGGGGCTCGCCCGCGCAGGCCATGAGGCGCAGCTTGCTGAGGTCGAACTTGCCCGGGGCCTCAGCGCCGTGGCTCATCCACATGCGGACGGCGGTGGGGGCCGTGAACATCACGTTCACGCCGAAGCGCTCGCAGATCTCCCAGGTGACCTCCGGGCTCGGGTAGTCCGGCGCGCCCTCGCGGCAGAGCACCGTGGCGCCGATGCTGAGGGGGCCGTAGACGATGAAGCTGTGCCCCACGATCCAGCCGATGTCGGAGGTGCTCCAGTAGATGTCCCGCTCCTGGATCTGGTAGAAGGCCTTGCTCAGGTAGTTCACGCCCACCAGGTAGCCGCCCGTGGCGTGCACCACGCCCTTCGGCTTTCCGGTCGTTCCGCTGGTGTAGAGGATGAACAGCGGGTGCTCGGCATCCACCATCTCCGGCTCGCAGTGGATCTCCCGGCCCTGC
The DNA here is from genome assembly GCF_030268045.1 of Geothrix edaphica. Classification (NCBI taxonomy): domain Bacteria; kingdom Pseudomonadati; phylum Acidobacteriota; class Holophagae; order Holophagales; family Holophagaceae; genus Geothrix; species Geothrix edaphica. The sequence continues at coordinate 255,283 of NZ_BSDC01000003.1, forward strand.
TGGATGTCGTAGAAGTCCTTCTCGCGCTCGCTGGCGAAGGTCACTGGCGCGTCGCCAGGGCGGGAGCCCCGCCGGTGGACGATGACATGGTCCACGGAGGCCAGGTCGCGCACGGCCTCGTCCACGATGGGCTTCAGGGGGATGGCCTTCCCGCGCCGGTAGGTGAAGTCGGAACACACCACCACCTTGGCCCCGGCGTCCTCGATGCGGGTGCGCAGCGCGGCCTGGCCCATGCCCGCGTAGACCACGCTGTGGATGGCGCCGATGCGGGCGCAGGCCAGCATCGAGATGATGCCCTCTGGCGTGAGCGGCATGTAGAGGATGACGCGGTCGCCCTTCTTCACCCCCAGGCGCTTGAGGGTGTTGGCGAAGCGGTTCATCTCGCGGTAGAGCCGGTTGTAGGTGTAGGAGCGCTCGTCGCCGTCCTCACCCACCCACAGCAGGGCGGCCTTGTTGCGGCGGTCGCTGTGCACGTGGCGGTCGATGCAGTTCACGGTGGCGTTCAGTTTGCCGCCCACGAACCAGGCATGGTCGGTGGCGTTGAACTCGAAGACCTTGGTCCAGGGCTCCGCCCAGTCCAGGGCCCTGGCCTTGTCACCCCAGAAGGCGGCAGGGTCATCCTCGGCCAGGGAACGCTCTACCTCGTAGTTGATGGCCGCCTGCTTGGCCAGCCACCCGCGCATGGGAATGGGGGCCTCCCCCTTCTGCAGCGCCTCGATGGTCTTCTGCTGGGTAATGCTGATTTCCACGTCGCTCATGGAAGACTCCGAGAACGGGGTGAGGTGGATCGGGTTGGATGGGTTGGGAGGGAAGGTAGCACGGGACCACCGCCCGCGGCCGGGAAAGGATGACGGGGGTCACAGCTACACTTTCCCGGGAGCAGCCCATGTCCAAGCCCCTCAGCCCCTCCAGTTCCTACGACCTCCACCCCAGCGTCGCCTATGTCCAGAGCATCCTGGCCAACCTCGAGGCCCGGACCGGTCGCACGCTGGAAGCATGGGTGGCTCTGGCGAGAGCGGAAGGCCCCTCTGACGGCAAGGCGCGCGTGGTCTGGCTGAAGGCCCAGGGGCTGGGTGCCAGCCAGGCCGGGCTCGTGGCCCAGCGGGCCGCGGCCGGGCCCGGCCATGCCTTCGACGACACGCCGGCAGGCTACCTGGCGGCGGCGCCCGGCTATGTGGAGGCGCAGTACGGCGGGAAGAAGGCCGCCCTGCACCCCCTCTTCGAACGCATCGTCGAGCTGGCCCGGAGCCTGGGTCCCGAGGTGAAGATCTGTCCCTGCGAGACCATCGTCCCCTTCTACCGGAACCATGTCTTCGCCGAGGTGAAGCCCTTCGCCTCGCGGCTCGACCTGGGCTTGGCCCTGGGCGATCCCGCCGCCGTCGCGGACCTCTCCGGCCGCCTGAAGGACACCGGCGGCTTCCGGAAGAAGGACCGGATCACCCACAAGCTCGAACTCACCGGCGTGGCGGACCTGGACCTCGCCCTGGCCTGGCTCCGGCGGGCCTACGGGCGGGACTTGAAGGCCTGAAGAGAAGGGGCGGCCCTCAGTTCCGGCTGGCGTCTTCCAGGGCGGCCATGTCCTCGGCGGCCAGGGTCAGGGAGGCCGCCCGGAGCAGGCTTCCGAGCTGATTCAGCGAAGTCGCGCTGGCGATGGGCGCGGTGACGCCGGGCCGGGCCATCAGCCAGGCCAGGGCGACCTCGGCGGGCTTCGCCCCGTGCCGGGCGGCTACGTCGTCGAGCGCCCGGAGGATGCGGAAGCCGCGTTCGTTGAGGTAGCCCTTGACCCCGCCGCCGCGCGGGCTCTGCCTCAGGTCGGCCTCGCTGCGGTACTTGCCGCTGAGGAAGCCCTTGGCCAGGCTGAAGTAGGTAATGACGCCGAGGCCCTCGGCCATGGCCAGGTCGCGCAGAGCGCCATCGTAGCTTTTGCGGTCGTACAGGTTGTACTCGGGCTGCAGCACCTCGTAGCGCGGGAGGCCCTTGGCTCCGGCCGCATCCAGGGCCGCGCGCAGCTGGCCCGCGTCGAAGTTCGAAGCCCCGATGGCCCGCACCTTCCCGGCGGCGATCAGCTTCTGGTAGGCGCCGAGGGTCTCCTCGTTCGAGGCGTCGGGGTCGTACTTGTGGGACAGGTAGACATCGATGCGATCGGTCTGCAGGCGCCGCAGCGAGTCCTCCACCGCACGCTCGATCCAGGCCGCGGACAGGCCCTTCCCGTCCGGCGTCATCGGCATGCCGACCTTGGTGATCAGGGTGATCCGGTCGCGGCAACCGCGGGCATGCATCCACTCGCCGAGGATGGTCTCCGACTCGCCGCCCACGTTGCCGGGCTTCCAGGTCGAGTACACATCGGCCGTGTCCACCGTCTCGAAGCCGGCCCCAGTGAAGCGGTCGAGGATATCGAACGAGGTCTGCTTGTCGATGGTCCAGCCGAATACGTTGCCACCGAAGACCAGTGGCGAGATCGCGAGGCCGGTGCCGCCCAGCGGGCGCTTGGGGATCATGGGAGCCTCCTCCTTCAGTCGGTCGGAATCAGGGAATCGCCACGTTCACGCGCTGGATCTTCAGCACCCGGTCCAGGTCCTTCGGATCCAACCCCACGAGGAAGCCGCGGCTGCCGCCGTTGAGGTAGATGCGGCCCAGGTCGAAGAGGCTGGCCTCGGCATGCACGGGCATGGCCTTCCGGGTGCCCAGGGGGCTGGTGCCCCCCACCAGGTAGCCGCTGTGGCGGTTGGCCACCTCGGGCTTGCAGGGCTGCACGGCCTTCGCGCCGATCTGGCGCGCCAGCTCCTTGGTGCTCACCTCGCGGTCCCCGTGCATGAGGATGATCAGGGGCGCGCCCTTCTCGTCCTCCATCACCAGGGTCTTGATGACGGCGTGCTCATCCACGCCCAGCTCCCGGGCGCTCACGGCCGTGCCGCCGTGCTCCTCGTAGCGGTAGGGGTGTTCGGTGTAGGGCACGCCCGCCTGCCTCAACAGCCGGGTGGCATTCGTTGACGGGGACTTGGCCATGGCACCATGATTCCACGACTCGGCAGGAGGCCCCGTGTCCATGTCGCCACCCGACCCCCTCCTTGCGATCGCCCTCGCCTTCGTGGCCCTGGGGCTGCTGGACCGGCTGGGGCTGTGGATGGAGAGCCGCGGGTGGATCTATTGGCGGAGGCGGAGGGCTCGGGGGTCCGTCCTGGGAACCACCTTCCTGGAGCTGCAGAAGATCTTCGAATCGGGCAAGACCGAGCACGTCATCGAGGCGAAGCAGGACGGGGGGAAGGAATCGCCCGGTCCCTCCGCGGGCCGCCTGGCGGCGGATCACGCCGAGATCGACCTCCTCTTCCGGGAAGCCCGGGCGGCGGTGGCAGCCCGGCGCCAGGCCGAGGCCCATCGGGCCGTGGACCGCCTCTGGATGCGCCTGGCCGTCCACATCCGCGCCGAGCACACCGTGCTCTTCCCCGCGCTGGCCGAGACCCGGCCCGAGCTGAAGGCCACCCTCCAGACCCTCAGGGAGGACCACGATGTCTTCATGGCCACCCTGGCCACGGCCGTGAACACCTTGAAGGGTCCCGAGGTGGACTGGGCGGCGGCGCAAGCCGCCCTGGTGGCGGTCAGCAGCCGCCTGGGCCCCCACAACGCCCTCGAGGAGGAAAGCGTCTATCCCCTGGCCGACCAGTTTCCCGACGCGCAGCGGCGACGGCTGGTGGGGGACCTGTCCCGGGAGCTGGCCGCCCTCCCCAGGCGCTACGAAGAGGGCTAGCCCTCGAAGGCGCGGAACCGCGCCCCTGCGGGCACCTCGAGACCGAAGACGTCGCGCAGGATCGGGATCACCTCCTCCGGCGCCAGCTCGCGGCCGGCCACCTCGGCCCCGCGGAGTTCGGCGTAGGCGCGGTTCCGCAGGATGCGGCGCACCTCGGGGCCGGGCAGCTGGGCCGTGAGCGTCCGGATGAACCGCGACTCCGGATGGGTGCTCGTGTAGTGGTTGGCCATCTCGAAATCGACAGGGAAGCGCGCTTCAGGCTGGAAGGCGTAGAGGTCCTCCCAGCCCTCCTCGCGGCGGGATTGCAGCACGCACAGGCCGCCTTCCCCGCTGACCCGGTAGAGGTTCTGGAACTGGGCGTGGGCCTGGCCGTCCAGCGGGACTGGATGGAGCAGCCCCTCGCCGCCGAAGCCCACGTCGCACAGCCAGGAGCCGCCTGCCAGCCGCGCGATCAGCAGCATGTGGGTGCGGGGCAGGACCTCCGGCGCCCCGAGCCGGACCCGGGCCTCGCAGGGGATGGCCTCGAAGCCGGCCGCCCTCAGCACGGCCAGGAACAGGGTGTTCTGCTCAAAGCAATAGCCCCCGCGCCGCCGCCGCACCAGCTTGTCCTGGAGCGAGGCCAGGTCCAGCCGGATGGGCAGGCCCAGCTGGATGTCCAGGTTCTCGAAGGGGATCGTCGTGGCATGGGCGAAGTGGAGGGCGCGGAGGGTCTCCAGGCCCGGTTCCAGCGCGCCCGCGAAGCCGATGCGCCGCAGGTACGCGGCCAGGTCCAGGTCAGCGGACATGCAGGCCCATCCAGGCTTCCCGGTTCCGGCGGATCTGGGCTGCGTGGATCTCCAGGTGGGCGGCGTAGCTGCGCAGCCAGTCGTCCGTGCCGTAGGGGCCGCTGTGGGTGTGGCGCCCCAGGCGCCCCCAGGCCGGCTCCGGAAGCCGGGAGAGCGTGGCCACCGTGTGGGCGCGCAGGGCCACGATCAGCTCCAGGGCCAGGTCCGGATCCGAGGCGTGGTAGTCGAAGCGCCGGGCCCACTCGTTCTCGTCGTAGCCCACGATAAGCGGCTCGGGATCGGCCAGCAGCAGGCGGATGCGGGTGGCCGCATAGGTCTCCGAATCCGCGCAGTGGATCACCACCTCATGGGCGCTCCACCGGCCCTCGCCGGGGCGCCAGGCGCGGGCCTCCGCGGGAACGTCCTCCCAGGCCCGGCGCAGCAGGTCGGGGCCCTGGCGGTAGCGGAGGAGGTGGGCCTCCCGGATGGCGGCATCGAAGGACATGGGCACCTCGGGGCCAGTGTCCCATTCTTCCTGGCCCCTCAGGAATGGTGCAGCGGGCGGCTCGATCATAAGCCTCGAATTGCGATGCAAGGCTGTCTATCATGGGCCAGATCCCCCCTTCGGAGTCCCCATGTCCTCCCGATGCCTGACCAGCCTCGCCTTGGCCCTCGCGGCCAGCCTGCTCCACGCCCAGCGCCCCACGATCCAGGCCCCGCCCGCCAACGGCGGCACTTCCGCGCCGCGGCCCGTGGCCGCGCCAGATGCGGCCGAGCCCAAGCCCTACGACAAGGTGATCACGGCCGAGGCGAAGTCCCAGGACGGCCTGATCAAGGTGCATCAGCTGAAGGGCAAGCTCTACTTCGAGATCCCCAAGGCGCGACTGGACCGGGAGCTGCTGCTGGTGGTGTCCGCCAACCGCACCCCGGCCAACATCGACCATGCGGGGAGGGTGCTGGATTCGGACACCGTGCGCTGGGTGCTGAAGGAGCACCGGGTGCTGCTGCAGCAGGTCTCCCATTCGGTGGTGGCCGATCCGTCCAAGCCCATCGCCAAGGCCGTGGAGGCTTCCACCAGCGCCACCATCCTCATGAGCTTCCCTGTGGAAGCCTTCGCCAGGGATGGTTCCCCCGTCATCGAGGCGAGCCGCCTGTTCACCACGGAGATCCCCGAGTACAGCGCCCGCCAGTTGCTGGGCGCCCAGCTGTTCGACCCCTCCCGCAGCTTCGTGGACAAGGTGAAGGCCTTCCCGGCCAACCTCAACATCGAGGCCCTGCAGACCTACAGCGTGCCCTTCAGCCCCGCGGGCGCCGCAGCCCTTCCCGCGCCCTCGCCCTTCGGCACGCCCACGCTGCGTCCCGGCACCAGCGGCACCGTGGCGATGTTCTACTCCTTCGTCGAGCTGCCCGAGAAGCCCATGCTGCCCCGGGTCTCCGACGAGCGCCTGGGCTTCTTCAGCGTGCGGAACACGGACTACGGACGGCCCGAGCATGAGGCCGCCCGCCGCACCTACATCACTCGCTGGCGCCTGGAGAAGAAGGATCCCGCCGCCGCCGTGAGCGAGCCCGTCAAGCCCATCACGTTCTACATCGACCGTGCCACGCCGGCCCAGTGGGTGCCCTTCGTGAAGAAGGGCGTGGAGGCCTGGCAGCCCGCTTTCGAGGGCGCGGGCTTCAAGGGGGCCATCGTCGCGAAGCTGGCGCCCACCAAGGAGGAGGATCCGGACTTCGACGCCGGGGATGCCCGCTACTCCGTGATCCGCTGGGTGCCCTCCCCGGTCGCCAACGCCTACGGGCCGCACATCAGCGACCCGCGCACCGGTGAGATCCTGGAAGCCGACATCGTCATCTACCACAACATCCTCCAGCTCCAGCGCGACTGGTACTTCACCCAGGTGGCGCCCCTGGACAAGCGGGCCCAGACCCTGCCCCTGCCCGATGACCTCATGGGCGAGCTGCTGGCCTACGTGGTGACCCACGAGGTGGGCCACTCCCTGGGCTTCCCCCACAACTTCAAAGCCAGCTCCCAGTACCCCTTCGAGAAGATCCGCGACAAGGCCTGGGTCAGGCAGATGGGCCATGTGTCCACCCTCATGGACTACAGCCGCTTCAACTACGTGGCCCAGCCCGAGGATGGCTTCGATCCCGCGGACCTCATCCCGAAGCTCGGTCCCTACGACAAGTTCGCGGTGAAGTGGGGCTACACGCCGATTCCCGCGGCAAAGACCGCCGATGACGAGAAGGCCACCCTCAACGAGTGGCTGAAGGTCCAGGAGACAGAGCCCTGGTTGCGCTTCTCCACCGCCGGCGGCGCGGGCGTGGACCCGGGCGAGCAGACCGAGGCCGTGGGCGATGCGGACGCCGTGAGGGCCACGACACTCGGCACGAAGAACCTCCAGAGGATCATGGGGTTCCTGCCGAAGGCGGCCCTGAAGCCCGGTGAGGACTTCAAGGACTTCGCCCACCTCTACGAGGCCATCTGGGGCCAGTGGCGACGGGAGCTTGGCCACGTGGCCGTACTCGTGGGCGGCTTCGACACCGAGAACAAGCATGCCGGGCAGGACGGCGGCCGGTTCACGCCCGTGCCGCGGGCCCGCCAGGCCGAGGCCGTGAAGTACCTCAACGGGGCCGTCTTCAAGACGCCCACCTGGCTGATGGACCCCGCCCTGCTGGCCAAGCTGGAGCCTGACGCAGGGCAGGTCCGGCTGCTGGCCGCACAGCGCGGCGTGCTGACCGCCCTGCTGGACCGCGCCCGCCTCACCCGCCTGGAAGAGCAGGAGGCCCTGCTGGGGGACAAGGCCTACACCACCGCCCAACTGCTGACCGACCTGCGCGGGGGCGTCTTCACGGAGCTGCAGGCCCCCGGGGCCAAGGTCGCCCCCGCCCGGCGGAACCTCCAGCGCGCCTACCTGGAGCTCCTGGGCAACCTGCTGAACCAGGCCCCGGCCCCCAGCCTGGCCATGGGCGGGCTCGGCATGTCCCAGCTGCCCGTGAACACCAGCGACGACACCCGCGGCGTGGTCCGCGCCGAGCTGAAGGCCCTCCAGACCCTGGTGGCCCGGCCCGGCGGCGACAAGTCCCTCCGAGCCCACCTGGATGACCTGAAGGACCAGATCGCCCGGATCCTCGATCCCAAGTTCGCGGCGCCCTCCGCGTCCACCGGTGTCACGATCACCACCCGCCGCGTCAGCGAGACCTGCTGGCCCGGCCTGGAAGACCTTCAGGATTGAAAGAAGGAGATTCCATGCGCCCCACGCCGCTCCGCTCCCTGGCTCCCTTCGCTGTCGGCCTGATGATCCTGTCTCCTCTGCGTGGCGGAGATCGGGTCACGGGCCGGGCCTTCGCCACCCGCTCCGAGGTGGCGGCCCAGCACGGCATGGCCTGCACCAGCCAGGCCCTGGTGACCCAGATCGCCCTGGATGTGCTTAAGCAGGGTGGCTCCGCCGTGGACGCGGCCATCGCCGCGGACGCGGCCCTGGGCTTGATGGAGCCCACGGGCAGCGGCATGGGCGGCGACCTCTACGCCATCGTGTGGGACGCGAAGACGAAGAAGCTCCACGGCCTCAACGGCAGCGGCCGCTCGCCGAAGTCGCTCACCCTCGATCACTTCAAGAAACTGGGCCTCAAGCACATCCCGCCCCAGGGGCCGCTCCCTGTGAGCGTGCCGGGCTGCGTGGACGGCTGGTTCGAGCTGCACAGGAAGTTCGGCAAGCTGCCCATGGCCCAGGTGCTGGCCCCGGCCATCCGCTACGCCAAGGAGGGCTTTCCCGTCAGCGAGCTCATCGCCTACTACTGGGGGCGGAGCGTGCCGGTGCTGGGCAAGTACCCGGGCTTCCTGGAGACCTTCACAGTGGACGGCAAGCGGGGCCCCGTGAGCGGCGAAGTCTTCCGCAACCCGCGCCTGGCGAAGACGCTGGAGCTCCTGGCCAGGGACGGCCGCGATGCCTTCTACAAGGGCGAGATCGCCCGGAAGATCGACGCCTACATGAAGGCCAACGGCGGCTTCCTCAGCTACGAGGACCTGGCGGCCCACCACTCGGACTGGGTGGAACCCGTCAGCGTCAACTACCGCGGCTACGACGTGTGGGAGCTGCCCCCCAACGGCCAGGGCATCGCGGCGCTCCAGATGCTGAACATCCTCGAGGGCTACGACTTCTCGAAGATCCCCTTCGGCAGCCCGCAGCACGTGCACCTGTTCACGGAGGCCAAGAAGCTGGCCTTCGAGGATCGGGCCAAGTTCTACGCTGACGCCGCCTTCATGAAGGTGCCGTTGTCCTGGCTGCTCTCGAAGGACTACGCCGCCCAGCGCCGGGCCCTCATCGGCGATCGCGCCTCGCGCCGCCTGGAGGCGGGCCACCCGCCCCTGAAGGAAGGCGACACCGTCTACCTGACCACCGCCGACGGCGAGGGCAACATGGTGAGCCTCATCCAGAGCAACTACCGCGGCATGGGCAGCGGCATGACGCCCGGCGACCTGGGCTTCTGCCTCCAGGATCGCGGCGAACTGTTCAACCTCGAAGAAGGCAACGCCAACACCTACGCCCCCGGCAAGCGCCCCTTCCACACCATCATCCCGGGCTTCATCACCAGGGACGGCCAGCCCTTCCTCAGCTACGGCGTCATGGGCGGCGAGTTCCAGCCCATCGGCCACGTCCAGATCGTCATGGACCTCATCGACTTCGGCATGAATGCCCAGGAGGCCGGGGACGCCCCCCGCATGAGCCACGACGGCTCCCCCGAGCCCACGGGCGAGAAGGGGAAGCTACCGGGTACCATTCAACTGGAGAGTGGCTTCCCCTACGAGACCGTCCGCGAGCTGATGAACCGCGGCCATGGCGTGGGCTGGATGTTCGGCGGCTACGGTGGCTACCAGGCCATCCGCTGGGATCCCAGGCAGAAGGTCTACTTCGGGGCCAGCGAGTCGCGGAAGGACGGCCAGGCGGCAGGCTACTAGGAATTAGCCCCGAAGACGGCGCCGGTGGGCGACCCTTCCGAATCGCCCATGTAGAATGGACGCGGCGGGAGTCTATGCCTGCCCTCTGCGGGGGATGGTGCCCCGCCAAAGTCATATCGTTCGCGCCCAGCGGCGTTCTCAGGGGAGTTGACCGTGCTGCAAGCCTATCGCCAACATGTTGCCGAGCGTGCCGCCCTCGGAATTCCGCCCCTGCCGCTCACCGAGGCCCAGACCGACGAGCTCACCCGCCTGCTGGCCCAGCCCCCCGCGGGCGAAGAGGCCTTCCTCCTCGACCTGCTGACCCACCGCGTCCCCGCCGGCGTGGATGACGCCGCGCGCGTGAAGGCGGCCTTCCTGGCGGCCGTGGCCAGCGGCAAAGAGAAGGTGGCCCTGGTCTCCCGTGAGAAGGCCACCGAGCTGCTGGGCACCATGCTGGGCGGCTTCAACGTGAAGCCCCTCATCGACCTGCTGGACGACGCCACCGTGGGCGGCCTCGCCGCCGAGGGCCTCAAGAAGACCCTGCTGGTCTTCGACGCCTTCGCGGACGTGAAGGCCAAGGCCGACCAGGGCAATGCGAATGCGAAGGCCGTGCTGAAGAGCTGGGCCGAGGCCGAGTGGTTCACCAGCCGCCCCGAAGTGCCCCAGAGCCTCACCCTGACCGTGTTCAAGGTGACCGGCGAGACCAACACCGATGACCTCTCCCCCGCCCCCGACGCGTGGAGCCGGCCCGACATCCCGCTCCACGCCCTGGCCATGCTGAAGAACGCCCGCCCGGGCATCAACCCGGATGATCCGGGCAAGGTGGGCCCCCTCAAGCAGCTGGAGGCCCTCCAGGCCAAGGGCAACCTCATCGCCTACGTGGGTGACGTGGTGGGCACGGGCTCCTCCCGCAAGTCCGCCACCAACTCCGTGCTGTGGTTCACCGGCGAAGACATCCCCTTCGTGCCCAACAAGCGCTTCGGCGGCGTCTGCCTCGGCTCCAAGATCGCCCCCATCTTCTACAACACCATGGAGGATGCCGGCGCCCTGCCCATCGAACTGGACGTCAACAGCATGGACATGGGCGACGTCATCGAGCTGCGCCCCTACGAGGGCAAGGCCCTGAAGAACGGGAAGGTCATCGCCGAATTCAAGGTGAAGTCGGACGTCATCTTCGATGAAGTCCGCGCCGGGGGCCGCATTCCCCTCATCGTGGGCCGGGGCCTCACGGCCAAGGCCCGCGCGGCCCTGGGCCTGCCCGCCTCCACCGCCTTCCGCCTGCCCGCGATCCCCAAGGACACCGGCAAGGGCTTCTCCCTGGCCCAGAAGATGGTCGGCAAGGCCTGCGGCGTGGCCGGCATCCGCCCCGGGACCTACTGCGAGCCCCGGATGACCACCGTGGGCTCCCAGGACACCACGGGCCCCATGACCCGCGACGAGCTGAAGGATCTGGCCTGCCTCCAGTTCTCCGCCGACATGGTGATGCAGTCCTTCTGCCACACCGCGCCCTACCCCAAGCCCGTGGACGTGAAGACCCACCGCGAGCTGCCGCCCTTCATCACCAACCGCGGCGGCGTGTCGCTGAAGCCCGGCGACGGCGTCATCCACTCCTGGCTGAACCGCCTGCTGCTGCCCGATACCGTGGGCACCGGCGGCGACTCCCACACCCGCTTCCCCATCGGCATCTCCTTCCCCGCGGGCTCGGGCCTGGTGGCCTTCGCGGCCGCCACGGGCGTCATGCCCCTGGACATGCCGGAATCCGTGCTGGTGCGCTTCAAGGGTGAGCTGCAGCCCGGCGTCACCCTGCGCGATCTCGTCAACGCCATCCCCTACTACGCCATCCAGCAGGGGCTGCTCACCGTGGAGAAGAAGGGCAAGAAGAACATCTTCAGCGGCCGCATCCTCGAGATCGAGGGCCTGCCCAAGCTCAAGGTGGAACAGGCCTTCGAGCTGTCCGACGCCTCCGCCGAGCGCTCCGCCGCGGGCTGCACTGTGCGCCTGGACCAGGAACCGATCATCGAGTACATGACCTCGAACATCACGCTCATGAAGTGGATGATCGCCAACGGCTACGAGCACCGCGAAACCCTGGAGAACCGCATCAAGGCGATGCAGGCCTGGATCGCCAAGCCCGAGTTGATGGCCCCCGATGCGGACGCGGAATACGCCGCCGTCATCGAGATCAACCTCGCGGACGTGAAGGAACCCATCGTGGCCTGTCCCAACGATCCGGACGACGTGAAGCTGCTGTCCACCGTGGCCGGGGACACCATCGACGAGGTGTTCATCGGCTCCTGCATGACCAACATCGGCCACTTCCGCGCCGCCGGGAAGCTGCTGGACGGCAAGACCGACCTCTCCACGCGGCTCTGGATCGCCCCGCCCACCAAGATGGACGCCTACATCCTCACCCAGGAGGGCTACTACGGCATCCTCGGCCGCACCGGCGCCCGCATGGAGATGCCCGGCTGCTCCCTGTGCATGGGCAACCAGGCCCAGGTCCGCAAGGGCAGCACGGCCATGTCCACCTCCACCCGCAACTTCCCGAACCGCCTGGGCCTCGACACGCGGGTGTACCTCGGCTCCGCCGAGCTGGCCGCCATCTGCGCCCTGCTCGGGAAGATCCCCACGGTGGCGGAGTACCAGGCCCAGATCGGCGTGGTGGACGCCAAGGCGAAGGACATCTACCGCTACATGAACTTCGACCAGATCGCCGATTTCCGCGAGGTGGCGGACACCATCCAGGTCTAGCTTTTCCCGACTCGGAAAATGGCCCGGGGGCACCGCCCCTGGGCCATTTTCCGAGATGGCGATCCGGCCATGTGTGCTAACCTCATCGTTCTTGACCACCTTTCGGGGGGTTCCCATGGGGATCTTTGAGGGCCACATCCGCGTCCACGACGGCGATCGCTTCGCGCTGGTGGCCTCGCGCTGGAACGATTTCATCGTCGACCGCCTCATCGAGGGCGCGAAGGACTGCATCCTCCGCCACGGCGGTCACGAGGAACAGATGGACCTCATCCGCGTCCCGGGGAGCTTCGAGCTGCCCCAGGCGGCCAAGCTGGCGGCTCAGAGCGGCCGCTATGCCGGCGTCATCGTGCTGGGCTCGGTGATCCGGGGGGGCACACCCCACTTCGACATGATCGCCGCCGAGGTCACCAAGGGCGCGGCCCAGGTGGCCCTGGATACCGGTCTGCCGCTCTCCTTCGGCGTGCTGACCACGGACAGCGTGGAACAGGCCATCGACCGGGCCGGCGCCAAGATGGGCAACAAGGGCTGGGAGGCCGCCCAGAGCGTCCTCGAGATGGCCGATCTCGCCCACACCCTCAAGGCCGGGACGAAGGGACGCAAGTAGATGGGAGTTCGCCGCCGGGGGCGCGAGTACGCCCTTCAAATGTTGTACGCCATGGACCTTACCGGCTACACGCCGGACCAGGTCTTTGCGGGGTTCTATGCCATCCAGGACCTGAACCGGGATGCCTTCTACTACGCCCGCCGGCTGGTGGACGGCGTGCACGGCCACATGGAAGAGATCGACGAGGTGCTGACGAAGTACGCCGAGCACTGGAAGATCCACCGCATGGCCGCCGTGGACCGCAACCTGCTGCGGCTGGGGCTCTTCGAGCTGATGTACGTGAAGGAGGTACCCTTTCCCATCGTCATCAACGAGGCCCTGGAGATCGTGAAGGAATTCAGCGACCAGGAAGGCACGCAATTCCTCAACGGCATCCTCGACGCGGCCCGCAAAGAGTTCCGCCCCGAAGAAACCGGCCCCCGGCTCCGCAAGAAGGCCGTGGCCGCAGACCCCCCGGAAGAATCGTGACCTGACCCTCTCTGGCTGGTTTGGTATGCTCGTTCCCTTCCCCAGCCCGATCCGACCGTTGGAGCCTTGATGAGCACCTCCCGCAAGAAGTCCGCTGCCCCAAAGAAACCCGCCCCGGCCCCCAAGGGCGCCGCCGCACCCAAGGCCGCCACCAAGACCGCGGCCCCCCGCGCCACGCCGGGCACCTCCCTGGGCCTGGACGAGATCAAGGCCCTCATCGCCCTGGTGGGCCGCGAGCCCTTCCAGGAGTTCGAGTTCGAGGCCGGCGACATGCGCTTCCGCATCCGCAAGGATGGCCCGGCCCCCGTGGTGCATGCCGCCCCCGTGATGGTGGCCGCCCCCGCCATCCAGCCATCCTTCGCTGCCGCCGCGATCCCCGCCGCCGCAGCCGCCGTTCCCGCGGACGAGCCGGGCATCCACTATGTCACCAGCCCCATCGTCGGGACCTTCTACCGGGCCTCCAATCCCACGGCGGCCCCCTACGCCTCCCCCGGCGACTTCGTTAAGCCCGGCCAGACCCTCTGCATCGTCGAGGCCATGAAGCTCATGAACGAGATCGAGTGCGACGTGGCCGGCGAGATCGTGAAGGTCCTGGTGGAGAACGGCACCCCCGTCGAATACGGCGAGCGCCTCTTCGCGGTCCGGATCGGCTAGCCATGGCCGCAGCCATCAAGCGCAAAGCCTCCCCCGCCGCGGTCGCCTCCGACGCCCCGCCCTTCAAGAAGGTGCTCATCGCCAATCGCGGTGAGATCGCGCTCCGCGTGATCCTGGCCTGCAAGGAGATGGGGATCCAGACCGTGGCCGTCTATTCCGAGGCCGACCGCAACGCCCTCCACGTGCGCTTCGCCGACGAAGAGGTGTGCATCGGCCCCGCGCCGTCATCCAAGTCGTACCTCAACATCCCCCAGGTCATCGCCGCTGCGGAAGTCACGGGAGCGGAGGCCATCCACCCCGGCTACGGCTTCCTCAGCGAGAACGCGCACTTCGTGGAAGTCTGCCAGGCCTGCGGCATCACCTTCATCGGGCCCAGCCCCGAGATCATCCGCAAGATGGGCAACAAGGCCCAGGCCAAGGCCACCATGCTGGAAGCGGGCGTGCCGCTCATGCCCGGCAGCGACGGCATCATCGAAACGGTCGAAGAGGCCCTGGTGGTGGCGGAGCAGATCGGCTATCCCGTCATCGTCAAGGCCAGCGCCGGCGGCGGTGGGCGCGGGATGCGCATCTGCAACAACGCCGAGGAGCTGCCAGATCTCTACAACACGGCCCGCAGCGAGGCCAAGGGCGCCTTTGGCGACGACAGCGTCTACATGGAGAAGTACCTCCTCGAGCCGCGCCACATCGAAGTCCAGATCATGGGCGACCTCTTCGGCAACGTGGTGCACCTGGGCGAGCGCGAGTGCTCCATCCAGCGCCGCCACCAGAAGCTCATCGAGGAGAGCCCCAGCGCCGTCCTCGACCCCGCCCTGCGCCAGCGCATCTGCGACACCGCCGTGAAGGCCGCCCGGGCCGTGGGCTACTACAACGCCGGCACCATCGAGTTCCTCCTCGACAAGCGCGGCGACTTCTTCTTCATGGAGATGAACACCCGCGTCCAGGTGGAGCACCCCGTCACCGAGCTGGTCACGGGCATCGACATCGTGAAGGAACAGCTCCGCATCGCGGCCGGCCAGAAGCTGAGCTTCCGCCAGGAGGACGTGGTCCAGAAGGGCCATGCCATCGAGTGCCGCATCAACGCCGAGGATCCCTTCAAGTTCACGCCCTGCCCCGGCCGCATCACGGCCCTGCACTTCCCCGGCGGCCCCGGCATCCGCGTGGACACCGCCATGCACCAGGACGCGGTCATCCCGCCCCACTACGACTCCATGGTGGCGAAGCTCATCGCCTACGGCGCCAACCGCACGGAAGCCATCGCCCGCATGCGCCGCGCCCTGGACACCCTGGTGATCGAAGGCATCAAGACCACGGCCCCGCTCCACCGCCGCATCATGGACCACCCCGACTTCATCGCCGGCACCTTCTCCACCAAGTGGATGGAGGGCTTCCTCGAAGAGCTGAAGCGGGATCCGTCCGGGGATCCGCGTTGACGGGTCGCTCATCAGGCGACTGAATGTCGCCTGATGAGCGGGGACCCGCCCGCGGATCCAGAGCAACCAGATCGGCCTCCCCCTTCCCCGGCATCATTCAGGAATGCCGCAGAATCCGATAGACTGAATCTCGTGCCGCTATAGCTCAGTTGGTAGAGCGCCCGCCTTGTAAGCGGATGGTCGTTGGTTCAATTCCGACTAGCGGCTCCAATCCCGGGAGCCTCATGGACCACTCAGCCCAGCGCCGACCGTGAGCGACCCCACCCCCGCCCGCCCCAGCCTGCTCCGCTCCGCGGGGGTCGTGGGCTTCATGACCCTGCTGAGCCGGCTCACGGGCCTGCTCCAGACCTTCTTCCTCAGCCACGTGCTGGGCGCGGGGGCGGCGGCCGACGCCTATGCCGTCGCTTTCCGGCTGCCCAACATGCTGCGCCGGTTCACCGCCGAAGGCACCATGACCGCCGCCTTCCTGCCGACCCTGGCGGAGGCGGAGGCCACCGAGGGCCAGACCGCCGTGAAGGCCGTGGCGGCACGCTTCCTCGGCACCCTGCTGGCCCTGCTGTTGGCGGGGGTCGTCCTGGTGCTGCTGTTCATGGGGCCCCTGGCGGGACTGCTGATGATGGGGCGCCCGGAATCCCAGGGCGAGCTCACGACCCTGCTGGGCCGCATCATGTTCCCCTACCTGGCCCTGGTGAGCCTCACGGCGGGCTTCACCGGCCTGCTCAACCTGCGCCACCGCTTCGCCCTGGCCGCCTCCGTCTCCGTGTTCTGGAACCTGGCCTTCATCGCCTTCGGGTGGACCGCGCTGCGGGTGCTGGAGCAGAAGGGGCGCCTCCCCCTCGAGACCGTGGCCGTGATCTGTGCCATCGCCGTCCTGGCGGGCGGCGTCCTCCAGCTCCTGGTGGTGCTGCCTGCGGTGCGGCAGGAGGGTTTCAGCCTCTCCTTCGGCCTGCACTTCCGGGATCCCTGGGTGGCGAAGGCCCTCAAGCGCATGGGTCCGGGCCTGCTGGCGGCGGGCATCTACCCCATCAACGCCCTCATCAGCGCCATGCTGGCCTCCCTGCTGCCCAACGGCGCCCAGATGGTGCTCTACAACAGCGGAATGATGGGCGAGATGGTGCTCGGGCTCTTCGCCATGAGCCTCGCCACCGCCAGCCTGCCCACGCTCTCGCGTCAGGCGGGCGCCCAGGACTGGCCGGGGATGAACCGCAGCCTCACCCAGTCCATCTCCGCCTCGGCCCTGCTGGTGCTGCCGGCCTCCGTGGGGCTGGCCGTGCTGGCGCGGCCCATCTGCGCCCTGCTCTTCCGCACCGGCGCCTATACGCCCGCCGCCTCGGACTGGACGGCCCTCACCCTGGTGTTCCAGTCCGTGGGGCTGGTCTTCGTGGCGGCCCAGCGGCTGGGCAACCAGGCCCTCTACGCCCTCAAGGACTACCGCGGCCCTGCGGCCTTGGCCGGCGGCACCCTGCTGCTGAATGTGGCCCTCAGCCTCGCCCTGCTCAAGCCCCTGGGCACCGGCGGCCTGGCCCTGGCCAACGGCCTCGCCAGCCTCGCGGGCCTCATGGGCCTGCTGCTGCGCCTGCGCCCCCGCCTGCCGGGCCTGGACCTGCGCCCGCTCCTGAGCGCCACCGCCCGCGTCCTGGGGGCCTGCGCCCTCATGGGCGTGCTGGCCTGGGGCGGCGCCCGGTTCCTCGCCCTGGACGCACCCCACGCCTTCACCCGGGCCCTGCTCGCCTTCCGCCTGCTCCCCCTGGTGGCCCTGTGCGCGCTGGTCTACGGCGGGACCGCCGCGGGGCTCGGACATCCCGAAGC
Organism: Geothrix edaphica; assembly: GCF_030268045.1. NCBI lineage: Bacteria > Pseudomonadati > Acidobacteriota > Holophagae > Holophagales > Holophagaceae > Geothrix > Geothrix edaphica. The sequence continues at coordinate 272,441 of NZ_BSDC01000003.1, forward strand.
GAAGGCATTGGCCAAGAAGATCCAGCAGAAACTGCGGCTATAAACGGAAGGGCCGGGCAAAGCCCGGCCCTTCCTCCCTGCGTCCAGTCTTCAGTTCTGCAGCTCCACCGTAACCACGGCGCCGCCCATCTGGGGGCCCGTCGCCACGGTCTTGAGCACCTTGCGGGAAGCCGTGTCCACCCACAGAGTCGTGGTCCCGGGATCGCCCTCGGCGGAAGTGAGCTCCACCTTCCAGGCCTTGAAGGTGCCTGCGGGGACTTTCAGCTCCTCCTGGCCCAGCACCTTGGCCTGCTTGAGCTGCACCTTCTGGCGCTGCAGGTCCACGTTGCGGAAGGTGACCGCATAGCCCTCCGCCAGGGGCAGGCAGGCCAGGGCATCCTCGGCACCGGAACCATCGGCGTAGATCCCACCGCCCAGGTCAATGCTGAAGGGCTTGGCGTTGCCGCCCATGGCCATGGTCCCGGTGGCCTTGCCGCCATCGAAGGCCATCTCGATGACCACGGGACCCTGCTTCACCTGGCGCTTCAGGGGCGCCAGCGTGTCCTTGGCCATGGTGGTGGTGTCCACCGCTTCGCCGCCAGGCAGCTTGGCGGTATCCGTCACCACCCAGGTGCCACCCTCCTCTTTCACCGTCCGGACCATGGAGATGGCCATGGAGCGGGGGCCCATGGCCATGGTTCCCGCGTAGGTGAAGGTGCCGGCCGTGGGCTTGGCCACGGGCTTGGGGACGCTCACGGACGCCGCGTCGGCCTTCTTCGCCAGCACCACGGTCTTGGGATCGACGGTGATCTCGGGCAGCCGCTTCATGACGTCGGGCTTGCCGCCCTCCTGATGGCGGGCCTTGAGGTACTTGGCCAGGAACGTCTCCGCGGCCGCGAACATGGCCTGGTTGTTGACGGGACGGGCGAAGCCGTGGCCCTCGTCCGGCGCGCAGAGGTACTCCACCGGGAAGCCGCGATCGCGCAGGGCGATGACGATCTGGTCGCTCTCAGCCTTCTTCACACGGGGATCGTTGGCGCCCTGGATCACCATGAGCGGCGTGTGGATCTTCGCCGCGGAGTTCAGGGGCGACTGGCGCTCCAGCTGCTTCTTGCCCTCGGGCGTGTTGGGGTTGCCCATGCGCTCGTGGAAGATGATGCGGCCGGCTTCCCAGTAGGGGGGAATGGTCTCGAGCAGCGTCAGCAGGTTGGACGGTCCCACGATGGACACGGCGGCCGCGTAGAGGTCGGGCGTGAAGGTCACGCCTGCGAGGGTGGCGTAGCCGCCATAGGAGCCGCCCATGATGCCCACCCGCTTCGGGTCCACGATGCCCTTCGCCACCAGGTGCTTCACGCCCCAGGTGATGTCGTCCTGCATGAGGTCGCCCCACTGCTTGTTGCCCGCATTGAGGAACTTCTTCCCGTAGCCGGTGGAGCCGCGGAAATTGGGCTGCAGCACGGCGTAGCCACGGTTGGCCAGGAACTGGGCCAGGCTGTTGAAGCCCCAGCCGTCCCGGGCCCAGGGACCGCCGTGGGGCACCACCACCAGGGGCAGGCTCTTGGCGGGCACGCCCTTGGGCAGGCTCAGGTAGGCGGGGATCTCCAGGCCATCGCTGGACTTGTACCGGATGGGCTGCATGGCGACCATGTGCTGCCGGGGCAGATCCTCCCGGGACACGTATTCCAGGCTCAGCTTCTTGGTGCGGCGGTCGAAGAGGTAGCGGCTGCCCGGGTCGCGGTCGCTGTAGCTCGTGACCATCACCAGCTGCTCGTCGGCGGTCATGGAGGCCAGGCCGATCTCCCCGCCCGGCAGCTTCTTCTGGATCAGCTTGTAGTCCGCCTCCCAGGCCTTGTCCTTCCAGTAGATCCTCGTGCGGTCGTCCTGATAGACGGTGGCGATGAGGTCATCGGTGAGGTCGGAGAAGATGGCGGAACCGAAGTCCACCCGGCCCTTGGGGTCGGATTCCAGCTTCGCCTCCTGGCCGGTGGCGGGGTCGAAGAGCACCAGCTCCGTGAGGTCCCGGGCGCCCTTGTTCGTCTCCAGGTAGACCCGCTTGCCATCCTTGTGGAAATTCACCGGCGCGGCGGACTCGAAGACCGAGCACTCGTAGACCTTGGTGAAGCCTTCGGGATCCACGCGGAGGATCTCGGTGTCGCCCTTTTCCGTGGTGCGGAGGGCGAGGCGCAGGTTCGCCTGCTTGTCGAACATCCAGCCGGCGATGCGCTCGGTGTTCTTCCGCAGCAGCGTCCGCTCGCCCGTGGAGATCTTCACCTTGTACACGTCATGCCAGGCGGCGTCCCGGTCGTTGAGGCCCACGTAGATCGTGTCGGGATCCGCCTTGGGCACGGCGTAGATCATGGCCCGGGCGCCCTTGGCGGCCGTCAGGTTGCGGGCCTCGGGCACGTCCTTGCCGGGCGCGGCGGGGGCCGCCGGATCCACGGCATAGACATTGAAGTTCTCGTCGCCGTCCTTGTCCTGCACGAAGAGGATCTGCTTGCCGTCCCGGCTCCAGAAGAAGGCGGGGATGGGGCGCTTGGGATCCGCGGTGATCAGGTGCCCCTTGGCGTAGGGCTCGCCCACCTTCTTCACCCAGATGTTGCGAGTCTCCTTGTAGGGCTTGAGGAAGGCGATCCACTTCCCATCGGGGGAAAGCTGGGCCGCGGCGATCTCGGGATTGCCGAAGAACTTGTCCCGGTCGATGAGGGGCGGGAGCTGGCTCTTCTTCGCCTGGGCGGCCGGGGCCTTGGTTTCCGCGGCCGCCAGAGGCAGTGCCAGGGCCAAGGCCAAGCCAGACCACAGGAGGCTGGACATGGTCAGATGACGTTTCATGGTCTGGGGCTCCTTGGAAAGAATGGATGAGGATCCCAGGTTACGCCGAAAGGGACATAGAGGTTGAGCATGAACCTCTGGAAGGTGCTCCCTTATGGCACAGTTCGGAGGGGGGCCTCCGATGAAGGCAGTCATCCAGCGCGTGAAGCGGGCCTCGGTGCGGTGCGGGGAGCTGGAAGCCGCCATCGGGCCCGGCCTGCTCGTGCTGGCGGGCCTGGAGGTCGGGGATACGGAGGAGACCTGCGCCTGGGCCGCCGCCAAGATCGCCTCGCTGCGGGTCTTCGAGGATGGCGACGGAAAGCTGAACCTCGGCCTCCAGGAGGTGGGCGGGGAAATCCTGGCCATCAGCCAGTTCACCCTGGCCGGCAGCATCGCCCGGGGCCGGCGGCCCTCCTTCGATCAGGCCATGGCCCCCGACGCGGCCCGGGTCCTGTTCCGCCGGTTCCTCGACCTGCTGAAGGCCCAGTACCCCCGCGTGAAATCCGGTTTCTTCCAGGAGCACATGGAGGTCGAGTTGATCAACGACGGCCCGGTGACCTTCATCCTCGAGCGCTGAGCCAGCGGGACAGCGGCGGTGCCAGCGCCATCCCCAGCCCCGCCAGCAGGAGGCCCGCGGCCACATCCGCCACGTAGTGGACGCCGATGTAGACGGTGGCGAACACGACGGCGGCGGCCCAGGCCCAGAGCAGCGGCGCCAGGCGGGGAAAGGGCCGCGTGGCCAGTATCGCGGGCAGCACGGACAGGGCGGTGTGCCCACTGGGGAAGGCATCCAGCGTGGTGGTTTCGGCGCCGTGGAGGAAGGCCCGGACCGCCTGGGAGACCGCGCCGCCGCCCAGCTGCGCAGCGGCCAGGGCCTCGGGCACCCGGGGCCCTTCCGCGGGCCACAGGAAGTAGCCCAGGAAGGACAGGTAGAACCCGAGGAGGATGGCGAACACCACCCGCTCGAAGAGCTCCGGCCCCCGCCGGACCCGCGCCAGCACGCCCACGGCGATGGGCAGCAGGTAGAAGCTCGCGTAGGCGAGGTAGACCAGATCCGTGACGGCCGCGGGCCGCCCGAAGGCGCCGTGCCAGGCCCGGGCGAGCGGGCCGAACCAGCGCCCATCGAAGGCGATCAGCGCCGCATCGCACCGGTGGGGGTTCACCGCCACCACCAGCGGCTGCAGGAGCAGGAACACGAGGAGCACCACCCCCACCGGGAGGAAGTCCCGCAGGAGCAGGAGCCCCTTCCCCCGGACCCGGCCCAGCCAAAGGACCGCCAGGAGCAGCCCCGCGAAGACGGCGGCGCGCAGCGCCCAGCCTTCGGGCCGCGCCAGGAAGACGAGCGCCAGAAGCCCCGCCAGGACCAGCGCCGTCAGCCGCTCGGAGGGCCGCAGAGCCGCGATCGTCCCCCTGATCATGATTCCCGCACGTCCGCCTCCACGCCCCGCCAGGCGGGCGTCCCCTCCGGCGGCCCCAGCCAGCGGCCCGGATTCTCCAGAATCTTCTGCACGAGCACCAGGGAGCGGGCGCAGGAGAAGGCATCGTCGATGCGCTCGTCGAAGGTCCAGCGCACGGACAGGGCCTCCTCCACGGTCACGCCGTCCCGGGACGCGAAGGCGGCGCGCCGGGGGGAGGAGACCGCCCCGAAGATCGAGACCGTGCCGTATTCGTAGAGGTGGTGGTAGACATCGGACACGCCCACGGAACCGAGGTTGGCGAGGAAGATGCTCGCGTACATGGGATCGTCGCGGATCATGAAGCCCGGATAGAGGTTCCAGTGGTCCAGGCCTCGCGCCAGGGCCATCAGCAGGCGCACCAGGGGGCCGGGCAGCCGCATGACCAGGGCCACCTCCCGGTCCACAGCCCGCTCCGTCTCCCGCGCCTCGTCCACCTGGGTCGAGAGGCGCCGGGAGAAATCCTGGAAGCTCTCGCCCCCGACGGCCGCGAGCTTCACGGTGGCGTCCTCGCCCTCCTCCGTGAACTCCTTCTTGGCGACGAAGGAGAAGGACACACCGCGCCGCTGGTAGATCCGCCCCCCGGACACGAAGCGGTTCAGCCGCGGCCGGGCATCGAGGGTCACGGCCACGGCGTAGGCCACCAGGTGGAAGAGCGTGGCCCTGGGGTGGTGGGCGCGGTTGTAGGCCTTGAGCCACACCCGCGCAGCGGCCATGCGGTAGACGGATTCCTGGTAGACGCAGCTCTCGTTCCGGCCCCGCATGAGGTACGGCATGATGCGCCGCACCGGCGTCTCATCGCGGACCAGGTCGCCATCAGGACGGGAGAAGAGGGGCATGGACCAGGGTTGTCAGCTGGACCGGCGCTGTCAAGAACACCCGGATATCACCTTTTCGCATTGACACCCCTGGCCCGCAGGACTATCCCTGTGGCAATCCTTCCGGTGATGCCATGACGACGCGCTCGGTCCGTCTCCAGCCATTCGCCTCCGGCCTGCTGGCCGCAGGCCTCCTCCTGGGGGGTGCCGCCGCCCGGGCCCAGGAGGTACCGAATCCCTGGACCATGACGGTCTATCTCCAGCAGAGCTGGCCCAAGCAGACGGAGACGAACCGCCAGATCAAGGACATCAATGCCGCCCTGGGTTCGTCCTTCAAGACCTGGGACGACGTGGCGAACCTGAACCTCGGCCTCCAGGCCTACCGGGACCTGGACCCGCGCTGGAAGGTGGGCCTCGAGCTGGACTACTCCCGGGGGAAGATCGATGGCAAGGCCACGGTGGACACCCCCGCCGGCCCCGCCACCCTCGCCTTCGAGCAGAAGTACACGATCTACGCCGACCTCCTGGCCCTGGTCCAGTTCCGGCCCCTGGGGACGAGCCACCGCTGGACCCCCTTCCTCCAGGCGGGGCTCGGCCTGGCCTACGAGAAGGACCGGACCCTCCTGACCCTCCGCAACGACCTCCTCGACGAGACCCTGGTCCACGTGGACAACGACGGCTGGTTCCCCATGGCCACCGTCGGCGCTGGGGTGGATGTTTACTTCTCCGACCAGCGCACCTGGTACGCCGAGGCCGGCGTCAGCTACTCCTGGGCCCGCCTCAAGCACGATGTGCCGGCCAGCGGTTCCCTGGTCCCGCCCACGGTCACCGCCGACACCGATTCCACAGGACCCAACGTGTGGCTGGGCATCGGACGGCGGTTCTAGCTCGAGGAGGTGGCTGATGGCCCGGCTCTCCCGCCTGCAGCCGGTGATGCTGCTCCTAGGGTCCGCCCTCCTCCAGGCGCAGGACTTCAGGGTGGGAGCGGGGGTGTTCCTCCTGGCCGATCAGGGCCAGGACTTCCAGGTCAGCTTCCGTCCAGCTTCGAGCCACTGGCAGTTCAGCTACCGCCACGTCCAGTGGCGGGACCACTTCAATGATCCGTTCACCGGCCGCAGGCTGACGGAGACGACGGAGACGCGAACCGGCCCCCTCGTGGACTACCTCTTCAGCCCCCAGTCGCCGGGCAGCTGGTACCTCGGGGGCGCGGTGTTCCGCTGGTCCAAGCGGGAGGAATCCCTGCTGACCGGCGAGGTGGACCGGGTCACCACCACCGCGCCCTTCATCGGTGGGGGCTATACCCGGACCCTGGGCCGGCACGTCTACTTCAACCTCGGCCTCTACCTCAGCCCCGGCACCCGGCTCTCCACCCGGACCAGCGTCAGCTCCGAGGACGACAGCGGCGCCTTCGACATCCAGATCCAGCTCGGGGCCCGGTTCTAGCAGACTGATCCGATCGCGACGCCGCGATCACGCCGCCCCGGAGAGCCCCCCGATCCAGGCCAGGACATCGGCCCGCATCTCGGGATTCAGGGTGTGGCCGGCGGGATAGACGCGGGTGACGTGGGGGATGCCCAGGTCATCCAGCAGACTGTCGGCCCGCTGGGCCCAGGCCAGGGGCAGGGTGCGATCCTGCTCGCCATGGCCGATGAAGCCGCGCAGGTGGGCGAGCCACTCGCGGCCGGCGACGCGGGGTTCGAGTTCCGGCAGGATGCGGCCCGAGAGGATGGCGAAGCCGCCCACGCGTTCGGGCGCGGTCAGGGCCACGCTGGCGCTCAGGATGCCGCCCTGGCTGAACCCGGCAAGGACCGTCCGCCGGGCTTCGATGCTGTACTGGGACTGCAGGTGGTCGACGAGGCGGATGAGCGCGTGGCGGCTGGCCTCGGCCTCATTTTCCTCGATCTTCGGCCCCTCCGCCGTGAACGCCACGCGGAACCAGCCGAACTGCTGGGGACCGAGCTCAAGCCGGCTGCGGACGAGCACCACCAGGACACCCGGAGCCACGCCGGCCGCCAGCTCGGCCAGGTCTGTCTCCTGCCCGCCAACGCCGTGGAGAAGGACCACCAGCGCCCTGGGCTGGGTTGGGGGTGGCTGCATCACGCGGTAGGACAGGCCCGATGACGCGTCCTGCTGCAGGACGCCAGGGAATGGGGCCGGGGATGCCATGGCAAGCCTCCAGGAAAGAAGGGCAGAAAGACCCACCTCCAGCCGCTCCAGGGGAACGGCCGGAGGCGGATGGGTATGGCGTGATCGGAAGCGGCTTAATTCTTCGCGGCGGGGGCGACCTTGCCGGCCTCGGCGTTCAGGCTGACGGCCACGGTCTCGCCGATGACGCCGGGGAAGGTCTTGATGCCGAATTCGTTGCGGTTGAGGGTGAGGACGCCGTCGATGAAGCCCGCGATCACGGTGCCGGGCGCCATGCCGGGCTGGGTCCCCGCGTTGGTGATGGGGAAGGTGATGCGCTTGGTCACGCCGTGCAGGGTGAAGTCGCCGGTGATCTCCAGCTTGCCCTTGGCCACTTCCTTCACGGCCGTGCTCTTGAAGGTGATGACGGGGAACTTGGCCACGTCGAAGAAGTCGGGGGACTTCAGGTGCTTGTCCCGGGCCTCGTTGTCGGTGGTGAGGCTGGTGGCGTCGATGGTGACGTCCACGCTGGACTTGCTCATGTCGGCGGTGTCCACCTTGATGAGCCCCTCGAACTTCGTGAAGCGGCCGCTGACCTTGGCCAGCAGGTGGCTGACCTTGAAGCTCACTTCGCTGTGGACGGGGTCGATCTTGTAGGTGTCCTCGCCGGCCAGGGCGGGCAGGGCCGCCAGGGCGAGGGACGCGAGCAGAGCACGGAAGGGGTGGCGCATGGGACCTCCAGGGAATAGGTGTTTCACCATGTAATTCAGTCTAGGCTCTTCTTAGTGTGTTGCAACACCTTTTTGGACTATTTTTGGCCGTTTCCATCTAACGCTGTTTATTCAGAACACATAAAAAATCAAGCACCGAACGCCGGGATCAGCCTTCCCCCTTCACGCACAGGCAGGAGGTCTCCGCCTTCACCTCGGCGCGGGCCTGGGCCCGCTTGAGGGCGCCGGCGGCCCGGGCGGCTTCGGTCTTGCGGCCCTGGGCCTCCAGCGCCTTCTGCAGGCCGAGCAGGGACCAGTAGTTGGCGGGATAGGCCCTGAGATCCGCGCGATAGACGGCTTCGGCCTCCCTGGCCCGCTGGGCGGACAGCAGCACGGCCCCCAGCGCATGCCGCGCGGGGATGATGCAGGCGGGGGGCTCGTCGTACTTGAGGGCATCCTCCAGGCGGACGGCCTCCGTCAGCTGCTGGATCGCCTCATCCACCCGCCCCTGGCCGAAGGCGATCTCGCCGGCAAGGAAGGCCCTGGAGACCTGCAGCACCTGGCGGGCGTTGTTGGAACCCCAGGTGTGGCTGTCGGGCACCTTGGGCAGTGCGGCCTCGAAGGCCGCCTGCTCCTTCAGGGCCTCCTCCCCCTTGCCGGTGGCGGCGAAGGCCGTGCCCCGCAGGGCATGCCAGCAGGCCTTGGCCAGCGGCAGCCGGGTGTCCGGCGCGGGCTCCGCCAGCAGCTCCTCCCACATCCCGAACCGCTTCAGCACGTCCCAGCGCCGGGTGGAGAAGGCCTCGGCAAAGGGCGCGTTCTCCACCACCCAGGCCAGGGGGAAGGCGCTCACCACGGCCTGGCTCTGGGCGAGGGCGACCTCCTTCCGGCCTTCCATGACCGCGGTGTAGGCCAGGAAATCCGCGTTGTGCACCATGTAGATCCCGTAGAAGCCGATCTCGGGCTGGCGGGCCCGGTAGCGGCCATCGGCCTCCATGGCCCGCTCGTTGGCCCGGGCCGCGCCGCTCCAGTCCCCGATGCGGGCATAGATGTGGCCCGGCATGTGGACCAGGTGGCCCGCATCGGGAGCCAGGCCGCGCAACCGGTCCGCCGCCGCCCTGCCCCGCTCGGGATGGGGAGAGCCTTCATAGGCGTGGGTGGTGAGGTGGAGGGCCAGCGGGTGGTTCGGGGCCAGGGCCAGGGCCCGGCGGAGGGAGGCGAGAATCTCCTTCGTGCCGGGCTGGGGCTCGCCGGCCCGGGTCCACTGGTCCCAGGGCCGGACATCCATCAGGGCCTCGGCGTAGAGCGCGGCCACGTCCGCATCCTTGGGGAAGCGGCCCGCCACCTCGCCCATGGCCTGGGCGTAGGCCGCGTCCAGGGCCTTCCGATCCGCGGGGTTGGGCAGCGCGTAGCGTGCACCGAGAGCGGCGATGAGGGCCTGCTCCACCGGGCTGGCGGAAGCGGCACGTTGCTGCGCGGCCCCGAGCGCCTCCCAGGCGGCCTTGGCCTGGGCCTCGTCCATGACGGGGTTGTTGATGTGGGGACCATTCACCAGGGCCAGGCCCCACCAGGCCATGGCGGAGGAGGGGTCCAGGCGGATCGCCTCATGGAAGGCCCGCGCGGCAGCCTCATGGTTGAAGGCGTAGGCCCAGATGAGCCCCTGGTCGAAGGCCGCCTGGGCCGCGGGAACCCGGGTGGAGATGCGCCGGTGGTGGGTGCCGAGGTCGAACGGCCTCCAGGGGGCCGCCTCCGCCGGGCCCGCGGGGGGTGCTCCCGCGAGCAGCGTGCAGGCGACAGCGAGCAGCGGGGAAAGGAGGCCCATGGGTCACCTCTTGGAGATGTCGGATCCGACTCTACTCCTCTGAGTCGATAAAATGAATTGGAGTCTCAAATGCATTAAATTGCATGACCCCTGATGGAGCGCGGGTTCTCACGGGAGCTACATTGGAGGCCATGGATCCGGGCCGCCTGGCGCCTCCGCCCCCCCTCCGGCCCCTGGACGGGACCGCCACCGAGCTGTTCCTCCGGGCCGAATACTTCCTGGGCCAGATCGACTTCCGGGCCTTCTGCGCCCGTCATCCCCACTACCGGGTGCTGTCCACCAATCCCCTGGTGCTCGAACCCGAGGCCGGGGCCTGGGTCTACCTTTCGCGGTTCGGGGCCGTGGTGTTCTGGAATGCCCCTCCGGCGGTCGTGGAAGCGGTGCTCCACGATCTGGAGGACCTCCCGGGAACGGGCGCCCGGGCCGAGGGCGCCCGGGACGACCTGCGGGTCCACCTGCGCGCCGAGACGGATCGCGTGGACTTCTCCGAAGTCTGGCTGCGCGACCTCACCCTGGACAAGCTGAAGATCATCTCCCTGGCTCTGGCGCAGAGCGTCGCGCTGGATGAGGTGGAGGGGGAGGTGAGCCTGGCCATGGCCCGCTTCGGCCCCGTGGTGACGGCGCTGCGCGATGAGGGGCGGCTGTTGTTCGGGCAGAAGGATCTGCTGCGGACGGTGGGTTTCGCCATGGCGGTGCGGGCGGCGGTGCTGGACACCCTCACCCTCTTCGACGATCCGCCGGAGACCTGGGAGAGCGAGGCCCTGGCCCACCTCGACGGCGCCCTCTTCGATCAGTTCGACCTGGAGGAGCGGCTGTCCGCCGTGAACCAGAAGGTGGCCTACCTCCAGGATGCCGGCGCCACGGTGCTGGACGTGCTGGCCCACCGCAAGGACCAGCGGCTGGAGTGGATCATCATCATCCTCATCCTGGTGGAGGTGGTCCTGTTCATCTGGAAGGAGTTCCCTCTGAAGTGAACGGACTCAGACCTTCGGCGCCTCCAGCCCGAACGCCGCCCAGCCTTCCTTGGTGGGGCCATAGAGGCTGGGGACATGCAGGCCCGCCTGCCGCATGAGGACGGTCATCTGGCCGCGGTGGTGGGTCTGGTGGTTCACGAGGACATAGAGCGCGAAGGCGCCGGTCCAGGTCTCGCCGTAGAGGGTGAAGTTCCGCCCCAGCTCGGTGTTGCTCCAGCTGCTGATGTGGTCCAGCAGGGACTCGCTGACCGCACGGTAGGCGGCGGCGGTCTCGGCCATGGTGGGCGGCGGCGGGGTGGCGATGAAGCCGTCGGGCCCCAGGCCCACAGGTCCCTTCACCCTCAGCCCCAGGTTCTGGGGCAGCTCCAGGATGGTCTCCACCAGGTGCCAGGCCATGCGCCGCAGGTCCCGGTGGTGCTCATCCACGGCCTGGTGGGCCGCCGCGTCGGGGATGGCCGCGAGGACCGCCAGGGTCTTCTCCGCCTCCTGCTGCCAGATGGTCTTGAAGTCATCCACGCGACGGAACATGCCAGCCTCCGGAAAGGTCCCCGGAAGCATAGCGCAACGACCTATGGGAGGGAGGGAAGAGCGTCTGGATCGGAGCGGAGCCCGAACCGAACTCAACCTTGCCGGCTGCAGACCGATAGCGAGTCGGTATCACACCTGGATTGCCATCCTACACTTCCCCGTTTAGCCCAAGCATGTCCTCAAAGCAGAGCGTGTGATCATGCTTGCTCCTGGCACGCCCCTCTTGGATCTCCATACGCAGATGGAACAAGCCAACCCCAGAGCCTCGAAGTTCTACCGGCAAGGTCTCCTCGCCCTGGCCTACTTTGCAACGGGGTGGCTGGGCCTGAAGACACCTTATGCGGGAACGCACATCACCCTCATCTGGCTTCCCACGGGCATCGCGGTGGCCGCGCTCCTCCAATGGGGCCGTGGGGTCTGGCCCGGCATCGCCATGGGTGCCTTTCTGGTCAACCTCGCCATCGGTTCGACCTGGCACCTCGCCGCTGCCATCGCAGTGGGCAACACCTTCGCACCGATCCTCTGCCTGGCCTACCTCACCCGGTTCCAATTCGACACCGCCTTCTCCAGGCAGAAGGATGTCGGCCTATTCATTGTCGGGGCCGCCCTCGGCATGACCGTATCGGCCACGTTCGGCGTCGCAAGCCTCTCCCTGGCGGGGGCGATGCCGCTGAAAGCCGCCGGGCCCGCCTGGCTCTCCTGGTGGATGGGAGATACCGTGGGCGTGTTCCTGGCCGCCCCGCTCTTCCTGTCCCTCAACCGGAAAAACCTCGATCAGCTGAGGCAAGCCCAGAAGGAATACGCCCTCTGGCTCATGATCGCCGGCACAGTCGTGTGGCTGGCCTTCATCCATCCGCCTTCGCAGGCAGGCCGATCTCTGCCCATCGCCTTGCTGACCCTTCCCTTGCTCACCTGGGCTGGCCTGCGCTTTGGGAGAACCGGTACGGCCCTGGCCGGGCTGGCATTCTCCCTCGCCGCGGCGTGGGCCGTGCTCATGGGCCATGGGCTTTCCCGCTTCCTCAATCCCCAGCTCAGCCAATTGATCCTGTGGAGCTACATGACCGCCCTGGTCCTGACGGGTCTCCTGATCACGGCCCTGCAGGCCGAACGGGTGCGGATGGAGGACCGCCTCCGCGACCGGGAGGCGAAGCTCCGGGGGCTGTACGAGATGTCACCGCTGGGCATCGTGCTGACGGACATGCAGGGTCGCTACATCGAGTTCAACGACGCCTTCCAGGCCATGAGCGGCTACTCCGCGGAGGAACTCACCCGCCTCGACTACTGGGCCTTGACCCCTAAATCCTATGAAGCGGAGGAGGCCCGCCAGCTGGAATCCCTGAAGCGCACCGGGCGCTACGGGCCTTACGAAAAGGAATACGTGCGCAAGGATGGCAGCCACATCTCCATCCAGCTCAACGGCATGCTGATGAAGCTGCCGGATGGCCAGCCGTCCATCTGGTCCATCATCGAAGACATCACCGCCCGCAAACGGATCGAGACGGACCTAAGGGTGGCGGCAACCGCCTTCGATTCCAGGGAGGCCATGATCGTCACAGACGCCCAGGAGACCATCCTGCGGGTCAACCGGGCCTTCACCGAGATCACCGGCTACACCGCAGAGGAGGTCGTGGGACGAACGCCGCGCATGTTCAAGTCGGGCCGCCACAATCAGGACTTCTACAAAGCGATGTGGGAGGCCATCGGGCAGGCCGGTGGTTGGCAGGGTGAGGTGTGGGACCAGCGCAAGAACGGTGAAGAGTACCCCAAATGGCTCACCATCTCCGCCGTCGCGGGGGAGGATGGGGTGGTCACCCACTACATCGGCACCCACTTCGATATCACGGCACAGAAAAGGACCGAAGAGAAGATCCAGGCACTGGCCTTCTTCGATCAGCTAACGGGACTGCCCAACCGGACCCTCCTCCTGGATCGGCTGAAACAGACCATGACCGCCACTGCGCGGAATGAGGGCCACGGCGCCCTGCTCTTCATCGACCTCGATCACTTCAAGAGGCTCAACGACACCTTGGGCCACGACCAGGGTGACCTCCTCCTGAAGCAGGTCGCTCAGCGGCTGACGGCTTGCATCCGGGAAGGCGACACCGTCGCGCGGATCGGAGGCGACGAATTCGTGGTGGTCCTGCCAGGACTGAGTCCGGTCCTGGGGGAAGCCGCCCGGGCGACAGAGTTGGTAGGGGAGAAGATCATCCAAGCACTCAACGCCGACTACCAGCTGGGCGGACATCCCTACAGGAACACGGCGAGCGTGGGGGCCACCCTGTTCATGGGCAAGGACACCACCATTGACGACCTGATGAAACAGGCCGACCTGGCCATGTACCGCGCGAAGGAATCCGGGCGCAATGCCTTGCGGTTCTTCGACCCGGACATGGAAAGCGCCGTAATCAGTCGCGTTGCCCAGGAAAGGAGCCTGCGCGAGGCCATCGAGCAGCAGCAATTTTGTATCCATTACCAGGCTCAGGTCCAGGAGGATGGGGCCCTGACAGGTGCAGAAGCCCTGGTGCGTTGGCAGCATCCCGAACGGGGAACAGTGCTCCCTGCCGAGTTCATCCATCTGGCCGAGGAGACCGGCCTGATCCTGCCCTTGGGTCTGTGGGTCCTGAGGGCAGCCTGCGTTCAGCTGGCAGCGTGGAGCCAAGATCCCGGCATGGCCCATGTGACGATCGCCGTGAACGTCAGTCCCCGCCAATTCCGGCAGGCAGGCTTCGTGGACCAGTTGATCGAGGTGATCGGAAGCACGGGTGTGAACCCGGAACGGCTGAAGCTGGAACTGACCGAAGGCCTGCTGGTCGAGAATCCCGAAGAAGTCGCCGGCAAGATGACTCTCCTGAGGGCCAGGGGCGTGGGCTTCGCCCTGGATGATTTCGGAACGGGCTACTCCTCCCTGTCCTACTTGAAACGGATGCCATTCGACCTGCTGAAGATCGACCAGTCTTTCGTCCAGGATGTGTTGACCGATCCCAATGATGCCGAAATCGCCCGCACCATCGTGGCGCTGGCCGAGAGCCTCAGCCTGGGTGTCATCGCCGAGGGCGTAGAGACCGTCGAGCAGCGGGACTTCCTGGCCAGCATCGGGTGCCATGCCTTCCAGGGGTACCTTTTCAGCCGGCCTCTTCCTGTCAACGAGTTCGAGGCGCTCGTCAGACGGGGGTGACAGCCCGCCGCTTGGCGGGCCAGACCTCGCGGCGGCGGGCGCGGGCGAGGCGGGTGATGAGCTCGCGGCGGAGATCGGCGGGGTCCACGATGGCGTCCACGTGGAGGTCGGCGCCGAGCTTCTTGAGGTTGATGTCCTCGTTGTACTCGTCGCGGAGCTGCTGGACGAAGGCCGCGCGCTCCGCTTCCGGCTTCTCGGCGATCTTGTTGGCGAAGACGGCGTTCACCGCGGCCTCGGCCCCCATGACGGCGATGCTGGCCGTGGGCAGGGCCAGGGTGGCGTCGGGATCGAACCCCGGCCCGCTCATGGCATAGAGCCCCGCACCATAAGCCTTGCGCACCACCACGCAGATGCGGGGCGTGCTGCAGCTGGCCATGGCGCTGATCATCTTCGCGCCGTGGCGGATGATGCCCTGCTTCTCCACGGCGCTGCCGATCATGAAGCCCGGCACGTCGCTGAGGAACACCAGGGGGATGCCGAAGGCATCGCAGAGCGTCATGAACCGCGTGGCCTTGTCGGCGCTGTCCACGAACAGCACGCCGCCCTTCACCCGAGGCTGGTTGGCCAGGATGCCCACGGGCTTGCCGTCGAGGCGCGCCAGGCCCGTGATGATCTCGCCCGCGAAGAGCTTCTTCACCTCCAGGAAGCTGCCCTCGTCGACCAGGCCCTCGATGAAGTCCTTCATCTGGAAGGGGCTGTTGATGTCCTTGGGGACGAGGCCTCCCAGAGCCTTCGCCTTGGGAGAGACCGCCTTCGGCGGAACGGCGGGAAGTGTGTCTTCGCAGTGCTGGGGGAAGTAGGAGAGATACTGGCGGCAGAGGGCGATGGCCTCCGGCTCGGTCTTGCAGAGGAAGTCGCCGCAGCCGCTCACGGAGCAGTGCATGCGCGCACCGCCGAGATCCTCGAGGCTGATCTTCTCTCCGATGACCATCTCGGCCATGCGGGGCGAGCCCAGATACATGCTGGCGTTGCCCTCCACCATCATCACCACGTCGCAGAAGGCGGGGATGTAGGCGCCGCCGGCCGCCGAGGGTCCGAAGAGCAGGCAGACCTGGGGCACCAGGCCCGAGAGTGCCACCTCCATGTGGAAGATGGTACCGGCGTGGCGCCGGCCCGGGAACATGTCGAGCTGGTCCGTGATGCGCGCCCCGGCGCTGTCCACCAGATAGAGCATGGGCACCTTCAGGCGCATCGCCACCTCCTGGATGCGGATGATCTTCTCCACCGTGCGGGCGCCCCAGCTGCCGGCCTTGATGGTGCTGTCGTTGGCCATGAGCGCCACCGGGCGGCCGTCCACCGTGGCCGTGCCCGTGATCACGCCATCGGCGGGCAGGTCCTTGTGCAGCGCGTTGGCGAAGAGGCCGTCCTCCACGAAGCTGCCCTCGTCCACCAGCAGGTGGATGCGCTCACGGGCGAAGAGCTTGCCCACTTCCGTGTTCTTCTCGTGGGCCTTGGACGAGCCGCCCTTCTTGATGCGCTCAACTTCCGAATGGAACTGATCCAGCTGCATGGGTACCTCGGGATGGATCCTTCAGCATAGCGGCCCGGCATGCCATTCTGGAGGGATGCTGGACGCAGACGGATCGAGGCGGACCGGGTTCCTGACGGTGCCTTTCTTCGTGGTCTGCGTTTTCTACTTCCTGGTGTTCGCGGCCGGATACCAGCTGTTCCCCGTGGTGCCGCTGCGCCTGCGGGAGCTGGGTGCGAACCTGGCGGAGAGTGGCCGCTTCCAGACGGCCTTCATGCTCGGATCAGGATTCGGCGCGCTGTTCACGGGGCCCCTGGGCGACCGCCTGGGGCCGCGCCGCGTGCTGCGCGTGGCCTCCCTGGCGGTGGTGGGGATCCTCGTGGTCTACGCGCTGCTGAAGGTGCGCTGGGTGTTCTACCTGCTGGCGCCGCTGCACGGCCTGCTGTGGTCCGCCCTGCGCACGGCCTCTGTGGCCAAGGTCGGCGGCATCCTGCCCCTGGAGCACCGGGCCCAGGGGCTGTCCATCTTCGGCCTCACGGGCCCCGGCGGCGTGGCGGTGGGCCCCCTGGTGGGCCTCTGGTTGATGCCCCACCTGGGCTTCACCTGGATGCTGGTGCTGCTGGCGGGCGTGTTCGCGCTGCTGTATGCCCTCATCGGCGCTCTGCCCCGGGAGGCCACCCGCGAGATCGAGGGCCCGGTCTTCCAGTGGCCGGACCGCTCCGTCTGGGGAGGCGTGGCCGTGATGGGCCTGGTGGGCCTCAGCTTCCGCCCCATGACGCCTTACAGTGCCCAAGAAGCCAAGGCCCTGGGCATGGCCTGGCCAGCGGCGTTCCTGACCTGCTTCGCCCTGGGCATGATGGCCATGCGCGGCCTGCTGGCGCTGACCGGCATGGGCCGGCGGCCCGTGGCGCTGATGCCGGGCATGGCCGCCCTGACTGCCGTGGGCTACGCCATGCTGGCCTTCCTGCCCGGGGGCCTGGCCCGGCACCTGTCCTCAGGCCTCGTCTACGGCGCCGGCTACGGCATGGTGCACACCCTGATGCTCACCCACCTCATGGAGACCACGCCGCCCCAGCGCCGGGGCGCGGCCACGGGGGCCTTCTTCTTCGCCTTCGATGCCGCCACGGCCCTGGGCTCCCTGGGCCTCGGCTGGGTCATGCAGCACGGCGGTTTCCGCTGGGGCTGGGCCATCGGCGCGGGCCTGATGACCCTCTCCATCCCCGTGGCCCACCGCGTCGTCGGCAGGCGCCCGACCCTGGCCAGCGGTCCGGATCCCTCTGTCATCCTTGAGGCATGAAGGATCTTTCAAGCTCCCGGCCCCGCCTGATGACCCGGCAGTTCGCCCTGGTCTGGGCCATCACCTTCGTGACCTTCTTTGCGGCCTTCCAGCTCTTCCCCACGGTGCCGCTGCGCCTGCGGGAATTGGGGGCGAGCCTGGCGGAGAGCGGCCGGTTCATGAGCCTCTTCACGGCCGGCAGCGCCCTGGGCGCCCTGTTCACGGGGCCCCTGGGTGACCGCGTGGGGCACCGCCGCCTGGTGGTCCTCTCCGCCTCGCTCTACGCATTCTTCCTGGCCGCCTATGCCCTGATGCCCGTGCGCTGGGGCTTCTACCTGCTGGCCTTCCCCCACGGCATCGTGTGGTCGGGCCTGCTGACGGCCACCATGGCCTCGCTCTCCCATGTGCTGCCGGAAGACCGCCGGGCCGACGGGCTCAGCCTCTACGGGCTGGCCAGTCCGGGCGGCGTCATCGTGGGCCCTCTCCTCGGATTGTGGATCCAGCAGCACTGGGGCTTTGCACCCATCGGCTGGTACTTGGCCGTCCTGTTCCTCGCCCTCGGGGCCCTGGGCACCACCCTGCCCAAGGACCACCCGCACGGCCGGGCCGAGGGCTTCCAGTGGCCCGATCCCTCGGCGCTGGGCCCCAGCCTCGTGCTCTTCTGCGTGGCGCTCGGCTACGGCGCCCTGGGCAGCTACACAGCCCAGGAGGCGCTGGCCCTGGGGATGCCGCTGCCCTCGGCCTTCCTCTCCTTCATGGCCGTGGGCATGGTGCTCATGCGGATCGTCATGCTGCGACGGGGCTTCGGGAAGCGTCCCATCCGCAAGCTGCCGGGCATGCTTGCCGGCGCCCTGGTGGGCATGGTCCTGCTGGCCGCGCTGCCCGGCGGCACCGCGCGCCACGTGGCCTCCGCCATCATCTACGGCGCGGGGTACAGCATGGTGCACACGCTGCTCAACGCGAAGCTCCTGGAGACCGCGGATCCCAAGCGGCGGGGATCGGCCTTCGGCGCCCTGCTCTTCGCCTTCGACTCGGGCATCGGCCTCGGCAGCTTCGGCCTGGGCTGGGTCATCGGCAGCTACGGCTACCGCCTGGGCTGGGCGCTGGGCGCCCTGGCCATCCTGGCCGCCCTGCCCATCGCCTCGCGGCTCGCCCGGGACTGAGCCCTCAGAGCGTCTGCTTGAAGGCCTCCTGGAGCTTCGCCCGCACCGCCTCGGCATGGTGTTTGAGGCCTGGGTTGTCGATGGCCGCCATGGAGGCAACCGGATCCACAAACGAGAGCTCGATGCCACCCTCGACACCCCGCAGGATCACGTTGCAGGGCAGCATAACGCCCACGCGCGGTTCCAGTTC
This sequence comes from Geothrix edaphica, assembly GCF_030268045.1. Classification (NCBI taxonomy): domain Bacteria; kingdom Pseudomonadati; phylum Acidobacteriota; class Holophagae; order Holophagales; family Holophagaceae; genus Geothrix; species Geothrix edaphica. The sequence continues at coordinate 290,927 of NZ_BSDC01000003.1, forward strand.
CAGGGCCCCCTTGGCAAAGGCGGGGTTGCAGGCCCCCAGGATCCGGTAGAGGCCCACTTCCGCGCCGAGCTTGGCGCGCAGGGTCGCCTCCACGTCGATCTCGGAGAGGATGCCGAAGCCCTGGTCCGCCAGGGCCTTCCTCACCTTCGCGTCCACCTCCGCCGGATCGCCCTTCAGGATCTTGGTCATGCAGTAGCTCATCGCCCCTCCTCCCCGGTCAAGGCCCAGCCCCGTGGCATGCACGCTACCGCCCGCCGGCCTCGCCCGCAAGCAGGTTCCAATCCAGGGTTGGGGTGGGCCTACGCTCGCCGGTGCAGCTTGTGGACGGCGGCCTGGTCGACGCACTTCACGAGGATCTCGTCGATGTTCACATGATCCGGGAGCATGAGGCACCAGCGCACGCACTCGGCCACATCCATGGCGGTGAGGGGCTTCACGCCCTGGTAGACGGCCTTGGCCTTGTCGCCGTCCTTGAGACGCACGTTGGAGAACTCGGTCTCGGCCATGCCCGGGTCCACAGAGGTGACGCGGATCTGCTCGCCGTTCACTTCCAGGCGCAGGCTCTGCGCCATGGCCTTCACGCCGAACTTCGATGCGCAGTAGACGCTGCCGCCCTCGTAGGGCTGGTGGCCGGCCGTGGAGCCGATGAAGAACACATGGCCCCAGCCCGCCTGGCGAATGTGCGGCAGGCCCGCACGGATCGTCTTCACCACGCCCTCGACGTTGGTCCGCATCATGGCTTCCAGGTCCTCGTCCGGCGTCTCCCACAGCTTGTAGGTGCCGCTGGCCAGGCCTGCATTGGCGACCAGCACATGCAGCCCACCCAGCGCCGCCGCGGCCTCGGCCACGAAGGTGTCCACGCTGGCGGTGTGGCGGGTATCCACGGCCCCGGCGAAGACCTTCACGCCGTGGGCCTTGCTGAGCTCGCTCGCCAGGGCCTGCACGCGCTCCACGCGGCGGGCGCCCAGGGCCAGGTGGCAGCCCTGGGCGGCCAGCAGCCGCGCCATGGCTTCGCCGAAGCCGCTGGAGGCGCCGGTGATGAGGACGATGGGATGCTCGGGACGCATGGGGACTCCTGGATGGGCTAGCGGAAGGTGCGGTGGAACTCGCCGAGAGCCTGCACCACCTTCTGGAGTTTGTCCGTGGGCGGCAGGATGGTGGTGCGGAAGTGCGCGGTGCCCTCGGCCTGGCCGAAGCCGGAGCCCGGCACCACGCAGATGCCCGTCTGTTCCAGCAGGGCCATGGCGTAGTCGAAGTCCGTGCGGCCGGGGGGCAGGGAGATGCTGGGGAAGGCGTACATGGCCCCCGCGATCACGTTGCAGGTGATCCCCTCGATGCGGTTCAGGCCCTCGGCCAGCAGGATGGCGCGCTGCTTCAGCGTGTCCAGGATGGCCGTCTTCTCCGCCGCGTACTGGCCGTGGGAGGGCATGCCGGGCTTCGGGGGGCGCACCATGGCGTAGGTGGCCGCCTGGCCGGCGAGGTTGGCGCAGAGGCTCACGCTCTGCAGCTTCAGGATCTGCGCGGCCACGTCCTCGGGCACATTCCGGAACTCGAAGTAGCCGCCCCGCACCCCGCACTCGCCCAGGAAGCCCTTGGAGCAGGAGTGGAAGCTGAAGAGGGAGACGTCCCTCGCCTCCAGCTGGTGGAGCACCTTGGCGAAGGACACGAACTCGTCGCCCGGGAGGTAGATGTTCTCCTGGTAGACCTCGTCGGCCAGGATCGTCAGCCCGTGGTCCCTGGCGAAGCCGATGACCATCTCGATGTTGGCCTCGTCCAGCACCGCGCCCGTGGGGTTGCCGGGATTGATGACGCAGATGGCCTTCACGTGGGTGCCCTCGGCCTTCGCCTGGGCCAGGGAGGCTTCCAGCATGGTGCGGCTCAGCTTCCAGCCGTTGGCCTCATCCAGGAAGTAGGGCACCATGCGCCCCTCGTAGAGCGTAATGGTGGCCGAATAGAGCGGGTACTGGGGGATGGGGACCATGATGCCGTCCTGCGGACCGCTGATGAGCAGGCGCAGGGCGGTCTGCACGCCCTTGCTGGCGCCATCCGTGAGGAAGATGGCATCGGGGTCCACGCCGATATGGTCGCGCTCCAGGATGAACTCGGCCACGGCCTCGCGGATGAAGCGCACGCCCCGGCTTTCGCTGTAGGCCCCGAGGCCATGCTTCGTGCCGGCCAGGATGGCCCGGGCGGCTTCGATCACGTCCGCCGGGAAGGCGGTGGGCGCCAGCTCCATGAGCGCCGGGTACTCGCAGAGGGCCAGGATCTGCCGGTTCCAGGTGAGGGGCTTCTGGCCCAGGGACTGGGGGTTGCCGATGTTGCAGTAGATGACCTCGCGGCCCTGCTTCTCCAGCTCCGCCGCCCGGGCCACGATGGGCCCCCGCACAGCGTATTCGGTCTCGAGGACGGCCTTGCCCAAGTCGGTCAATCGGATGGTCATGGGTACTCCAACCCTCGAGTTTAACCCGGGCCCATGGTGTGACCGCCGTCATCCTACTTCGCGTCAGGACCTCCAGCCTTGGGGAGCCGGGGACGGGCAGATAGACTGGGGCTTCCGGATCCTTCCAGCCACGCCACCCTCCCTTCATCACCCATAGAGGTCTTCATGCTCGGTTTCTCCCTTTCCCCTGAACAGCTGGCCGAAAAAGAGCGGGCCCACACCTTCGCCGAGAAGATCATGCGGCCCGTGGCGCGCAAGTACGACGAGACCGGCGAGTGGGCCGTGGATGTCTACAAGGCGGCCTGGGACCAGGGCTACCTCCAGGCCCTGGTGCCTGAGGACTGCGGCGGCCCCGGCGCCAAGCAGGTCGAGGAGGCCATCGTCTGCGAGGAGCTGGCGTGGGGTTGCGCCGGCCTCTACACCTCCATCATGGCCAACGGCCTCGCCATGACGCCCCTGCTCGTCGCGGCTTCCCCCGAGCAGAAGAAGAAGTGGCTGGGCATGCTCGCGGAAGAGCCCAAGTTTGCGGCCTTCTCTCTGTCCGAGCCCAATGCCGGTTCTGACGCCGGCGGCATGAGCTGCCGCGCCGAGAAGAAGGGCGACAAGTACATCATCAACGGCACCAAGTGCTACTGCACCAATGGCGGCTACGCCGACTGGTACGCCCTCTTCTGCAGCACCGATCCCAGCAAGGGCGCCCGCGGCACCAGCTGCATCGTGGTGCCCCGGGACACGCCGGGCCTGGTGGTGGGCCGGGCCATGGACAAGATGGGCCAGCGCGCCTCCAACCAGGTGGAGCTCTACTTCAACGATGCCGAAGTGCCCGTGGAGAACCTCCTGGGCAAGGAGGGCATGGGCTTCGTCATCGCCATGAAGACCCTGGACCAGACCCGCGCCGCCGTGGCCGCCGGGGGCGTGGGCGTGGCCCGGGCCGCCTTCGAGATCGCGCTGGACTACGCCAAGACCCGCATCCAGTTCGGCCAGCCCATCTTCGCCAACCAGGCCATCAGCTTCATGCTGGCGGACATGGCCAAGAAGATCGAGGCCAGCCGCCTGCTCACCTGGCAGGCCGCCTGGATGACCGACCACGGCATCAAGAACTCCAAGCAGAGCGCCATCGCCAAGACCTTCGCCACCGACACCGCCATGGAGGTCAGCACCGACGCCGTGCAGATCCTCGGCGGCAACGGCTACAGCCGCGACTACCTGGTGGAGAAGTGCATGCGCGACGCCAAGCTGCTCCAGATCTATGAAGGGACGAACCAGATCCAGCGGCTGGTTATCGCCAAGGAAATCCAGCAGGGCAACTAGGCCGCTGGATCGTCCGGGTCGCGAGCGGACAGCGCACCAGCGCTGTTCCGAGCGGGGCCCCGGCGTTCGTCCATAACCAGATCCAGCGGCTGGTTATCGCCAAGGAAATCCAGCAGGGCAATTAGGCCGCTGGATCGTCCGGGTCGCGAGCGGACAGCGCACCAGCGCTGTTCCGAGCGGGGCCCCGGCGTTCGTCCATAACCAGATCTAGCGGCTCGTCATCGCCAAGGAAATCCAGCAGGGCAACTAAAGGGGCGGAGCCCCCGTACACAGAAGGCGGCCCTTGGCCGCCTTCTGTGTTTTTGGGTCTTGAAGACCGCAACACCCGACCCTAGAATCCCTCTCAACCATCCATCTTTACCAGCTCAACAGCCGTGAAAGTGGGGAGGGACTCCCGCCGGGGATCCCGGTTTCACTCGGGCGCAAGCCCCCGCGATCCGCACGCCTGGTGCGTATCGCGCGATCAACCTCCAGGCGTGAGGGGCCTGGTCCCCGGGAAGAAAGTCATGTCCGAAGGCACCGTCAAGTGGTTCAACGCCGAGAAGGGATTCGGCTTCATCACCCCGGATGAGGGTGGCGCCGACATTTTCGTCCACTACTCCGCGCTCCAGTCCAAGGGCTTCCGCACCCTGGATGAGAAACAGCGCGTCAGTTTCGATGTGGTGCAGGGCCCCAAGGGTCCCCAGGCCGCGAACGTCATCAAGATCTGACCACCCCGTTTTCCCCGAGCCCCGGTCCCGGCCGGGGCTCGTCGCGTACCCTGGAACCATGAAGAAGGTCTCCCTGCGCCCCACGGCGGACATCCTGCTGATCGTGCTGATGGTCCTCCTGTCCCTGGAAGGATTCCGCCGCGACCCGGCCTTCGGCTGGATCCTGCCCCTCACCGCGGCGGCCGGGACCTGGCTGGGCTGGGCGATCCGGCAGGCCTGGGTCTACCCTGCGCGGCTGGCCCGGGCCGAGACCCTGTGGGCTGCGGGCGGGCCCGCCTCCGCCGTGGCGGAGCGCCTGTCCCGCACGCCCCTCGCCACCGGGGAGCTGGGCTACCGGATCGGCCTGTTGCGGAGCGCCGCCAACCAGGCCCTGGGCTATCGGGACCGGGCCTGGCTGGATGCCCTGGATGCGCAGCTCTCCCGCCTGCCCCTCTGGAAGCGCCTGGTGGTGTCCCGGGCCTTCCGCCGGCTCCCGGACCTGCCCTCGGCCCGCCGCCTGGCCTGGGGGGAGCGCCTGATTCGCCTGGCCCCTCGCCTGGCCCGGCTGCGCCACCTCCAGGGCCTCCTCCTGCTGCGCTCCGGCCGCGGGGACGCCCTGCACGAAGCCTGGGGCCACTTCGAGGCGGCCCTGCCCCTGGCCTGGGATGACCCGCTGGTGCTCGAGGACCTGATGCTGGCCGGACTCCAGCACGGACGGGAGGACATGGCGGAACGCGCCCTGGCCGTGCTGGTCTCCCGGCATGGCGATCCCCGCCTGCCCTGGGACCGGGGGGCCGCCGCCATGCACCTGCTGCGCAACGGCCGGCCGGCAGAGGCCCTGGCCCTCATCGCGGGTCTTCCCCACGACCATCGCCGCGACCAGCCTCTGCTCTGGCTCGCGGAAAGCGTGTCCCGCCGGCGCCTGGGGGATCTCGAGGGCGCCTGGCAGGTGGCGGAAGCGGCGGTCGAGCACCTCCCGGAGGCCTTCCGGCTCTGGATGGAGCGGTACCAGATCGCCCTGGAGCTGCGGCGGGACGCGGAGGCCCTCGGCAGCCTGGAACGGGCCCGGGGCGCCTTGCCGGCCGATGCGGAAGGCGCGGCCCTCCGTGACGAGTGGCTGCTCCGCCGGGCTGAGTTCGCCTTCTGGTGGGAGGACGATCCCGCGGCCGCCAGGGCGCTGCTGGAACAGGTCCCTCCCGAAGGCCAGGGCGACCACCACCCGCCCCTCCTCCTGCAGGTCCGGGTGGCCCTGGGGGAGTACGAGGCCGCCTACGGGGAAGTCGCCGCCCTGCTCCGGGAGGGCCCCCGCGACCCGGACCTCCTCATGCTCCAGGCCGACTGCCTCGCCGGCATGGAGGCCTGGGAGGCCCTGCTGCCCTACCTGGACAGCCTGGGCGAGGCCTGCCGGGAACAGGGGGATTTCTGGCACCTGCGGGGCCTGGCCCGCGCCAACCTGGGTGAACACGTGCCCGCGCGCCTGGATCTGGAGCGCGCCGTGCGCATGGACCCCCGGAACCTCCGCTACCTGCTGGACGCGGGCCATGGCTGCGCCGAAGTGGGCGACTGGGACCGGGCCGAGAGCTACTGGCGGCAGGCCCTCCAGGTCGATGGCGAGGCTGAGGAGGCCCTGATCCACCTCGCCGAGGCCCGGCGGGAACTGGACGATCTCGAAGGAGCCCGCCGCTACCTCCGCGAATGTCTCCTGCACCATCCCGACAGCGCGGAGGCCCAGGCCCGGCTCGCGGAACTGGAGGCCAACTGACCGGCGGCCCGCGGGCGATCAGTCCGGCCGGATGTTCCTCAGCAGCGTGAGCTTGCTGTCGAAGCGGGCCTGCGCTTCCGGCTGGGCCCACTTCCGGGCCTTCTCCAGGGACTTGATGGCATCCTTCGTCCGTCCCTGGGCCAGGGCCACCCGGGCCTGGATCCAGTAGAACTCGGGTTCCATGGGAAGGAGCTTGATGGCCTGCTTGACGCGCCGGGCCGCCTCGTCCCACTGCTGGTCGCCAAGAGCCTCCTCGGCCAGGAAGGCGTTGAAGAACGGATCGCGCTTCCGGATCTCCAGTCCGCGCTCCCGATAGCCCTGCGCCTCCTCCACCCGGCCCTGGGCCCGCAGGAGGTTCTCCAGGTTCCCGCAGGGGGCGCCGTCCTTGGGATCCACCGCCAGGGCCTTCCGGAAGGAGGCTTCGGCCTCGACATCCAGCCCCTGGGCCCGCTGGACCACCCCTAGGATGTTCCAACCCACGCCCAGGCCCGGATCCACCTGGATGGACTGGTGGGCCGAGGCCAGGGCATCCTCGATGCGGTTTTCCGCCATCAGCTCGACGGCCCGGTTGCTGTGGAAGAGGGCGAGCACCCGCGTGGGTTCCAGCGGCGCGATGAGGAGGCTGACCCGCCGCACCTCCGGCAGGAAGTCGGCCACCAGCTCCTGGCCCGGGGTTCCACACTGCACCACGGCCACCACGTGCCGTTCGAACCGGACCGTCGCCCCCACCCGCCGCCAGCGGCTGATCCGCAGAGGTTCGCCGTACCGCACCGGGAGACCGATGGATTTGCAGGCACCAACACAGAGCGCGGTGAGACTGAGGCAGTTGGCTTTGCGATCCCGCCACACTTCCTTGGGGGTTCTGGTGTAGGCGTTGTCATAGGCGATCCCCAGCCCGCCCTCCTCGGGGGGCGAGAAGAAGGCCTTGAGCAGAGCCGAGACCTTGGCTGGAACGCCTTCTTTGGCCATGGTCTGCTGTCGAGCAAAGGCCTGGAGTTCGGGCGGGGCCTCAAAAGGGTCCTCCCCGGCCAGCAACAGCGCAGCGCCAAACAACAGGGGCAGGACGCGCACACGCATGGATCGGCTCCGGGCACAACATAGGGCTACGGTGGGGAAGGTCAACGGGTTATGAGATGCTGGATCTGGAGGGATTATGCCGAGCCCAAGCGCCGTCGTGTGCGCCTATTCCAGCGTGGGGACCGCGGCCCTGGAGGGGCTGCTGGAGGCCGGAGTCGCGGTGAAGGCCCTGTACACCTACGCCCAGGGGGCCGACGAGCGGTGGTTCACGCCTCCCGCCGCCGTGGCCGAGGCCCATGGCATCCCGGTCCGCCTGGCGCCCAGCTTCAATACCGATGAGGTCTTCGAGGCCATCCGCGCCCACCAGCCGGACTTCCTCTTCAGCTTCTACTTCCGGGAGATGATCCAGGCGCGATTCCTGGAGCTCCCGCGGCTCGGCGCCTACAACCTGCACGGCAGCCTGCTGCCGAAGTACCGGGGACGGGCCCCCCTCAACTGGGTGCTGGTGAAGGGCGAGACCGAGACAGGCGTCACCCTCCACGCCATGACCCCCAAGCCGGATGATGGCCACATCGTGGCCCAGGCCCGCCTGCCCATCGACTGGGACGAGACGGCGCTGAGCCTCACCCTCAAGGCGGCGGACGCCGGCCGGGGGCTGGTGCGCGAAGCGGCTCCCGGCCTGGCGGACGGCAGCCTGCCCCGCATCGACCAGAAGACCCTCGGTCCCTCCACCTACTTCGGCGGCCGGAAGCCCGCCGACTCCCGCCTCGACTTCGCCATGACCGCCGGAGAGGCCTTCAACCAGATCCGCGCCGTGGCCGACCCCTGGCCCAACGCCTTCCTTGAGACCGCCGAAGGATCCGTGAAGGTGGCCTGGGCGCTGCCCACGGAGCTGCCCTGCCCCGCAGGCTGTTTCCGAAGTTCGCGGGAGGGCGTGCTGCTGGGGTTCGCCGATGGCGCCCTGCGGATCCACACCTTGAAAGTGGATGGCGCCCGCCTGGAGCGCCCCAGCGAGCAGGCCATGGCCCTCCGGCTTCTGGGTGTGCCCCAGAGTTGAATCCGGATATGCTGACGCGCTCCCCTTGAAAGGACTGCCATGCGAAGCGTCATCACCGGAACCGGCATCGGCGTGCCTCCGCATATCGTGACCAACGAGGCCCTGTCCCGGCTCATGGACACGTCGGATGAATGGATCCGGGTCCGCAGCGGCATCCAGGAGCGGCGCTATGCGGAAACGGGCCAGGGTTCCACGGATCTCGGCGTCATCGCGGCCCGGGCCGCCATCGCCAAGGCGGGCCTCGGCATGGGCGACATCGACGCGGTGGTCTTCGCCACCATGACGCCGGACCATGTGCTGCCAGGCAACGGGCCGCTGCTCCAGGCCGCCCTGGGGCTCCGCACCGATCTCCCGACGTTCGACCTCCGCCAGCAGTGCAGCGGCTTCCTCTACGGATTGGAGCTGGCCGACCTCCTCATCCAGAGCGGCCGCTACCGGCGGGTCCTGCTCGTCGGCGCCGAGGTGCACACGGCCTTCATGCCCTGGCACCTGGGCTGGAATACCCTCATCGGCCAGTCCACCCGGGAGATCACCGAGGCCGAACGCGCGGAGAACACCCTCAGCCGCGACCGGACGGTGCTCTTCGGGGACGGCGCCGGCGCCGTGGTGATCGAGGCGCGGGACGGCGAGGCGGGCATCCTGAAGACCCGGCTCTTCACGGACGGCACCGGCGCCGGCGTACTGACGATGACCGGCGCCAGCTTCAAGCGGCGGCCCTTCGTGACCGCTGAGCAGATCCAGGCCGGCGAGACCATCCCCGTCATGTCCGGCAAGGAAGTCTTCAAGTCCGCCGTGACC